>CACDXO010000007.1 GCA_902556825.1 uncultured Pelagibacteraceae bacterium
ACCACAAAAGGTATTGCTCCTCTATAGAATAACATTCCCCATGTTTCTATGTTCGATAATCTAATTAGCAAAGAGTCAGGAGTGATTAGAAAAACCCCAATAAACGCTAAAAGAGATCCCTTTTGTTGATTTGATAATTTTTGAAACATAATAATTTATATTGAAAAATCATTAGCTTATGATACATTATTTACAAGCGCTGATTTAAGTCGAATTGCGGGCGCTATAAAAAACCTGCTAAATAGATGTTTCTTGTGAGCCACCTATTTAGCAGGTGGTTTTTTTTTATCTTTAATAAAAAAAACCTAGGTATTTAACCAAATTGTGCACCTGACATATGTCGAAGCACTAAAAAGGAGAAGTAAATGAGTAAAGATAAAAAAAGAGGTTTAATTGAAAGATTAAACCAAGGCCCAGTAATATGTGCAGAAGGATTTCTTTTTGAAATAGAAAGAAGGGGGTACATGTCGTCTGGTGAATTTGTTCCAATGGTTTCTTTGGAACATCCAGAAGCATTAGAAAATTTGCATAAAGATTTTCAACATGCGGGATCAGATATAGTTCAAGCTTTTACCTATAATGGACATAGAGAAAAAATGCGAGTTATAGGTAAAGAACAATTATTGGAACCTCTTAACAGGTCAGCACTAAAAATAGCAAAGAAAGTTGCACTTGATACACCAAAAGGAGTCGAGTCGAACTTAATGGCTGGTAATATTTCAAATTCAAATATTTGGAATAACAAAGATACCACTCAAAACAAAGAGGTCAAAAGAATGTTTGAAGAAATGATAGGTTGGGCAGTTGATGAAGGAGCAGATATATTGATTGGCGAAACTTTTTATTATGCCGAAGAAGCTTTCACGGCATTGAAAGTAATGAAACAATCTGGACTTCCTTGTGTAATTACAATTGCGCCTATGGGTGAAAACATTATGAGAGATGGTTTTTCAATAGTAGATACTTGCAAAGAGCTTGAACAAATTGGAGGAGATGTAGTAGGAATGAATTGCTTTAGAGGCCCTAGTACAATGATGCCTTATATTAAGGAGGTTAGAAAAGCTTTAAAATGCCATGTTGCTGCTCTGCCGATTAATTATCGTACAACAGCAGAACATCCTACTTTTTTTAATTTACCTGATAATAATGGATGTACATGCCATACACCTCATAAAACTCCATTTCCTACAGCATTAGACCCGATGCAATGCAATAGATATGAAATCGGTCAATTTGCAAAAGAGGCCTATGGAGCAGGTATAAATTATCTTGGTGTTTGCTGTGGAGCAAATCCAATGTTAATTAGAGAAATTGCAGAGTCCGTTGGTTTAAAAGTGCCAGCTAGTAAATATAGGGAAGATATGTCTACTCATATGTTGTTTGGAACTCATGAGAGAATTCCACAACATCAAAAAGATTATATAGAAAAAGCTTAATTAGAGTAAGGCTTTCTTGAAAATATTCTTCTTACCATTGGTTCAAAATGTTCCAATGGTAAGGACTTGTAATTAGGATCAAAAGATCCTTGATCGTATTTTTCACAAAAATCGATTGTTGCTTGGTAGTATTTATGGTCTTTATATTTCTCTCTTTTGTTTCTGTCTCCACCTAAATGATGTGCATAATAATATAATTGAAATTCTCCATGCTTTTCAACTATCCAATGAGTTTTTTCTGAAACATAAGGTTTTAAAATTGCTGCAGCATACTCCGAGTGGTTCATTGGAGCCAGTTCATCTCCAATATCATGCAATAGTGCTGCAACTATAATTTCTTCATCTTCTCCAGCTTTTAAAGCCTTTGTTGCGCTTTGAAGCGAATGTTCCAATCTTGAAACTTGATAACCTTCTAATGTTTTTGTTAATCCAGACATAAATTTAAGAATTCTATCAGCGGTTTCTTCTATATATTTTTTTTCATGTTTATCTAAAAGCAAATAGTCTTCTTTTGTTCCATGTTTCATTTCTGTAAATTTTACTTTATTCATAACTAATTATTTGACCCAGTACTTAATAAGGAAAGTTGAGTAATTTTATCATCACCCAAATTATCTATTGGTTTAACCGGATAATCACCAGTAAAATAATGATCTGTTAATTGAGGATAGTCTTTATTTCTATTTTCAAATCCCATAGCTTTATAAAGCCCATTTATTGACAAGTATTTCAAACTTTTTGCTCCTATATATTTACAAATTTCATCATTATTTTTATTTGCTGCCAAAAGTTCTTTTTTTGTAGGTGTATCAACCCCATAAAAGTCGGGATATCTAATTTCTGGGCTTGCTATTCTTACATGAACTTCCTTAGCCCCTGAGTCATATAACATTTTTACAATTTTATAGCTTGTTGTTCCTCTAACCAATGAATCATCTACTAAAATAATTCTTTTATTTTTTATTGATGTTTTATTAGGATTTAATTTAAGCTTAACACCAAGACTTCTAATTTTTTGAGAAGGCTCAATAAAAGTTCTTCCAACATAATGATTCCTAATTAAACCTAATTCAAAATTTTTATTGGCTTTTTGACTGTAACCTAAAGCTGCTGCATTTCCTGAATCTGGAACAGGCACAACAACATCTCCGTCAACGTCATCTTCTTTTGCTAGTTCAATACCTAAATTTTTCCTATATTCATAAGCAGTTTTATCATTTAAAATACTATCTGGCCTAGAGAAATAAATATATTCAAATACACATGGCCGAACTTTTTGTTTTGGAAATGGTTTAATACTTTCAATCTTATCATCTTCAATCAAAACAATTTCTCCATTTTCAACTTCTCTTAAATATTTTGCACCTATTATATCTAAAGCACAAGTTTCTGATGCTAATACATGTGAGTTTTTTAACTTTCCAATAACTAGTGGTCTTATTCCAAAAGGGTCCCTAACTCCTATTAATTTTTTTTGGGTTAGCATGACCAAGGCATAACCTCCTTGTATTTGAAATAATGCATCTATGATTTTATCTATAGTTTTAGTTCTTTTCGATTTAGCAATTAGCTGAACAATAGTTTCAGTATCAGATGTAGTATAAAAAATAGCACCTTCTTTAACTAATCTTGATCTCAATGTTATTGCATTAGTCAAATTACCATTATGGGAAATACTTATTCCCCCAGCGTTTGTATCCGCAAAAAAAGGCTGAATATTTCTTAAAGTAGTACCTCCAGTAGTGCTATATCTATTATGACCAATAGCATAATTTCCTGTTAAATTTTTTAATACTTTTTCTTTATTAAAATTATCTCCAACTAAACCAAATCTTTTTTCAGAATGGTATTGATCTCCATCAAAAGTAACAATACCACATCCTTCCTGACCTCTATGTTGTAGGGCATGCAAACCTAAAGCTGTAAGAGCAGATGCATCGTTATTATTACTTATACCAAATACACCACACTCCTCCTTTATCTTTGGATTAAAGTTCTTGAACTTTATCTTTTGCATCATTGTAATTTTCTTCATTTGGAAATTCTTTTATTAAATAATTACTACCTTTTTCAACATATGAAAAGGTAAAGGATTTTTCTAAATTCAAAGGCCACTTATCATGACTATAAATTATACTTATAGTTGAAAAGATACATACGCAAATAATATAAGATCTTAAAAAACCAAAAAAGAATCCAAATATTTTATCCAATGTTCCAAGACCAGAATATGTCACAGCTTTGCCAATACCTTTGTTAATCATTAAAATTAAAAAAATTATAATAACAAAAATTCCTACACCTAGAATGATATCTAAAACATATTCATTATCAATTATACCTTCGGCTAAAGGCTTCACTCTTGGAAAAACTATTAGGGTTAATACGTATGCCAGTAGCCACTTAGAGGCTGCAATTAAACTTAAAAAAAAACCTTTTCTAGAACATTTGATTAAAGATAGTACTGTAAAAAAAATATATATTAAATCAAAACTAGAAATATTTTCAAAAATTTTTAAAAAATCTTCCATTAAAAATTTATTTGCTCCCAAATGGTTGGAATACTTGCAACAATGCTGGCAGTAAAGTTAATACAGATATCATTGCCAATAACATAGCAATACCAGTAAATATTCCAAAATATATAGTAGGTATAAAATTAGACAAAACTAAAATTGAAAATCCAAAAATAATAGTTATTGAAGTATTTAATATTGCAATACCTACTGTTGAGTGACATTTTTCCAAAGTTTTTTTGTAGTCATTAATTTTACTATATTCCTCTTTAAATCTATAAATATAGTGAATGCTATTATCTACAGCTATACCTATTGTTATAGCTGCAATAGTTATAGTCATCATATCTAAAGGAATTTCTGCTATTCCAATAATTCCTAGTATGAAAAAGGCTGCAATAAAGTTTGGAATAACACCAATTAAAGATAATTTAATATTTTTAAATAAAATAAAAAACATTGCAAATATTCCAATCATAACAAAACCAAGAGTTAAAATTTGAGACTTAAACAAACTCTGCAGTAAGTTATTGAACAAAATAAGCACACCTGCCAATTTATACTCTTCTTTTTTAAGCCCTATTTTATTTGATAAATCATAATTAATTTGATTTATTAATTCATTTCTTCTCAGTCCTTCAATTGAATCTTTAATTCTTAAATTAATTCTTGCTTCAGAATCTTCGATTGAAATATAAGGATCTACTATTTCTTTTCTAATTGAGTCGGGAATTTTAGAATACAGGACTCCCATTTCAAGACTACCAAGAGGTTTATCATCATTTAATTGTGTTGCTACTTCAATTATAGAGGAAAAAGACAATACTTTGCCAACCGCTGGTAAACTATCCAAATATTTATGAACTTTATCAATTTTATCTATTTTATCTTTAGTGAACCAATATTTTGAATCATCTTCTTGGGTTTCATTTTCTCCCCAATCATCATCTTCTTCATCTTTTTTTGGAAACTTTATAATGACTTCAAGCGGCGTTGTTCCACCAAGCTTTTCATCTATAAGTTTCATACCTTTATAAATTTCAGTATTTTTACTAAAATAATTTATGAAACTATTTTCAACCTCAAGACGGGAAATTCCTAAAATACTTATAAAAAATATTAAAACACTAATAATAAATATTAAATTTTTATTATTAATTGCAAATTTTCCTAATAGGCTTGTAAAAACTGAGTTTCTATTTTCATTAATATTTACACTTACATCTGAAACAAAACTAATTAAAGCTGGCAATAAACTAAAAGTAACAATGAATGAAACAATCAAACCTAATGTCATCATCCATCCAAAATCTATAATTGGTTTAATTTCACTAAAGATCAAAGAAAGAAATGCACAAATTGTAGTAAGAACTGTATAAAGAATTGGCCAAAACATTTTACTTGTTGTTTTTAAAATTATTTCTTTTTTACTTAGATTTGGTTTTTCTTTGAATAGTTGTAAAAATCTAGTGCTCATATGTATGTTCATTGCCATAGTTAAAATTAACATTAGCGCAATGAAGTTTGAGGATATTACTGTAACTTTCCAACCTAATAAACCAAGTAAGCCCATCATTATTATAACTGAAAATATACAGCTACTTATTGGGACTATAATCCAAATTATTTTTTTAAATACAAACCATAGTGTAGCTACAATAAATAGCAAAACACCTGTGCCAAATACAAGAATATCACTTTTTATAAAAGACATCATGTCATCAGCAATCATTGGAATTCCTCCTAAATGTATTTTAGCAGAATTGTTATATGATTTTATAATTTCTCTTATTTCAACAATATTTTGGTGATTTTTCTTTTTTAATCTATCTTTATAAAATTCTAATTCTTTTTTATTTATTAATTCTTTAGGGATTTTATTTTCTTTTATATTTACAATTATTCCACTTGTTTTACCATCTTCACTAATTACAAAGTTTCTAAAAACTGGACTATTTAAGATTTCATTAAATCCTCTTTTTTTATCGATACTATCATCTTTTAATGTTTTAAAATTTTGTAATCTCTCGGTCAATGTTTCGTCAGAGCTATTTAATAGAGGAATATCTAGAATGGTAATAACGTTATGAACCCAATCTAAACTTTGAATCTTATATTTTAAACTAAGTAAATTATTAATTGAACTTTCTGAAATTATTTCTTTATTTGGAGAGTATGTTAAAACAAGAAATTCTTTAGAATTATATCTTTCAGTTACTTCTTTTAAATATTTTAAATCTGGATCTCCATCAATTAATAAAGTTTCTGAAGATGCATCTAATTTAAAATCTTTTGAAAAAAACCCAAAACTTACAAGACAAAGCAGTAAAATTACAATGACTATCTTTGGTTTTTCAATTATATTTTTTTGGTAAAAATGTGAAAACATCTAATACCAACTTATATAATTTAAATTAGTTATTTGGAATATCTTTAAATCTTGTAAACATAGCTTCAAATTCAAGAAAAACATTACCTGTAGGTCCATGACGCTGTTTGCCAATGATTATTTCAGCACGATTTGCAATATCATTCATTTTAGATTGCCATTCAGCATGATCAACAGTTGCTGGCTGAGGCTCTTTTCTTTCAAGATAGTATGCCTCTCTATAAACAAACATAACAACATCAGCGTCTTGTTCTATTGAACCTGATTCTCTTAAATCAGATAGCTGAGGTTTTTTATCATCTCTTTGTTCAACAGCTCTTGAAAGTTGAGATAATGCCAATACAGGAACAGATAGTTCTTTTGCTAATGCTTTCAAACCTTGAGTAATTTCTGAAATTTCTTGAACTCTTCCATCTTTATAATTAGAAGCTCTCATTAACTGTATATAATCAACTACCACCATATCTAAACCATAAAGTCTCTTAATTCTTCTAGCTCTATTGCTTAAAGCGGCAATACTTATTGCTGGTGTCTCATCTATATAAAGAGGGAGTTCCGCAATATTTTTAGAGGTTTCAATGAATTTATCAAATTGATCTTCAGAAATTCTTCCTCTTCTAATATCATTTGATTTAATTCTTGACTGTTCTGCTAAAATTCTAGTTGAAAGTTGCTCAGATGACATTTCTAGAGAAAAAAAAGCAATGGTAGATTTTCTACCATCATCTTGTATTTTTTTTGCGGCATTAAAAGCAATATTAGTTGCTAGTGCAGTTTTACCCATTGAAGGTCTACCAGCAATTATCAATAAATCAGATTTGTGCAATCCTCCCAGTCTATCATCAAGGTCAGTTAAGCCTGTAGGTACTCCTACAATACCTTCATCATTTTTATATGCATTGGATGCCATCTCAATTGTCATTTTCATTGCTTCATCAAATTTAACCAAAGAGGAGCTAAAAGAACCTTTTTCCGCTAAATCAAAAAGTGATTTTTCAAAGTTTTCAATAATAGACTGACCGTCTTTGTCTAAATCATTTAATTGAGCTGTATCAATTACATTTTCTGAAATTTTAATTAATTCTCTTTTTACAAATAAATCATAAATTAGTTTTGAGTATTCAATCGTTTGTCTACTTGAGGCTGAAAATTTAGTTATTTTAATTAAATAATCTGGAACATTTATTTCATCTTTTTCTTTTTCAAAATAATTTTTTAGAGTTATTGGATTAGCCAACATTCCACTATAAATTAATTTTTCTACTGCACTAAAAATTTTCTGGTGCATTGGATCATAAAAATTTTTACTTGTTAAAATCATATTGATTTCATCAAATATTTCATTTGAAACAAGAATTGATCCAATTACAGATTGCTCTGCTTCTATATTATTAGGAAGTTCATTTATTTCACTTCGTATGATATTTAGATTGTTAGCCATACAATCTAGTATTTAAATAAGACAATTATTACAATACTAAATAATAGTTGGGGAAAAAATTGTATAATTATTTATTGTCTTCAGATATTACCTTAACAGATATTGTAGATTGAACTTCAGGATGTAAGTTCAAAACAACTTTGAATGTTCCTAAGGATTTGATTTCTTTAACAGGTTGTATTAAGGATGGGTTTATTTCAATTTTATCTACTTCAGATAAAATTCTAGCAATTTCAGTTGGTTTAACTGAGCCATACAGCTCCTTATTTTCAGTTGCTAGCTTTATAACAGTATATTCCTTATTTTGAATTTTTTCATTTATTAATTTTGCCTCTTTTTTCTTTTCCTGGTCTTTTTTTGAAAGTTCATTTCTTAATTTTTCAACTTCTTTAATATTTTCTTCAGAAGCAAAAAGAGCTTTTTTTTTTGAAATTAAAAAATTTCGAGCGAAACCTCTTTTAACATCAATTACATCTCCAATTGATCCAATTTTTCTAACATTCTCTAATAAAATTATTTTCATTATATTAAGGCTAAATTTCTCGCTCTTTTTATCGAAACAGATAATTCTCTTTGTTTTTTTTGACTTACAGAAGTAATTCTAGAGGGCATTATTTTACCATTTTCTGTAATATATTTTCTTAAAAGTTTTATATTTTTATAATCAACTATTGGAGCACCTTTAACTGATAGTGGACATTTTTTTTTAAATTTAAATTTTTGTGGTTGAAAAATACTTAGTTTTGCAAAATTACTCTGAGTCGATTTTTTTTTATTTGAGTTTTTCATTATCTAATTTATTTTTTTTGTTTCATCATATTTTTTTTCAAAATAATTTGTTTTCAAGTCTAATTTTTTTACTTTTACCGTTAAATATCTTAATAGGTTTTTGTCTATTTTTTCATTCTTTTCTAATTCACTAATTGTTTTGCTGCTACCTTCAATTTTAAAATGAATATAATTACCTTTCTTATTTTTTTTTATTAAATAAGATAAATTTAAAAGACCCCAATTTTCTGTTTTTACTATCTTTCCATCATTTTTATTTACCAAATTAGTATATTTCTCTTGAATTTGCTTAAGTTGAGCTGAGCTACTATCTTGTCTAGCAATAATTGTATGTTCGTAAAAGTTCATAATTTAAAGTTGTAAAAAAAGGGATATACAATTATAAAATTTCAATTACAACACAAAAAACATTAAATTTTAATAATTTTATCTATGTTTTCAGTAATATTTCCCGGTCAAGGTTCACAAACAGTGGGTATGATCAAAGAGCTGTATGATAATTTCCCATATGTTAAAGACTTGTTCAAACAGGCAGATGATGCATTGGGATATTCAATTGGTAAAATAATATTAGAAGGTCCTAAAGAGAAATTAGATTTAACTGAAAATACCCAGCCAGCAATATTTTTAACAAGTTATTCAATATTTGAAATGATTAAAAAAGAAAGCGACATTAACTTATTAAATGCAAAATATTTTGCTGGCCATTCTCTTGGTGAGTATTCAGCTTTAGCAACAAGTGGTTCATTAGATTTTAGAAATGCAATAAAACTTTTAAACCAAAGAGGCAAAGCAATGCAAAGTGCAGTTCCTAAAGGCACTGGAGGCATGATAGCTGTTTTAGGTACAGATATAAAGGAAATAAATAATTTGTTAGAGGAAAACGAAAAAAATTTTAAATGCTATATTGCAAATGATAATTCAAATGGACAAATAGTTTTGAGTGGACTTAATAATGAGATAGATAAATTTGTTTTAACTTTAAAAGAAAGAAGAATTAAAAATATAAAACTTCCTGTTAGTGCGCCATTTCATTGTAAATTAATGAATAAAGCAACCTCTATAATGAGTGATAAAATCAATAATACAAATTTTACAAAACCAAAAAATACTATTATTTCAAATGTAACTGGATCAGAATCCAAAGACATAGATAAAATAAAAGATTTGCTTATTAAGCAAATAGAAAGCCCAGTTCGCTGGAGAGAAAGTGTAATTTATATGATAAAAAATGGTATTACAAATTTTATTGAAATTGGGCCTGGAAAAGTATTATCTGGTTTAGTAAAAAGAATAGATAAAACAATTAATGTTAATAGCATAAATAAACTTGAAGATTTAAAAGATATAAATTTGAATGATTAATTTTAAAAATAAAAAAATATTAGTAACAGGAGCCACAGGAGGAATTGGAAGAGAAATTGTAAAAAAATTTATTTCTCTTGAAGGAAATGTTTTGGCTACTGGAACAAATGTAGAAAAGCTAGATTTGCTAAAAAAAGATTTTCCAAATCTAAATGTTATAAAATTTGATATTGCGGAACATTCTAAAATTGAAGAGTTTATAGATAATGTTTCTACACAACTGACTGGATTAGATATTCTAATAAATAATGCTGGAACAAATGTAGATAATTTATCTTTAAGAATGAAAGATAGTGAGTGGAAAAAAGTAATTGATATTAATTTAACTTCAACTTTTTTATTAAGTAAATATGCAATAAAAAAAATGTTAAAAAATAAATATGGAAGAATAGTTAATATTACTTCAGTAGTTGGACATACTGGAAACTTAGGGCAATCAAATTATGCTGCTTCAAAAGCAGGAATCATAGGTATGACTAAATCATTGGCAATAGAATATGCAAAAAAAAATATTACACTTAATTGTGTTTCACCTGGATTTATTCAATCAAGAATGACAGATAATATTATTGAAAGTGTTAAAGCTGTTTTAACTTCCAGAATACCAATGGCAAGATTAGGAAATGGTGAAGATGTGGCTAATTCAGTCGCTTTTTTATCTTCCGATGAATCTTCTTATATTACTGGCGAAACTATACATGTTAATGGAGGCATGTATATGGCTTGACAAAAGCTTTTAATAAATTATTAACGACTAAACACAAAGGATTTATATGTCAGATGATATTTCAAGTAAGGTAAAAAAAATAGTTGCAGATCATTTAGGAATTGAAGAAGCAAAGGTCACAGAGGAATCAAGTTTTATTGATGATTTAGGCGCAGATAGTTTAGATACTGTAGAACTAGTTATGGCTTTTGAAGAAGAATTCGGTTCTGAAATTTCAGATAGTGAAGCAGAAAAAATTCTTACGGTAGGCGATGCTGTAAAATTTATTGAAAGTAAAGCAAATTAAAAAACCAAATTTAAAATGTCTTTAAAAAAAGACGGGATAATTGTTATATTGTCATCGCCGTCTGGAGCTGGAAAAACAACTCTTGTTAAAAAAATTGCTAAAGACAATAATTTTAAAATCTCTATATCTCATACAACAAGAAAACCAAGAAGCAATGAAAAATATGGTGAAGATTATTATTTTATTAACGAAAAAGAGTTTGCAAATTTAATAAGAAAACAAGAATTTTTAGAGTATGCAAAAGTTTTTGAAAATTTTTATGGTTCCTCAAAAAGCAAAGTAATAGAAAATCTAACAAACGGAAAGAACGTAATTTTTGATATTGATTGGCAGGGTACAGAACAGATAAAAAAACAAAAATTAAATTATAAATTAATTTCATTTTTTATTCTTCCACCAAGTAAAACTGAACTATTTAACAGACTAAAAAATAGAGATATGAAAGATAAAAATATAGTAGAGCAGCGAATGAAACAGTTTAATGAAGATATTAATCATTGGAAAAATTATGATTTTGTCGTTATCAATGATGATTTCCAAAAATGTTATTTAGAAATAGTTGAATTAATCGATAAAAAAATTAAAAATCTAAACTATAATTTTGACAAAGATAAAATTTATTCTCATATCGAAAAATTAAAAAGTTAAATTTTCATATTCTTTGCATAATTCAAGATATTTTAGTGGTGACAGATTTTGAGGTCTATCATTAATGTTAATATTAAGTTTTTTTGAGATTTTTTCGCTATTTTTAAAAAGAATTTTTAAAGGATGTTTAACCATTTTTCTTCTTTGGTTAAAAAAAACATTTGTTATATGTTCTAAATTTTTTGGATTTTTTATTGGAAAAAAGTCCTTTTTTGGCTCCATAAGTAAAACTGTACTTTTAACCTTTGGCACAGGATAAAAAGACTTAGGTGAAACTTCTAATACTTTTTTTACATTCATTTTCCAAGAAGCTAATATTGATAATCTCCCATATTTCTTATTATTAGTTGTTGCAATTATTCTTTCAGCAACTTCTTTTTGAAACATTAAAATGAACTTTTTGAAATTTTTGTTTAAGTTATTTAATCTTATCCATTTAACCAAAATCTGAGTTGAAATATTATAGGGCAAATTTCCAAAAACAATCATAGGCTCTTTGCAAAAAACTTTTTCATCAACTTTTAGTATGTCCTCATTAATTAAATTAATTTTATCTTTAAATTTTTCATTAAGTTTCATTATAAGAGTCTTATCTTTTTCAATGGCAAATAATTTTAACGGTTTTAGAGACAATATTCTCTCAGTAAGGCTTCCTGTTCCAGGACCTATTTCAAGGACTACATCCTTTTCATTTATACAACCATTTCTTACTATAATATCAATAATATTTTTATCTGTTAAAAAATTTTGTCCTAAACTTTTTTTAGGATTTTTTATTATCATTTAATTTTTTTAAAAAAATTAATTGAAGAAATTAATGATTGTGGGTTTGATTTATTCATTCCTATCATAGAATTGTTTGTTCCATGATCTGGAGAAACTCTTAAAAAAGGAAGACCTATTGTTAAATTTATAGCATCAAAACCAAATATAGTTTTCATTGGTGTAAGTACTTGGTCATGATACATTCCTACTGCTACATCGTACTTTTTAAGATTATATTTTGAAAAAAAAGTATCAGCAGAAAATGGGCCATCAATTTTAATTTTTTTATTACTCAAATATTTTATTGATGGTTTTATTATCCTATTTTCTTCACTAAAGTTTAAAATTGACTCACAATGAGGATTTAATCCTAAAACTGCAAATTTAGGAATTTTTTTTAATTTTTTTTTATAAAATTCATTTATATTTAAAATATCATTTATAATAATTTTTCTTGATAAATTTTTACTTACTTTACTAATTGGAACATGGGTTGTTATTGGGCAAACTGAGAAAGTAGGATTGTATATTAGCATGGTAGGTTTTTTTTTAATTTTTGTTTTATTTCCTAAATATTCGGTAATTCCTAAATATTTTTTTTTAAGAAAATGTTTTTTGGAAATTGGACCATTTATTAAAAAAAAATTATCATTTGAACCTAATAGTTTTAACGCAATATTAAAACAGTTATTAATATATAAACTTGACTTATAAGAAATTTTATCAAAAGTTTTTTTAAAACTGTAGTTTACATTAATAATATTAATACATTTATTATTTAAATTTAAATTTTTTACATTAAATAAATTTATTTTTTTGATTTTAAATGAGTATCCAAGAGAACTCATTTGAGCTCTTAGCAATGAAACTGACCCAATTAAAATTATTGGTTTTTTAAATTTTTTTATACATTTATTGTAAGATTTAAAAAATATTTCTAAAAAAATACTGTTTGGCTCTCCAAGAACTATTAATAAAGAATTATTTTTCACTAATAAATATATTTTGCTTAATTTTATTAAAATAAATTAATGAAAATTGATTAAGTTGCCTATTTTTTTCTTCTACAATCATTTTTTTTAAGGTTTCATTAAAATCAATTTTTAATTTTTTTTCTCTTTTATCATTTAATTTAATTATTAAATATCCATTTGTTACTTGCATTGGTTTTGTTAATTGGTTTATTTTTAATAAATTTATTTGTTCTAATAAACTTTCGTTAAGCTGAGTTTCATTTATCCATCCTAAATTTCCACCAAATTTTGAACTATTGCTTATACTAAAAATATTTGCTGCATTTTTAAATCCTGAATCGATAATATTTTGTAATATTAATTCATATTTACTGTCCAGTTTTTCATTATTTTTAATTTCAAAAAGTATTTCACTAAGACTATATTCATTTATTATGTTTTTTTGAGATATTAATTTTTTCTTTAATCTTTCTTCATTAATGTTTACTTGGTCGTTGAATTTTTTATAAATTAATTCATTCCATAAAGATTCGATTTTTAATTTTTCCTTTATATTTTCTAAATCAAGATTATATTTTTCTAAATATAGTTTTAGTTGATTTTCATTATTAAAATTTAATCTTTTATAAAAATCTTTTAATAATTGATCAGCATATTTGCTTTCCCTACTAAAATCATAATATTTAGATAATTCAATTTTTTTTATTTTTTCTCTTATAAGAGAATCTTCTGATATTTCTCTAAGCTGGTTTTTTGGTATATTTTGTAAACTATTATTTAATGCTAATAGATATTTTTCTTCATTTAATAAATCTATATTTGTTAAGATTTCATTTTCAATCTGATACTTTATTATAATTTTATTTTCTGTCTGCACATAATTTGTTAATAAAAAAAATAATATTATTATGGCTAAAATTTTATTTAATTTCTTATTTTTCATTTTTTATTTAATGATGGACTATTAATTTTTCCAAATGGTATAATTTTTATTGAAAATAGTATATTTTCTTCAGGTTTAAAACTTCCATCAGAATAGTAACTTTTGTTATATTCAATTGCTGCAGTTAAACAGTCATTTTCATATTCGTATATTAAATTATAATAATCAGTAATATTTTGATCTAAATTTTTCGATGTTTCAAATGTAATAGAATAATTATCGTTAAAATTAAATTTTGATTTATTGGTAATGTAGCTATCTTCATTTAAGTAATTGTCTTCTTCCAAATATTCAAATGATGTAACAAAATTATTTATGTAAAAATTTGCTTTAACCAAATCATAATTAGATGATTTTAAGTTTTCATCTAAAGAAAATTGATAATTTAAATCAAAAAACTTAGATGGAATAAAGTCAAGTTTTCCGATTATATCTGACCTTTTTTTTGAAATGCCATGTATCTTTGGTAAGTCAGGATTTTCATTTAGTCTAAAAATATTTGCAAATGAAAGATTAATAAAATCATCGCCAGATTTATGCTTTGATGAATATTCCATTCCCAAAGTAAGTGACTCACCTCCTTCAACTGCACTATCATCAATTCTATCTATAGAAAAAATATTTTCGTAAGTAATTGCTTGATTTAAATTAGAATTATTTTTAGTTTGATTAGGACTATATCTAGCTGAAATTTTTGGAATAAGATAATTATTAAATTTTTGATTTTCTTTTTTTAACGGAAGATTTGACTCAAAAATGAAAGTTGATAACAGTTGCTGATCATCACCGTCTTTAAAATTTTCTGAGTTTTGAGTATTTGAATTTAAATTTCTTAATAAAAACTTATAGTTGTTTTGTAAACCATCTATATAAGAACTTATTGATGAAAAAGATAAATATTGTAAATCATTTATCAAAACAACTTCATCAGAATTGGTATTATAATTTTTATTAAAGCCTCTAGTATTAAATACTAGTTCACCTTTAGCTGATAAATCATTGCCATTTAGTTTTTTTTCATAATCAAAATTTGGTGATATATATTCAAATCTATCTGTCTTTTTTTTATTTAAATCTTCATAAGCATCAAAACTTATCTCTAATACACTGTCACTTGTAGTTGAGTTGTAGTTTAAGTAGGAATGAAGCAAAGAAACATCATTATTAATTGAGGATTTTATATTGTTTGCTTTTAAATAAGTGTCATTAGAAACACTTTCTATATGGAAGTTAATTTTTTTATTCTCCTTATTAGACTCAAGATCTAAAAAAAAGTGGTTTTTAGTACTAGATCCATCATTATTAAAACTAAAGTCTAAAACTAAATCAGAGTTTTTGTTAGCTTGCCTGTATTCTGTTTGAAGCAAAACTTCATTGTCAAAAAATAATCTTGGAAAAAAAGTAATATCTTTTCGTTCTGATATTACTTTATAATAAGGTATTTGTAATGATGCACCTGAGTTATTTGAATTTTGAAATGATGGCATTAAAAAACCTGATTGTCTATTTACAGTTGGATCAGGATGAAAAAAATATGGAAAATATAAAATTGGTTTATCATAAACTTTCAACCAAGCATTCTTATATTCAATTTTTTTTTCTTTTTTCTTATGAATTACTTCTTCTGCATATATTGCCCACGGAGGACATTTGTCTTTTTTTTGGTTACATGTTGTAAAGTTACCCTTATATAGTCTTGTCTCACTTCCTTCAGAAATTAAACTATTTGCATTTAATCTTGGGTCATTTTGATTATTTCCAAACAAAGAATCATTAAAATCAATAAAAATATCTGAACCTAGAAATTTTTTTTCATTTAAATCAACTATGGCAAAATCTAAATTATATTTATTATTTTCATTATCTAATAAGGATAGATTTTTAGCTTTGAGGTTATTATTTTTTATATCGAATTTAAATTGATCAACAATAAATACATTATTATTTAAATCTTTAATTTCAGATTTTTTCTGAGAATATATTTTTAAGTTTTTTCTTTCATAAATTAAATCATCTCCTTCTAAATAATATGCATTTTTTATATTTAATTTTGATTTTCCAACAGATGAAATTTTTTCTTCATTTCTTGAATAGATATATTCATCTCCTTTAGTAATAATATTATTTTTTTTATCATTTAAAACAACATTGCCAAAGATTTTAATTTTTTCTTCATTTCTTGAATAGATATATTCATCTCCTTTAGTAATAATATTATTTTTTTTATCATTTAAAACAACATTGCCAAAGATTTTTAAAATTGAATTTTTTTTATCATATACTAATTCTACTCCTGTAATTTCAACACCATCATTAGAAGTTATTTTTACCCCATTAGTAGCCCGAGTAATATTACCTTTATCCAATATCTTAATTTCAGATGATTCAATTATAAATTCTTCTGCATAGGTTATTGGATTGCAGAAAGCTAAAAATACTACCAAAAAAGTTAAAATTTTATTTTTCATTTATTCTAATAATAAAAATAAAGCAAAATAAAATTAATACAATCAATGGAGATATAATTGATAACATTAGAGAGGTTTTTTCAGTAATACCCAATAAATTAAAAAAATAATTTATATAATAAATTATTACAGAGAACAAAATCCCTATCGATAAATTAAAAAACTTTGATTTTTTGTATTTAAAGTTTAACATTAAAATTGAGCCAATTAATGCCATTATAGAAACAAATAATGGAAATAAATATAATTTATATAAGTGCGATTTAATTTCAACATTAGATAACCCAAGCTTTTTATAGTCATCAGTTAAATTTATTAATTGTATTATATTAAGAGAAGTTAAATTAGAAAAAATACTATTTAATTTTTCTCTATTAAAATTGGTATTTACTTTAAGTTTTTCTAATTTTTCCTTTTTTCCATCAGAATAAAAAATTTTTACATTTTTTAATTTCCACTCATTATTTTCTATATTTGCTTCATCAGAAATTATTATGCTTATTAAGTTAAATTCTTCATCTAACTGATTTATTGTGACATTTTTTAATATATTGTTTGTAAATTCATCAGCATTTATTACATATCTGTTATTTTCAAATTCATCCTTAATCCATAAGCCATTATCATTTATTGCAGCTAGATACTTATTGTCATTAGTGAATTTATTTTTAATTGTTAAATAATTATATTTTAAGTTCGATGAAACTGTATAAAAGAAAATTGTAATAAACACTCCTAAAATTAATGAAATAAAAATTACTGATTTTAGTAATGAAAAGTTATTAATTCCTGAAATTTTTAACAAATTTAATTCCTCCATTTCGTGAAGACGAATAAAAAATAATTGAGATGTTATTAAAAAAATAAATGGGAATATTTCAAATAGAATCGATGGAGTATTTAAAAAAGTTAATAAAAAAGGATAAAAAATACTTACATCAAATTTTTCTAGAAAAATTATTTCTTCCAATATGTTCAAAAAGAAACTCAGCGTAAAAAAAATAAAACTTATAACCATAAAATAATATAGATATGTTTTTAAAATATATGATTTATAAATTTTTAATTTCATTAAGATTGTACCTTTTTATTGTAAATGATTATAAAATATAAAAACAAAATTAACATAAATGGCATAAAGACTATTGAAGATTTATATAAATTGAAATAATTTAATATACTACTTGAGCCCTCAGAAAAAACGATCAAAATAAATCCAGAAAAAAATATAAAAATTTTAAATTTAGAAAAGTTAATTTTAGATTTTGACTTTATTACAAGACAACCAGTAATAAATCCAATTAGAATAATATAAAAAGGTAAAATTAATCTTTTATATATTTCCTTAAAAACAGCATCTATAGAGCTTTGATTGCATCTAAATTTACCTTCCTCATAGCTTATATTTTTTTTAAAAAATGTGTTAAGGCAATCAATTAATTTTATTGAACTAGTCTCTTGTATCTTAGGAAATATTGTAGATCTTGTACCGTATTTAGATAAATTGAATTCTGATTTATCAAATTTTATTACATTTGTATTTTTTTTACTTAAGTTAACAATATTTCCATTATATAAAATTAAATAATAAACTTCATTTTTTTTTACCATCATTCCTCTTCTCGCACTTATAATTTGTGAATTTTGAGAAGAGTTATCTTTAATAAAAATATTTTTTATTATTCCTTTATTATTTTTTTTCTCGACAAAAATAGTTAAGTCACTTGCGGTATCATTAAAATGTTGTGTTTTAATTAAAGATGGAAAATAATCTATATTAGAATCTCTTATAAAGGATTTTGCAATATCTTGAGTTTTAGGTACCAAAAAAACACTTAAAACAACACTCATCAAAAAATATAAAAAAGAGAATTTGATAACTTTATTTAAAAATTCAGATTTTTTAATTCCATAAGTCCAAAAAATTAAAATTTCATTGTTTTCTTCATATTTCGCTAAAGTAAAAAATACAGATATAAAAAAAACAAACAAAATTAATTTGCTAAAAATTTTTGGCAAAGATAATAATGAGTACATAAAATATACCCCAAAGCTATGCCCGTCTTCTGATACAAAATCTAAGTAATTTACTGCTTGAATTACCCACACAATTAGAGTCAAGGATAATGAAGTTATAATAAAGAAATAAGTTATATCTTTAAAAAAATTTCTAAAAATTAATTTTTTCATTGAAATTTATAATTTTGATACATATATACGTTTCAACCTATACTATATTTAATATAAATGAGCTTAAAAATAAAATATTTAGATCACCAAAATGGTTCGTCAAAGAATAAAGCAATTTTTTTGGCAAAGGAATCAAAAATTTCTGATTTTAAAGGCATTTTTGACGATAAAATAAATCAAAAAATACTTAAATTTTTAAAAAATAATAAAAAAAAAGACGAAAACAAAGTTTTATCATTGAATCTAGAATTTGATCAAAGATTAATAATGATCTTAATAAATAAAAAAAATGATAGCCTAGAATCAGAAAAACTGGGAGCCAATTTTTATGATTATATTAAAAAAAATAATGTAAATGATGTTTTAGTCTTGGGATCAAATTTTTCGACAATTAAAAATAGCATAAAATTTAATGAATTTATTCATGGAGTAGAATTAAAAGCTTATGAATTTAATTTGTATAAGACAAAAAAAAATAAAAAAGAAATAAATATAAATATTTTAAAAAACAAAAATCAACTTAATAAAAATACTAAATATAAATTAGATGCACTTTTAAATGGTATAAATTTTACAAGAGATTTAGTTTCAGAACCAGGAAATATTTTACATCCAGATGAATACACAAAAAGATTAATCAAGTTAAGAAAATATGGATTAAAAGTAACAGTTTATGATCAAAAAAAATTAAAAAAATTAGGATGTAATGCTTTATTGGGAGTTGGGCAGGGAAGTATCAGAGGTTCTTATCTTGTAACTATTGAATGGAAAGGAAATAAATCAAAATCAAAACCTTTAGCATTTGTTGGAAAAGGGGTTTGTTTTGATACTGGCGGTTACTCTCTGAAACCAGCAAGATTTATGGAAGATATGACTTACGATATGGCAGGCTCAGCTGCTGTAGTAGGTTTAATGAAAACTTTAGCATTAAGAAAAGCAAAAATTAATGCAGTTGGTGCAGTAGGTCTTGTTGAAAATATGGTAAGTGGTAATGCTCAAAGACCTGGTGATATAGTAAGATCTTATAGTGGAAAAACTATAGAAGTATTAAATACTGATGCTGAAGGTAGATTAGTTTTAGCAGATGCTTTAACTTTCACTGAAAAAAAATTTAAACCTAAATTAATGGTTGATTTAGCGACTTTAACTGGTGCAATCATTGTTTCTTTGGGTTCAGAGTATGCGGGGCTTTTTTCTAACGATGATAAACTATCAAAAGAATTGCTTGAAGCTGGTGAAAGAGTTGATGAAAAATTATGGAGAATGCCTCTTCACAAAAACTTTGACAAACTTATGGACTCTAAAAATGCAGATATGCAAAATATAAATTATGTAGGAGGTGCAGGTTCAACAACTGCAGCACAATTTTTACAAAGATTTATTATTAACAAAACTCCTTGGGCTCATCTTGATATAGCAGGAATGGCATTTTCCAAATATGCAGGCGCTTTAAATTCAGGAGGAGCTACGGGTTATGGAGTAAGATTATTAAATAAATTTATAGAAGATAATTATGAGTAATTCAGAACACACATTGTCAATAATTAAACCTGATGCAGTAGAGAGAAGCTTAGATAAAGAAATTAAAAATATTTTTTTAGCTAATGGATTTAAAATTGTTAAGGAAAAAAAAATACAACTTGAAAAATCAGATGCTGAAAAATTTTATAAAGTACATGAAACAAAACCATTTTATAATGATTTATGTGCTTATTTATCTTCTGGACCAATTGTTGTAATGGTTTTAGAGAAAGAAAATGCAGTGCTTGCTAATAGAGATTTAATGGGAGCAACCGATCCAAATCAAGCAGAAGAAGGAACTATCAGAAAGAAATATGGAATTTCAATTGATAAAAATTCAGTTCATGGCTCAGATAGTACTGAAAATGCTAAAATTGAAATAGATTTTTTTTTTAAAGATTAGTATCCAAAAATTTTTTTACTGCTTTAGGGTATAGTTTGTTCTCTACTTTTAACAGTCTTTTAGCTAGAGATTTTTCATTGTCATTTTTAAATACCTTAATCCTAGATTGAAGAATTTTTTTACCACCATCTAATTTTGAATTTACAATATGGACAGTACAGCCTGTATATTTTTCTTTGTTTTTAATAACTCTTTTGTGTGTGTTTAAACCTTTATATTTTGGTAACAATGATGGGTGAATATTTAAAATTCTCTCCTTATATTTATTAACAAATTGTTTTGATAAAATTTTCATGAATCCTGCCAGACAAATTAAATCAATTTTTTTTTTCTTTAAATTCAATAATATTTTTTTTTATGATTTATTTTTATTTTTATAATTTACTATTAAAAACTCAATCTTATCTTTTTTTGCAAAATCTATTCCTTTTGCATGCTTATTATTTGTAACAACTAAACTTATATTAATTCGGGAATTTTTTTTTAGAAAAATTAATTAAAGATTTTAAATTAGTTCCTCTTCCTGATATTAATACAGAAACATTTAATTTTTTTTTACCATTTAATTTTTCCATTTAAATATACATTCTTTTTTCCATAATTTATTTTACCAATTACATATGGTTGATAATCTTTTAAAAAAAATTTTTTTATTTTATAAAATTTATTTGAGTTTAAAATAATACAAAAACCAACACCACAATTAAAAGTTTTTATCATTTCTTTATCAGTTACACCTTGACTATGTATCCATTTAAAAATTTTATTTGGTTTTATTTTATCTAAATTAATATTTGCACTCATATTATCTGGTAAAATCCTTTTAATATTATCTTTAAGTCCACCACCAGTGATGTGAGCACAGCCGTTAATTAGTTTTTTATCAAATAACTTCAAAATTTCTTTTACATAAATTTTTGTTGGTTTAATTAATTCTTTTTTTAAAAACTTATTTTTTTTTAATTTAATTTTTTTTTTATTTATTATATGTCGAACCAACGACAATCCATTTGAATGTATTCCACTTGAAGGTATAGCAATGATTAAATCATTTACTTTAATTTTTTGCTTATCTGGAATCTTTTTTTTATCAACTATTCCAACTGAAAAACCGGCAATATCAAATTTACCTTTAGAGTAAGTTCCTGGCATTTCAGCTGTCTCACCGCCAACTAATTCACAATTAGAAATCTTACAACCTTTTTTTATTCCTATAATAATTTTTTTTAATTTTTTTAAATTGATTTTATTAATTGAAATATAATCTAAAAAAATAATTGGTTTAGCTCCTTGGACAATTAAATCGTTTACACACATTGCCACTAAATCGATGCCAATGGTATTAAACTTATCTAGTTCATTTGCTATTTCAATTTTAGTTCCAACACCATCTGTGCTTGCAACAAGTTGAGGATTTTTTATATTTTTTGGTATTTTTGTTATTGAACCAAATCCACCAATATTTTGAAAGTTCTTACTATTTTGTCTTTTTTTTGATATTGAAGATATATAATTTACGAATTTATCTGCAGCTTTAATATTAACACCACTTTTTTCGTATGTTAGATTATTATTTTTCATTGATGATCAACTTTATTAAAAATAAATATAAATTTATTAATTCAATTTATATATTTTTTTTATTTTTCTTAATATTTTTTATTAAGTTTTCCACAATTAGTGCGTTGGCTAATTCTTTCAAGATAGTTGATCTAGAAATATCAAAACCATACGACAATAATTTTAATAAAGAAAAAGTAATCAATGTAGCTTTTGAGAAAGCTTTTGAGGAACTTATATTGAGAATAACTACTTTAAAAGAAGAAGAATTAAATAGTTTAATTAATATAAAAAATATTTATAGTTTGATCGAATCATTTTCAATTGTGGATGAGAAATTTATCGATAATAAATATATTTCAAAATTTGAAGTAGAATTTAATAAAAAACAATTATTTAAATATTTAGAAAGAAATAATATTTTTCCATCGATACCAAATGAGAAAGATTTACTTTTAATTCCGATATTAATTAATAATAAAAAAAATCAATTACTATTATTTTCTGAAAATATTTTTTTTGAAAGCTGGAATGCTTTCAATGAAAAACACTATCTCTTAAATTATATTTTACCAAATGAAGATATAGAGGATATTAGACTAATAAAGAAAAATATAAACAATATAGAACAGTATGATTTTAATGAAATTGTCAAAAAATACGCAATTAACGATCACATAATACTTATCTTATTTCAAGAAGAAAATAATATTAACGCATTAATGAAAATTTATTTAAATAATAAATTAATAATATCGAATAAAAAATTTAATTGGAATGAAAACTATTCACATGAAAATATTATTAAAGATTTGAAAAATGAATTTGAGATACAGTGGAAAAAGTTAAATATTATAAATGCTTCAATTAAACTACCAATTACTCTATCAGTAAAATCTAAAGATTATATATTGATAAAGAAACTTGATAAAAAACTTTATGAATTAGATTTAGTTTCAAATTACTATATAGATAGTTTTTCGAGCGAAGAAATAATTTATAAAATAATTTATAATAGTACTCCAGACAAGTTCATTAATGAATTTACGAATAGTAATATAATATTAAATACAAGTAATCCAATCTGGAGAGTAGAGTGAAAGATTTGAATCAACTACTATTAAATTTTAAATATAAACAAAATTTTAATTATAATGATTTTTATGTAAGTGAAAGTAATTATTATGCATTTAAATTGATAGAAAAATGGCCAATGTGGGAAAAAAATATTTTAAACATATTTGGCGAAAAATTTTGTGGAAAAACACATCTTGCAAATATTTTTATAAATAAGAATAAGGGAATTAAAATTAAAGAAGAAGAAATTAACGATGCTGTTTTCAAAAAATTTAAATTATATGAAAATATTATAATTGATGATTACAAAAACAAATGTGATGAAAAATTAATGTATTCAATATTTAATCTAGTAGATCAAGATAACAAATATTTAATTATAAACTCTAGAACTCCAATTAATGAAATTAATTATGAACTGAATGATTTGAAATCTAGATCAAAAATTGTCTATTTGCAAAAATTGATAACCCCGATGATGAACTAATGTTTGCAATCATATTAAAAAGTTTTTCAGACAGACAAATTCTAATCGATAAAAAACTTATTGATTATATAATTAAAAGGATTGACAGATCATATGGTAAAATTGAGGAATTTATATATAAAGTTGATGAACTTAGTTTAAAAAAAAAGAAAGCAATTGATTTTAAAATAATTAAGGAAATTTTGTAGGTAATTTTGAACAAATATAGAAGCCATAATTGCGGGGAATTAACCATCAACGAAAAAGATAAGAAAATTTCTTTAAGTGGATGGATAAATAAGAAAAGAGATCATGGCAATCTTTTGTTTTTAGACTTAAGAGATAATTATGGAATCACTCAGTGTGTTATAGAAAATAGTCATTCACAGTTTAAAGAAATTGAAAAACTTGCCTTAGAAACTGTTATAAAAGTTGAAGGAAAAGTTATATTAAGAAGTAAAGAAACAATTAATAAAGAACTTAATACAGGAGAAATAGAAGTTTCAATAGTTTCATTTGAAGTGCTTGGTAAAACTAAAGAATTACCATTACCTATCTTTTCTGATCAAGAATATTCTGAAGAAATTAGGTTAAAATATAGATTTCTTGATTTAAGAAGAAAAAAAATTCATCACAATATAATTCTTAGATCAAAAGTTATTTCTTTTATTAGAAACGAAATGCAAAAACTTGGTTTTTTAGAATTTCAAACACCAATCTTAACTTCTTCAAGTCCTGAGGGAGCTAGGGATTTTCTTGTGCCAAGTAGATTAAATCCAGGAAAGTTCTATGCTTTACCACAAGCACCACAGCAATTTAAACAGCTGATAATGGTTTCAGGTTTTGATAGATATTTTCAAATTGCACCATGTTTTAGGGATGAAGATGCTAGAGCTGATAGAAGTCCTGGAGAATTTTATCAACTAGATCTTGAGATGTCTTTTGTAGAACAAGAAGATATATTTGAAGTTGTAGAAAAACTGATGATTAGTGTTTTTAAAAAATTTTCAAATAAAAAAATATTATATGAAAAATTTCCAAAAATTACTTTTGAGGAAACAATGTTAAAATATGGAACCGACAAACCTGATTTGAGAAATCCTTTGATCATAAATGACCTTACAGAAATATTTAAAAGAAAAGATGTAAGTTTTGATATATTTAAGAAACTTGTAAACAAAGGATCAATTGTTAGAGGAATTATTACAAAAAATACCAAAGATAAACCAAGAAGTTTTTTTGATGGTATAGATAAATGGGCTAAAGAGCAGGGAGCTTCTGGATTAGCATATTTTACTATTGAAAAAGATTCTGAAATTAAAGGTAAGGGACCAGTTGGTAAATTTTTTAGCCCAGATTCATTAAGTGAAATTATGAAAATATCAAATGCAGATGTAGGCGATAGTATTTTTTTGGCATGTGGAAAAAAATCAGAAGTAGAAAAAATACTTTCTTTAGCAAGAGATAAAATAGCAAATGAATTAAAATTAATAAATAATGATTCTTTTGCATTTTGTTGGATTGTTGATTATCCAATGTTTGAAGAAGATGAAAAAACAAAAAGAATTATTTTTAGTCATAATCCTTTTTCAATGCCACAAGGCAACATAAAGAATTTAGATTTCTCTAAGCCACTAGAAATCAAAGCTTATCAATATGATATAGTTTGTAACGGTATTGAGCTATCGTCTGGAGCAATTAGAAATCACATACCCGAATTAATGTATAAATTATTTTTGGTTGCCGGATATGATAAAAAAACTGTAGATTTAAAGTTTAGTGGAATGATCAATGCCTTAAGTTTTGGTGCTCCACCTCATGGAGGTATAGCTCCTGGTATCGATAGAATAATAATGCTGTTAGCAGGAGAAAAAAATATAAGAGAAGTTACAATGTTTCCGATGAATCAAAACGCTCAGGATTTAATGATGAATGCACCTTCAGAGGTTAATGATGAACAATTAAAAGAGTTAAATCTATTGATAAAAAAAAATAAATAATTATTTTTTCCCTTTCAAATTAATTCTTATATCTGACAAATCTACTAATTTTTTTTTATAGTTACTTCTTAAAAATCCTTTGCTAGATATATCTTTAACAATTTTTAAAAGTTGGTTTTGGTCTTCATTTATTTCCTCCGATTTGTCATCAGTTAGTTTTTCACTGGATCCAATGGATGGTGTATGTGCTAGATCTTCTCTATTTAAATAAGAAATTGCCAATTCCCTAAATATATAATCAAGAATTGATGTTGCGCTTAAAATTCTATCATTTCCATGAACTTTTCCAGATGGTTCAAACTTCGTACCAACATAAGCACTTACAAATTCATCTAAAGGAACTCCATATTGTAAACCAAGCGAGATAGCGATAGCAAAATTGTTCATTAAAGCTTTAACTAACTCTCCTTCTTTACTTGTATCAATAAAAATTTCTCCTATTTTACCATCTTCATATTCTCCAGTATGAAGGTAAACTTTATGATCACCTATAGTTGCTTTTTGTATATAACCTTTTCTTCTATCGGGCATACTAAATCTTTTATTATTATCATTAATATTTTTCTTTGATGTGAAAGAATTTATTATAGAATTAGATTTAGTTTCAGAAGCTAGGTCTATTTTATGAACTTCTTGTTCGTTAATTTTTGAAACCTTATTGACTTTATCTAGACTTTTAGTTTTTCTATTATCGAGCTTTACATCTATAATTTCAAATTTACCGTCGTCTCTTTTTTCTAATTTCTTTATTTCAGTGTCATTAATTTCATCTAAATAATGACTAACTTTAAATGTACAATTGTAGTATGTTTCAACAAGGTATTTGGCCATATTTTTCCTTAAATAATATTTTTTGAGTCTTATTACATAATTGTATATACAAATTAAAATTTTAGTCTAATTTATTTTATACAATTTTAAATTGAATAATTTTTTAAAAATTTATGTTGACAATCTTTAAAGAAGTTTTCACTTGGTGGAATCATCAAACTTTAGGAACCAGAATTACAATATTTTTTTTTGGAAAGTTTGTAGGAGAGGACAATTTTGGAAATAAATATTATCAAACAAAAAAAGGAAAAAGATTTGTAATTTATAATGGTGAAGTTGACGCTTCAAAAATTTCAAGTGAGTGGTATTCTTGGATGCATTTTACATCTAATAAAATTGAAAATAGTCACGAATTAAAAAAATTTGAATGGCAAAAACCTCACAAACCCAACCTTACAGGATCAGATGAAGCGTACAGCCCAAAAGATAACAAAGATGCAATTAAAAAAAAATATAAGTCTTGGAAAAACTAAAATATTTAAACTTATTTACTATATTTTTTTTATATTATTATTTAGTATCAAATTATCTTTAAGTGACGAAGGTTTTGTAGAGATTAAAATTTTAGATAAAGTAAGTTCAAAAACAAGTCAGCTTAAATTAAATATTCAACAAGAAACTAAATTTGAGAATTTAATTATTAAGATTTTAAAATGCAAAAATTCTGAATTTGATGACGATCCAGAAATTACAGCTTATTTACAAGTGCAGGACGTGACGCTAAAAAATAATGATAAAGTATTTGTTTTTAATGGATGGACCTTTTCATCAAGCCCTTCAATAAGTTTATTTGATCACCCTGTTTATGATATATGGCTGACTAAGTGCTATTAGATTATTTTTTCATTATCTAACCAAGATACATTAAAATTTGAATCAATAAATTTTGGATGATCAAGTAGCTTTTTATGTAATTCTATAGTTGTTGTAATTCCCTCAATTACAAATTCGTCCAAAGATCTTTTCATTCTTTGAATAGCTTCAGTTCTATTTCTTCCATGACAAATCAATTTACAAACCATGCTGTCGTAATATGGAGTTATTTTATATCCTTGATATATTGCTCCATCAACTCTAGTTCTAAAACCAGAAGGTTGATGACACATATTAATTTTTCCAGGTGAAGGCTGAAAATTTTTGCTGGGGTCTTCCGCATTTATCCTACATTCTATTGCATGACCTCTTGGATTTATATCTGATTGGTTCAACGCAGTATTACCTGTAAAAGCAATATTTATTTGTTCCTTGATAATATCAATACCAGTAACCATTTCTGATACTGGATGCTCAACTTGAACCCTAGTATTCATTTCAAGAAAATAAAATTTTTCATTTTCATAAATAAATTCAACTGTACCAGCTCCTTCGTATCCAATTTTGCTGACCATATTTACTGTTTTTTCAAATAAGTCTTTTCTTATATTTTCATTTAGAATAGGGCTAGGTGTTTCTTCAATCAATTTTTGATGTCTTCTTTGAACAGAGCAATCTCTTTCATGCAAATGAACAGTTCTATTTTTTCCTGATAAAATTTGAACTTCAATATGTCTAGGATTTTGAAAAAATTTTTCTATATAAACTTCGTCATTACCAAAATATTTTTGCGCTTCTGTTTTTGCAGTAGCAAATAAATCATCAAATTCAGATTCTTTGTAAACTATTTTCATTCCTTTTCCTCCTCCACCTGCAGCAGCTTTTATTAGAACAGGAAAACCAATCTTTTTACAAATTTCTTTCGCATACTTTTTATCTTTAACTCCTCCTTCTGAACCTTCAATAACAGGAAGACCATATTCTTTAGCTATTTTTTTTGCTTGTATTTTGTCACCCATCATTTGAATTAATTTTGAAGATGGTCCAATAAATTTAATTTTGTAATCTTCTAAAATTTTTGCAAACTCTGGATTTTCTGACAAGAAACCATAACCAGGATGAACAGCTTCTGCATTTGTAAGTTCAATAGCAGACATTATAGCTGGAATATTTAAATAACTATTTATTGGCTGATGAGTTCCTACACATACACTTTCATCTGCAAGTCTTACATGCATACTTTCTCTATCAACATCAGAGTGAATTGCTACAGTGGAGATACCCCATTCTTTGCATGCTCTAATCACTCTAACAGCAATCTCTCCTCTATTGGCAACTAATATTTTTTTAAACATTACTCAAGAATTATAATTTTCTGGTCGAATTCAACTGGTTGACCATCTTCAACACAAATTTCTTTAACAACACCATCTGAAGTTGAAGGAACATGATTCATGGTTTTCATTGCTTCTATGATCATAACAGTATCTCCTTTTTTAATTTTTTTTCCAACTTCAACAAATTTTTTACCACCTGGTTCTGCTGCAAGATATGCAGTTCCAACAATTGGACTTTTGATAATAATTTTATCCGATAAATCTATTTCTTCCTCAACAGATGTATTATTTTTTTCAATAACAACATCTTTTAAGGATTTTTTTAAATCTTCTAACGCTTGAACTAATTTTATTATTATTTTTTTATCTATTTCCATTGTTGAGCAATTCATGCATTGCATTTATGGCCAAAATATAACCATTTGAACCAAGACCACAAATAATTCCAGTCACAATTTCTGAAATTAATGATTTTTGTCTAAATTCTTCTCTTTTGTAAATATTTGATATGTGTAATTCAATAATTGGTTTTTTGAATACATCAAGAGCATCTCTTATTGACACGGAAGTGTGAGTATATCCAGCAGCATTTATTATCATTCCATCATGTGACTTTCTCGAATCTTGTATTTTACTAACTATTTCGCCTTCTATATTTGATTGAAAAAAACTAGTATTTATTCCAATTTTTTCAGAATGTTCACTACAATTTTTTTTTAATTGGTCAAAGGTGATGCTTCCATATTGAGATTGTTCTCTTTCCCCTAATAGATTAAGATTTGGTCCATTAATAATAATTATTTTATTCACATTAAACTTATATTACATGAATATTAAAAATAAAATAAAAATTAAAGTAAATGGCAAGAAAATAATATTTGATAATAATGCTTCAATTGAAAAATTAACAAAAAAACTCAAAATACCTTTAAATAAAGTAGCAATAGAATTAAATAAAAAAATTTTAGATAAAAAAAAATTAAAAAAAATAAAATTAAATAATGATGATATGATTGAAATTGTTCATTTTATAGGTGGAGGATAATGAAAAAAAAAGATTTTTTAAAAATAGCTAATAAAAAATTCCAATCAAGACTTATAGTTGGCACTGGTAAATATAAAAGTATGATTGAATGTGCAAAAGCTATAAAAATTTCAGGTGCAGAAATAGTAACTGTTGCAGTTAGAAGGGTAAATATTGTTGATAAAAATAAACCACTTTTAATGGACTATATTGATCCTAAAAAAATAACTTATTTACCTAATACAGCAGGCTGTTTCAACTCTGAAGAAGCTTTAAGAACATTAAGGCTCGCTAGAGAAATAGGTGGATGGAAACTTGTTAAATTAGAGGTTTTGGGTGATAAGAAAAATTTATTTCCTGATATGATTGAAACTTTAAAATCTACAGAAGTTTTAAAAAGAGAAGGTTTTGAGGTTATGGTTTATTGTAACGATGATCCATTAATGGCAAAAAGATTAGAAAATGCAGGTGCTTCAGCAATAATGCCTTTGGCTGCACCAATTGGATCTGGATTAGGAATTCAAAACAAATTAAATATAAAAATTATTAGAGATCAAACCAAACTACCATTAATAATAGATGCTGGGATAGGAACAGCCTCAGATGCTTCAATTGCTATGGAAATGGGATGTGACGGTGTACTAATTAATACCGCTATAGCTAAAGCAAAGATTCCATTGCAAATGGCAGAAGCCATGAAATATGCTGTTATAGCTGGTAGAAAATCTTTTTTGTCAGGAAGAATAAAAAAAAATACTTATGGAAATCCCTCTTCACCAAAAAAAGGGATAATTTAATTTTTTTTAGCTTTTTTAATTTTTTTTTTGTAAAATTTTCTTTTTTTAAAACTTTTTTTATTAATATTAAAATTTTTAACTTCTGGCTTAAAAACTTGTAATTTTTTTAAATTTGATATTTTT
>CACDXO010000008.1 GCA_902556825.1 uncultured Pelagibacteraceae bacterium
TAAACCAAAATAAAGTGCTGATTTTGCACTAATAAATGATTGAAGATTTGGAAGTTGCTTAACAGAAGATTTAATATTTTTAAAAAAATTGTTAAGCATAACTAGCAATTACACCTGGTTTTAAAATTTTGCAAGTAATTTTTAAAAATATTTAAAAATTTTTAAAAGATTGTAGCTCCAAAAACTTTGATCTCGTCTCCCTCTTCTCCTAGGACAAGACGTCCTAAAAACTCTCCTGGAATCTTTGTGCTAGTCTGTTTATATAAAATAGTAACATGTTGCCCTCTCTTAAGGCAGCCGAACGCTTTACAGCCCTCTGACAATGAAGATATAAGGTCATTACTTGCCCATTGCTTACCGAGTTCAACTTCGTTAGCTCCGTAAAGCATCTGTGATGAGAAGTCTTTAGTAAATCCACCATAGTCCTTTATGTTTGATGATTTTACAAGGTTAGCCCAAATGGGTTCAGCGATTTTAATTATTTCTTCCTCAGATTTGTCTAGAAGACTCATTAATATAATTATGAAGCTTCCTTCTTCTCTTTTTCATCAACTATATGATAAACTGGAGCCTTCTCCATGGTAAACTTTCCAGTCTTAGGATCTCTTCTAGATAACGTTAAACAATGCCAATTTTCATCATCCAGCTTCATGTAGTCACCTCTATAATAATAACCTGGCCAACGAGTTTCTTGCCTAAAAAGAGTATGTTCAGTTACGCATTGTGATGTAAGAGTTCTATGTTTTAACTCCCAAGCTCTCATTAACTGGTGATAATCTTCTGCACCTACTTTTTCGAGGTCTTCTTGTAACCAATCTAATAATTCTAGACCTCTTTTAAGAGTATTTTCATTAGTCATATAGTTATAAGATATTCCTCCAACGTACTCGTCCATAATCTTCTGTAGACGTTGAAGACCTTGAATTGGTGATATGTAGCTTGGAGAAACCGTTCCACCTGTAATTTCGTTTCTTCCAACAGTGTAATTTTCTAAAGGTTTAAATATAATATCTTTAAAATCCTCACATTGTTTGTCACTTACATTTATATCTTTAGCCTTTTCTTCTTCAATATACTTGACGGCAGCTTTTGCAGCTAATCGACCTTCTGTAAATGATCCAGATGAGAATTTGTGGGCACTTCCACCTACTGTATCTCCCGCACCGAATAAACCTTCAACGGTTGTCATTCTATTATATCCCCAAAAATATTCTGGAGGGGCAATATCTTCTGGTCCACTAACCCAAGCACCTGAACAAGTTGCGTGAGAACCCATTACATAAGGTTCAGAAGTAGTTAATTCAGGATTTGTATATTTTGGATCAATATTTTGTGATGCCCAAACAACAGCCTGTCCAACTGTCATTCCTAAAAAATTTTCCCATCCAACTGTCTCTAAATGTGGATCTTGGAAAGCCTCTTTAGTAACCATGTGAATTGGACCACCACCTGCCATGACTTCTTGTATAAAAGCATGATTACGTAAACAGGTTGGAGTTGGATGGTGATCAATATATTCACCAACTAACTCTTTAGTTTTATCATACCATTTTTTCTCATAATTTTCTCCATTGGCATTCTGAGTATAAGTTTTTAAGTGTAAAAAATAAGCTCCTACTGGACCATAACCATCTTTAAATCTGCATAACACAATTCTATTTTCCATTTGTGTCATTTTAGCTCCAGCTTCAATAGGAAGTGCATATGCTGATCCATTACTCCAAGGTGCGTACCAAGTTCTTCCCATTCCTTCCCCAACAGCTCTTGGTTTAAAAATATGAGAAGCTCCACCTGCTGCAACTATTACAGTTTTTGCTCTGAAGACATAATAATCTCCTGTTCTCATATTAAATCCTACAGCGCCACCTACTCTATTTTCTTTTTTTTCATCCATTAGTAGATGTGTAATCATGATTCTATTGTAAATTTTATCCGCAGATTTTTTCGCTGCTTCAGCTACTATTGGTTTATAACTTTCTCCATGAATCATTATTTGCCATTTACCTTCACGTTGGTAACGGCCAGTTTCTTTATTTTTCATCATTGGTAAGCCCCACTCATCAAACATGTGTACTGTTGAATCTACGTGACGAGCCATGTCATAACCAAGATCTTCTCTAACCAGACCCATTAAATCATTTCGAGCATATCGAACGTGATCTTCTGGTTGGTTTTCTCCCCATTGCATTCCCATATAACAATTGATTGCATATAGACCTTGAGCTACCGCACCACTTCTGTCGATATTTGCTTTTTCTACACAAATAATTTTTAAATCTCTTCCCCAGTGTCTAGCTTCAAAAGTAGCACCAGTTCCAGCCATACCACCACCTACTACAAGAATATCACAATCTTCAACTATAGTTTTTCTAGCCATTAATAATAAACACCTTTTTTAAATGCACTTTTTTCTACTTTTGGTAATTCTTTTTTTGTATTTAATCCCTCTGGTTCTGAATAAAGAATTTGAGAATTTATTTCTCCTTGGTTAGGTTTGTCACCCTCTGCAAGTTTTGGAATAAATTTTCCCCATGGTTTTGTTGTAATTGGAGAAACAAAGTCTTTTACTGTCCCATTTCTAAATTTTATTTTCCAAGAAATTGTTCCTTTTTCTTCTTCTCTTCTAACTCTTACACTGTGGCCCATAGGAGCAAAGTCAGCATAGCCTCGAACATCTATTGCATGGTTAGGACAAGCTTTAACGCATGAATAACATTCCCAACAAAAATTTGGTTCAATATTTTTTGCACGTCTTATAGTTTCATCTATGTGCATAATGTCTGAAGGACAAATATCTACACAATGACCACATCCATCACAACGAGTCATATATACAAAAGTTGACATATTTTATTTTATTCCTTTCAAAATCATTTTAATAATGTTTTGGATTCTCTCTACTTATACCTAATCCAAATTGTTTTGGGGCATCTGCTTCAGGTGGCAAATTGTCTCTGGAACCGTCAGCTTCAGCTAAATTTTTCTGTAATGCTGCGCCAGGTTTATAAAACATATGTGCAAATTTAGACCAATATACTCCTCCAAATAAAACAAGATTTGATACAATAAATAAGACTAAAAATACTTTATCATCCCATCTTTCATTTAAATTCAATGATTGTAAATATGACCAAATTAGTCCTGTTAAGGATGATGCAACAAGGGCAAGAACAAATAAATCTGCTTTTATAATTCTATACCAAGGTTGGGCTTCCGAATAAACGTCTACTCTTAAAAAAAACCAAAACCAACCTCCTCCAACAACTGTCATAATAGCTCCAACATGCCAAATGATAGGCCAGAAAGATGGTGTATCTGAAGATGGGCTTGAATAACAAAAAATCATTATTGCTGATCCTGCCCAGAATAAAATTGTTCCATACATTCCAAGTAGATGAGCGGCTCTTCTTTTGCCAGCTCCAAGTTCAGAAGTAGTAGCGATATCGCTAACTATTGTTTTTGAAATTACTGATATTCTTTCCCTAGTGCTTAAAGTTTTGGTAGCAGATAGTTTTGCTTTTTTTGCATTTTCAAAAAAATACTTCACATTTTTTTTATGAATAATATCTACAAGGGTACCAACAACAATTAGAATAACCATTAATACAACAAAAGACTGCATAAATATTGGAGATATAGATTCAGCTAATATTGCAAATGGATTAACAGATAGCATATGATTTTTCCCTTTCGAATAAAGTATTTAGTATAGTTAACAAAATAGATCAACCTTGGAATCTGGTCATTTAGTAACGTTAATATATGAAAATTTATTTACTTTTTCTTATATAATGTTGTTTTGAAGGAATTACTCCTCTTACGCCGCCTTGAGGATTTTCTACATCACCTTCTCTTCTTGGAATCAAATGAATATGACAGTGCATAATCGATTGACCAGCTTCTATTCCAGAATTGATGCCAATATTAAATCCTTTTATAGTTTTATCTTTATTTTCGACTTTGATCTTAACTTTTTTTATCAGTTGATCACATCCAATAACTTCTTCATTACTTAATTCAAAGTACTCTTTTACATGTCTCTTAGGTATGATTAAGCTATGGTGGTTTGAAACAGGATATGAATCAAATGTTGCATAAGCAAATTGATTTTCTTCAATAATATCATCTTTTTTAGTTGAGCAGAATAAACAAGGATTATTAGGATCTTTCATGAATATCAATTTTTTTTAGTTTCAGATTTATACATTTTTAAAAGCTTATTAAACACTTTTAAACTTTTTCTTTGCCATAAATTACTATCAATCGATGAAATAGATAATATTCCTTTTCCAGATCCAACAACTAAGATTTCATCGAAACTGTTAATATCTTTTATAAATATGTTTTTGAAATTTATCTTAACCTTTTTACTAAAAAATTTAATTGTTGTACCCTTGTAACAATCTTTATTGGGTGAAAATATTTTATTACTTTTAACGAACAATAAATTAGATGTGCCAGTTTCTAATATTTTGTTTCCTTTATAAAGAGCTATATCAAATTTTGTAACGTCTAGTTTGTTTAATATTTTTAAAATTTTTTTGTATTTTAAATTTTTATAAGCAGCATCTACCCGTTTATAGTTTACTAGTTTAAGTTTGAAATTAGATTTGGGTATTGGCCTTTTGCGCAAAGAAATAGAAATAATTTTATTGTTTGAGGCAACTCTTAATAAATGATCATAATTTTTATTTTTTTTTAAATTTAATTTAATTAATTTTAAAATATTTTTTCTTAAATTTTTTTTTCTAATATTATATTTATTTAATGACTTTATTAAATTATCAATGTGAGCTTTATAGAATAAAATTTTTGCGGATCTACCTATGACACGCATAGTAGTAAAGATACCATATCCATTCCAAAGATCCTTAAATTTAATTTCTTTTAGATCTTTATGAAGATAAGATTTTTTTAATAATAAAGTTACCATTTTCTGTTAAAAAAGATTCTGGATGAAACTGAAAACCATATACATTATTTTCTTTATTTTCGATAGCCATTGGAATATTTGATTTAGCACATCTCATCGTTATTTTTATATTATTTGACTTATACGGTTCATACAATTTTAAAGAATGATACCGTCCAACTTTAAATATTTTATTTTTTTTAAATAATTTACTTTCATTTGTTACTTTTACTTTTGATTGATAGCCATGAAAAATATTTTTTTGCTGCACTATTTTACCTTTTTCATTAAATAAAATTTGCTGATACCCAAGACAAATTCCTATAATTTTCTTTTTCCCTTTATATTTTTTATAAATCTTTGATGTTAATGGATAATCTTTTGGAGATCCTGGTCCAGGAGACAAAACAATTGTGCTAGATTTGTCTAACTTTTTTTTATTAATATTAAAATAATTAGAACAATAAACTTTATCAAACTTCGAAAATTGATGGACAACATTCCAAGTAAAAGAGTCTTGATGATCAATTATATAAATCATTTATAAAGCTCCAATAAAGATTTTGCTTTTATAAAGTTTTCATTAAATTCTTTTTTGGACGAACTGTCTAAAACAACGCCAGAGGCTGCTGAAATTTCTGAAATATTTTTATAATTTAAAATTGATCTTATAATTATGTTAAATTTCATATCCTGATTAAATTTGATGTATCCGAAACTACCTGTGAATATATTTCTATCTTCTGTTTCTTGTTTATTTAAAAGTTCAAGAGTTCTAATTTTTGGACATCCGATAACCGAGCCTCCTGGCATCATAGATTTAATTATATTTTTTGGAGTAGTATTTTTGTTTAATATACCTTGTATTGATGTAACGTAATGAAAGAGGTGTTTGTATTCTTCTACATATTTTTTCTTCAATATTTTCACTGATCCAGGCTTGCATATTTTTGATAGGTCACTTCTTTCCATATCAACAATCATGTTATGTTCTTTTGTTTCTTTTTCATTATTTCTGAAAAAATTTAGTGCTTTAATTTTGTTAATTTTTTTACTTTTTTTAAGAGTTCCAGCAATAGGTTTGGTAATAATCTTATTTCCTTTCTTGTTAATAAGAGTCTCGGGAGAGCAGCTAACTATGGAAAAGTTTTTGTCTCTAATCATAAAAGACTCGGGTGATGAATTTATTTTCATTAATTTCCAAAAAAAATTTACCGGGTTAATTGTTGATTTATTTTTATATTTAGTACAAATTTTAATTTGATACGTCTCTCCTTGTCTTATTTTTTTTGAAAATAAATCAAATATTGTTTTATATTTTTTATAATTAATATTTGTTTTAAAAGGACTTAAGATCTGAGTTTTATTAAAGAAACTGTTGAATTTGTGTTTTTTGACTGTAGATATAACTTTTATATCTTTTCTTATTTTTATTAATGTTTCTGGTTTGTAAAAAATACCCTTATAGAAATTAAGTTTTTTTTGATTTTTAATTTGAATATTTAATAAATTACAAAGAATTTCATATCCAAAAAATCCTATTAAAAGGTCAGTGTCTTTTTTAAATTTTTTACTCTTAAATGAATTAAAAAAATTATTTATATTTTTTTTTGTTAATATAATTTTTTTTGAAAAATCAGTATAAAGATTATAGCCATCATGAACTTTATAAATTATCAAAGGCTTATCAGAATGATATAGCCTTTCTAAATAAGGATTAAATTTCAGATGTTGCGAGCTGTTTTCTTTCAATTGCTATCTCTTTTATAGGTAAATGTATCAAGCCTGCAAATAAAGATAAAGCGATAGAAATGTACCATGCGTAATCAAGTGAACCATATAAATCATGAAATAACCCACCAAGATAGGCACCTAGAAATGATCCTACTTGATGACTTAAAAAAACAAAACCATATAATAAAGACACATATTTAGTTCCAAAAATATGACTTACTATACCGCTTGTAGGTGGAACAGTTGATAACCACAAATAACCAAATGTAGCTCCAAAAATTAATGCGTTAATCACACTTGGTGGCATAAGTATAAAATATAAAATTGAAACTCCTCTTAATAAATAAATTGCGCTTAATAATTTTTTCTTACTAATTTTTGTTGATAAATATCCACTAGTCAAAGTTCCAAAAATATTAAATAGGCCAATTAATGCTAAAATTGCAGTTGCTGTCCAATCTTCAAGTCCCTTATCTCTTATGTGCATAGGTATATGTGTTGCAACAAGAGCTATATGCCAACCGCATACAAAAAAGCCTAAAGTTAAATAATTATAACTTTTGTTTGAAAATGCTTCCTTTATAGCCTGCATAGCTGTTTGATTATTTTCATTTTCCATTTTTATTTCTACCATTGGGGTAGTTAAAAATAGAGAAATAACCAAACCTGCTAAAATCATAGCTCCAAAAATAAGTAACGTTGGGTTCCAACCAAATTCTAGAAGGAAAAATCTTGTATAAATAGGAGATACAAAATATCCAAAAGAACCAGCAGCAGTAACAACGCCTATTGCAATAGTCCTTTTATTTAGTGGAAAATGTTTAGATACAATAGAAATTGGGATACTTATTGCAGTTGCCGCAAGTCCAATTCCAATTAAAATTCCTAAATCAAAAGTAAACCAAAATCCTGTATTTGGTCCATAATTTAAAAAATAAATTCCAGCCAAATAAAATAAAAAACCTATAAATACAGCTACTCTTCCACTGAATTTATCTGTAATTAATCCAAAGAGAGGACCAAATAGTCCCCAAAAAAATAATTGAATACCCATTGCAAAACCAAACTCAGTTTGTGTACAACCAAGATCAATTTCAAAGTCAAAAAAGAAAAGTCCAAAAGTTTGTCTAATACCTAAGGAAATAATAACCACTAAAGAAGCTGCTATTAATGTTATTAGTGCTGTTTTATTTGGAATAAATTTTTCTGAAGTCATTTAATAAATCTCAAAGATCTTTTCAAGTCACTAATTAAATCTTTTGGATCTTCAAGACCAATATGAAGTCTGACTAAGTGTTCATCTTTTTCTAGTTTTAAATAATTTCTTTTTCCTAACTCCCTGAACTCTTGATGTAATGCTAAACTTTCAAATCCTCCCCAACTATATCCATAACCAAATAATTTTAAAGAATTTACAAATTTGTTAATAGAATTTTTACTTTTAGCTTTAATTTTTAAACCCATTAATCCTGATGCACCTGAATAATACTTTTTCCACATTTTATAATTATATGAACTTTTTTTAAACGGATATAAAAGCTTAACTTTTTTGTGACGAGATAAGAAATTAGCAACTTTTCTTGCATTTTTTTCATGTCTATCGAGACGAACATCTAAGGTTCTTAATCCTCTTATTATTAAATATGCATCATCTGGTCCTAACCTTAGGCCAGTAATCTTGTTTGCTTTTTCAACATATTTAAAAACTCTTTTGTTAACAGCTAAACTTCCACCCATAACATCTGAATGACCAGAGTAATATTTTGTTGCCGACACAATGGACATATCAAATCCTAATTTAATAGGTTTTAAATAATATGGTGTACCCCAAGTATTATCTATTACTGAAAATAATTTATTCTTCTTTGCTATTGAAATTATTTTAGACAAATCCTGAAATTCAAAAGAGTTACTTCCTGGATTTTCAACATAAATTAATTTCGTTTTTTTTGTAATTTTCTTTTTCAAAGTATTTAAATCATTAGGATTATAAAAAACTGTTTTAATGTTAAATGACTTAAGAAAATCGTCAGTTAATAGTCGTGTAGGTGAGTAAACTGGATCAGCAGCTAAAATTTCATCACCTGGTCGAATAATACTAAAAATTGACAAAAAAACTGAACCAAAACCGGTTGGTGTCAAAAAAACATGATAACATTCTTCCATTCTTTTCAACATTTGTTGTAAAATATACGTTGTAGATGTGCCCTGTCTTCCATATTCAAAGTGACCACCGATTGGATTTTTTTTACCTTTGAATTGAGTTTTTCTTAATTCATTCATTGACTTAAAGATTATTGTTGAAGCTCTGACTACCGGTGGATTAACTGACTGATTATAGTAATCTTTGGCCGTATGCTTTAAAAAAGTTTTAAACGATTTATCCATAAAAAATTTGATTAGATAAAAAGACAATGCTATATCCGCTACATAAGTCAATAAAATAATAATAGAGGAATATATGGGATACCCAAAAAAGCATAGAGGCCGTAGAAAAATGGGCTCAAAAAAAAGAAGAGCTAGAAAAAAAAATAAAAAGAAGTAATTGCTTAATTTTGAATGCCAAATCAAATAATTTACAAGATTAAATTTCTTGCCTTTTTTTTATTTTTTTCAGCATCAGTAGCTATCATTGGTTCTTTGCTAATTAACAACCATCTGGTTAGTTTTAATTACTCGTATCAAAGTGATCTTTCTAAAAATTTAACTGGAGAGCCAGGAAGCTTTTATGAAGAAAGCTGTGATGATACAAATGAATATTGTGCAAGTACCGATTTTTTAAATTACTGGGAAAAAGATAAAAATAGATTAGATGATTGTTTCAAATATGGGGTTGAACAAAAACGTTTTGTAATTGATAATCAAATTTATTTTAAAGAAGACATATATACTAAAGATTCTTCCTATAAAATTCTTAAGAAACAGTTTGCTAATAAAGATATCAAAATAAGAACTTTCGTTTCGGATAACTTAAATCCTTTTTGTATAACTTTTTCAGAAAGTTATAAGTTTTATAAAATATTTCCAACTTTCTATGAATTAACTGCAAAAATTAAAAATAATAATCTTTCATTAGCAAGTAGTTATAAAATTAATCCCTTTTTCTATGGCGAAACTTCAATAAGTAATTTAGTCAAAAGATATCCTATTAATTATTTTTTTAAATCATTCCTATATTTAAGTGTTTTATTAATGTTATTTTATTGGATTAATTATAATAAATTTTTTAGTAAAAAGCTCAATAAACCAAAAAATACTTTTTTTTACTTAGGAATATGTTCTGCCATTTTCCTTTTTTTTCATGTTTTGTTTTTGGGTTGGGATCTAGATTCAGAGTTATTTAAAAAATTAAGAAGATTAATTATTGTTCTTTTTATTTTATTTGAGTTGCTTGCCCAAGTTTTTTTAACAAAAGATCTTTATAAAAATAAGAAATCTCTTTATGATCTTTGCTATTTTAAAATTATCTTAGTAAAAGTTTATTTTGTAACAACAATTTGTATTGGGTCACTTATAATTATTCTTGGCTTAATGTTTTTTAACTATCCAAGTTCAGTAGATTATATTCTTGAGTGGAATTATTTTGTAATTTTATTAATATTTTATTTTTTTATCGTCCATTATGTGGAAGCGCGTGATTTAGTTTTTTGTAATCCAGCCCCCACCTAAAACTTTATCTCCATGTTTGTCTTTAGAGTAAAAAACGCATGCTTGTCCTGGAGAAATTCCATATTCATCCTCCAATAAATCAACTAATGCAAAATTATCATTTACTTCAATATTTGCTTTTATTAATTTTCCAGTTGATCTTACTTTAACAAATATTTCTTTTTTTAGCTCATCCAAGTCACACAATATATTCAAATTTTTCAATTTTATTTTACTTTTAATTAATTCTTTTTTTTTTCCTACAATTATTTCATTTTTTTCAGCATCTATCTCGATTACATAAAGCGGTTCTTTGTCAGAAACTTTTATTCCACGTCTTTGTCCAATTGTAAAATTTATAATTCCTTCATGTACTCCAATTACTTTTCCATTCATATCCTTAATATTTCCTTTGCAATAAGAATTTGGTTTGTATTTTTTTATAACTGAAGAATAGTCACCATTTGGAACAAAACAAATATCCTGACTATCAGGTTTATCTGCAACGTTTAAACCTAAGCTCTTAGCAATTTTTCTAGTATCATTTTTTAACATTCCTCCCAGGGGAAATCTAAGATAATTTAGTTGCTCTCGTGAAGTATTAAATAAAAAATAACTTTGGTCCCTATTATCATCAATAGCCTTATACATATTTGTTTCATTATTGGTTGTAATACTTTTTACATAATGACCAGTAATTAATGCATCAGCACTTAATTTTTTTGACTCTTCGAATAAATCTTTAAACTTAACTGTTTGATTACACTGCACACAAGGAATAGGTGTTTCGCCTTTTAAATAGCTGTCGACAAAATTGTCTATGACTCCTGATTTAAACTTATTTTGATAATATAAAATTTTATGTTCAATTCCTAAACTGTCTGCTACTCTTTTTGCGTCTAAAATATCTTGACCAGCACAACATTGTTTAGATTTAGAAACTTCTTTGGTATCATCATATAATTTTAAAGTAATTCCAATTACATTGTATCCTTGCTCTTTCATCATTCCTGCCACTGCAGATGAATCAACCCCTCCAGACATTGCTACCACCACTGTAGTATTTTTTGGATCTTTATTTAAACCAATTGAATTATTTTTTTTACTCATTGATGTTATTTATACTAATTTCTATTATAAGATAAATAAAATGATTTTAGAATTTGAGCCAGGGGATATAGTAATTAATCCATTAAATAAAGATTGGGGTATCGGACAGGTACAGTCAACTATTAATAATAGAATTACTGTTAATTTTCAGAATGTAGGAAAAAAAGTAATTAATGCCGATAACATTAAGTTAGAAAAATTTAAAAACAATGATTGAAGAAAATAAAAAAAAAATTGTTGAAAATTTAATATCTTCATTTAAAGAAGCTGGAAATATTTCTCTCAAACTAAGAAAACAAGGTTTAAAGACTGAAATAAAAAAAGATAACACACCAGTTACTAATGGTGATATTGAGGTTAATAAATTAATCATTAGTAAAATTGAAAAAATAACTCCCAATATTCAAATTGTTTCTGAAGAGTCTTTGGCAAATAAATCAAATGAAAATTTAAAAAATTTTTGGTTAATTGATCCTATTGATGGAACATATGATTATATAAATAATAGAGATGAATTTACAATCAATGCAGGACTAATAATAAATAATAAACCTGAAGTAGGGATTATTTATGCGCCCGCAAAACGAAGACTTTTTTATACATACCATAAGGGAAAATGTTTTGAATTGATAAATAATAAAGCAAAAAAATTAAATTGTATGAAACTTACAAAAAAAGGAGTTATAAAAGCTGTATCTTATTCGAATGAGTTAAAGCCTGTAATTGAAGATTGGTATAAAAAATTTAATGTGACTGAGCATGTCAAAATGAAAAGTTCGTTAAAATTTTGTGTGATAGCTACAGGTGAGTACGATCTATATGTAGCTGAACCTAGGGCCTGTGAATGGGATATCGCAGCTGGCCATGCTATACTTAGAAATGCCGGTGGTTTAATTACAGATTTTGAAAACAAAGAAGTTTTGTATGGAAAAAAAGATTTCAAAAATCCAAGTTTAATTTTAAAAAGATCTTTATTACTTTAATGAGTGAACAGTTAAGAATAGTATTAATAATTTGTGTATCAGTATCAATATTTGGTCTATTAGTTTTTGTTTTTGTGAAAAACTATATAAGAAATAAAATTAATTATTACCTTAATGAAAAAAATAAAAAAAAATTAAAGTAAATTTATTATTTTTAAAAATTCATTTTTTTCTAAATCCATTACCCTTTTTGATATTTCAAAATCAAACCCAGATCTTGCTAAAATTCCTATATCCTTTTTGTAAAACAAAGTTCTATTATTTTCATCCCTCGCTGGTCCTATTCTTTTCTTTTTACATATTTTGATGGCTGAAAAAAAATCTTGGTCTGCATTATTTACTTTAATTTCATCTAAAGTAATTTTGATATACTTATCTTTAATACCTTTAGAAAATAGATAGTTTCTTATTTTATTTATTGAACTACCTCTTTGAATTAAGCTTTTAGCTTTTGATCTTGAGTAAAATTTATCATTTATAAATTTTGTTTTTTCAAGATCATCTAGTACAGCGCTAATAAGATCGGAAATATTCGATTTATTTAAACTTGATATTTTTGCTTTTATATATTTTTTTAATAAATAAGTCTTTAATTGTTGTTTGGATGGAGCATACTTTTCAATATAAGCAAAAGCAAAATTACGCATTTCCTCAACAGTAGCTTCTAAATTTTTTTTTTTATTTTTTATAGGAATCATTGAATGTTGTAATATAATACAATTGCTTATGGTCGAACAAATTTCTACTTTCTTTACAATAGATATGATCTATTTGTGGTTGAATATTGGTATAATTCCATTCTGGTTTGTTTTAATTTTTTTTCCAAATTCAAAAGTTTGTGGTGTTTTTGTTAGCTCGATTTTTCCAATTTTCCTAATAAGCACAATTTATTTATATTTAGTTTATTATTATTTTATTTCTGAATACAATTACTTAAATAACTTTAACTTATATTTAAGTTTAGATTCTCTAAAAGAACTATTCTCTGAAAGGGCTTTTTTAATTATTTTTTGGACTCACTTTCTTGCAATCAATTTATTTTGTGGATCATGGATAGTTAATGATAGTAGAAAACTGTCTATGAATAAAATTCTTGTATTTTTTCCATTAATTATAACTTATTTTACTGGTCCTTTAGGAATTTTTATTTATTGGTTAATAAGAATTTTCTATGCAAAAAGAATAACTCTTTATGATTAAGTTTTAATTTTAAAACCTTTTTGTACCATTAAACCAAAACCACCTTCCACATGAGATACTTTATCAAAACCCATTTCTTTAAGTGTCTTCGCCGCTAGTGCAGATCTACCTCCAGCTGCACAAAATAATACAGTTTCTTTATTTAAATCTAGTTGATTATTTTGAACATATGCACTTTCAGGATGGATAGAAAATTCTAATAATCCTCTTGGTATATGAAAAGAATTTTCAATGGTGCCAAGCCTTTGTAATTCAACTGCGTCTCTAATATCAATTAAATTACATTTATTTTCACTTTTTAATTTCATTGCTTCTTCAGGGGTAATAGTTTTTACTTCATTTAAAGCTTCTGAAACGAGAGTTTGTGGTGATTTAATGCTCATAATATTGTAAATAAAATATCATAAACAATATAATGAAAAAAAGCATCATAAAAAAATTATTTATTAAGCTCTCTAAAATAATGGGCTATGAAATAATTGATCAAAATAGTTTTACTTCACCAACTCTCGATAGGGATTTAAATAAAGATCTTTCAAAAATTAACGAAAAATCAATTGTTCTTCCTTTGGGCGAAGTTAAAATTTCTAGAAAAGTTAAATCTATACTGATTCTGTTTAGAACAAACAGCAATATTGAAATATGGGATCAAAATAAAAAAAGATTATTTGAACTTCCAAAAATTGAATATACTTTGAGATCATTAAATTCACTATTAAAATCAATTAGGTTTAGTAAAGAAAAATATTCTAACATTAAGATTCAATTGATAATAATTGACGACAATACAAATGAAACTAATTTAAATAAAATTAAAAATCTAACTAATAATAGTAATTTCGAGATAACTTTTACTAAAGTAGATCACAATAAGTATAGAGAATTAATTAAAAAGCAGAAAAATGATCAGACATACTCTAACCTAGCAAGCTTACTTTATTGTTACGAAACTGCAAAAAAAAATACTGATGATTTAGTTTTTTTTGTTGAAGATGATTATCTTCATTTTGAACCAATGATGGAAGAAATGATAGCTTCATACGAGAGAATATCGTCTCAATTAGGTAATGATATTTTCATGTGTCCAGCTGATTATCCTTATTTATATATGAATAATCAAAAAACTAATATTTTAATTGGAAATAAAAGGCACTGGAGAACAGTTAATGAGACTTTATGTACATTTATGACTAGCAAAGAACTATTAGAAAAATATTGGGATAACTTTTATAAAACCTGTCTTGATAGACATGATCCTTTTGAGAAATATATAAACGATATTTACAATAAGGAAATTTGTGTATCTCCGTTAAAAAGCTTATCTGTGCATTTTACAAATATTAATTCCAGCTATGGTTTATCACCATTTATTGATTACCAAAAATTATGGGATGAAAATAAATGAGTAAAAACCCCCTTTTTTTAAAAGGGGGAAAAGTTAGAGGACTTGAGAAATTTTTAAGGGGCTTTCTTTGAGTAGAAAACATGGAGAAGAAAGCCCCTATATCAATTGATCAATTGATTAATTGATTCATTAATCTCTTATCGCATACGCAATCACACCTGTTTCAGTAACGTCAGTACCTTTAAGTTCACCTTCCTTACTTAATCTAATACCAATCGAAGCTTTCATTATTGACCATACAATGTACGAGACGATGAACACAAACGCGTTTATTGAAATTACGCCAAGTAGCTGTGCACCAAATGAAACACCAGGATTTGTTATTGGAACAGCTAGTGTTCCCCAAATTCCAGCGAACAAGTGTGCTGGTACTGCACCTACAACATCATCGATTTTCATTGAGAATAAAAGCTTAGTACCAAAAACCACAATTACACCTCCAACAGCACCAATTAATATTGCTGCAATCGGTGATGGCATTAAAGGTTCAGCTGTTATAGCTACTAATCCACCAATACATCCATTAAGCATTTGGATAACATCAGTTTTACCAAATCCTAATCTAGTTGTAAAAGCAGCAGCCATTACTCCACCTGCTCCAGCTAAGAATGTATTAATAAATATCGTTGATACTGCAATTGCATCAACAGCTGTTCCCATTGCAAGTTGAGAACCACCATTAAAACCAAACCAACCCAACCATAAAATAAATATACCTATAGTTACTAATGGAATTGATGAAGCTGCAAAAGGCTTTAATGGAGCTGGAGAACCTGATTTTGTAAATCTTCCTAATCTAGGTCCTAAAATAATTGCTCCCGCTAATGCTGCTGCACCACCAGTTGAGTGAACAAGTGTAGATCCAGCAAAATCTGAGAACCCTGCAGCAGCTAACCAGCCACCGCCCCACTGCCAACCCATTACAATTGGATATATAATTCCTGATAAAATTGCTGCAAACAGGAAGAACGGCCATAATTTAATTCTTTCTGCCAATGTTCCTGATACGATTGAAACTGTTGTTGCGCAGAATACCATTTGGAAATACCAATCTGAACCGTCAGAATATCCAGTATCTATTTTACTTGCATCTGACCATGGAATAAAGTTTCCAATATAACCACCCTCTGGAATTCCATAAGCTAAGTTATATCCAAACATCCAGAACATAATTCCAGCTATTGAAAATAATCCTATATTTTTTGCACAAATTACAGATACACTTTTTGATGTTACGCTTCCTGCTTCAAGCATAGCAAAACCTGCAGCCATAAACATAACCAAAAAACCACATACTAAAAAAAGAAAAGTATTAAAAATAAAGCCTACTTCTGCAGAAACTGTCGTTTCTGCGTAACCTACACTGGTCATATTTAATAAGAAAAATAAACTTACTAAAGGACCAGTTAATTTTTTATATAATTTTGACATTTAACTCCTTCTGTTAAGGAATCTTTTATATTTTTAAAAAATTAAAAAACTAACGTTGATATGGAAAAATAGGTATGCAGATCTTGCATATAGTAACAGCCTTATTACATTTTTGTAACAAGGCTGTTAAAACTTTAATTACTTATTAAATACTTCTTTAAGTGCTTTAGCAGGTAAAAATTTTACTTTTTGAGAAGCGGCGATTTGAATTTGTTCTCCAGTTCTTGGATTACGTCCAATTCGAGCTTTTCTTTTAGCCACTTTATATGTACCAAAACCAGCAATTTTCACAGAATCATCATTTTTCAACGCATCTAGAATTGTGTTGGTAATTGTATCAAAAGTACGCTCAGCATCAGCTTTGCTTTGGTTTAAAGAACCAGCCAATTTAGCGACTAATTGTTTTTTGTTCATTTTTTAGCTCCGGTTTATTAGGTTAATTATCATATTTATCATAATCCTTTATTTTTCAAGCTTTTTTTTAGTATATATTTTTTTTATACCCACAATATATTGTGCTCAAAAAGTATTGATTTTATTGACTTTTTTGATGTTAAAAAAAGCCTTTATTTCTAAGAGTAATTTAGGAAGTCAACGTAAAATGTAAAAAACATTAAAGTCATTAAAATTGTAAATCCGATTCGAAATAAAAATTCCTGGGTTTTTCTTTTAACTGGGCGCCCTAAAATTTTTTCAAAGCAAAAAAACATTATATGTCCTCCATCTAACACTGGAATTGGAAGTAGATTAACTAAACCGAGAGAAATTGAGATGTGTGCCATTAATAAAATAAATGGTAAAATGCCTAATTTAACTACCTCTCCAGATATTTGGGCAATTCCTACAGGTCCACTTAACTGACTAATATCAGCACTAAAAGTTAGTAATTTACCTATGTGAATAAGAATATACTTGCACATAAAAATAGTATCACTAACTGCGTAAAAAATTGCTTTAGCAGGTCCTAATTTCTGAATATTTAATTGATTATTTAAAGGGGAAATATTAATTCCTATAATTCTTCTTTTCGCATTGTTTCTTTTTGAACCAATAAAGCCTTCATCTTTGATATATTTAGGTGTAACTAAAAAAGATTTTTGAACACCACCTCTATCAACAATTATGCTAATTGTATCAGCAGTTGAAATATTAATTATTTGAGAAACATCTCTAATACTTACTATTTTATTTCCTTGAATATTAATTATTTGATCATTAACCATCAAACCAGCTCTTTCCGCTGGACTATCCTCATTTATTTTAGAAATTACCGCGGGGGTAAAATCTTTTCCAATAAACATAGAAATCATTGAATAAATTAAAATTGCAGTTAAAAAATTAGCTAAAGGTCCACCAAAAGCGAACAGAATTTTTTGATAAATTTTCTTTGTTTGTAATAAGTATTTGCGATCTTCTGGTTTATACTTTTTTTCAATTTCTTCCTTAGTTAGCAAATAATCTCTGCTTCCAAAAATATCAACAAATCCTCCTAAAGGGAAATAGCCTATAGACCATCGTGTTCCATGTTTATCTGTCCATCCAAATAATTCTTTGTCTAAACCTAAAAAAGGTAAACCAAATACTAAAAATCTTGTGACTTTTACTCCATATCTTCTAGCAAAATAATAATGACCATACTCATGAATAAATACAATCACGGATATTAGAGCGATAAATGATATAATAGATAAAAACATAATTTAATTATATTATATATTATAAAACTATAGAGATTGAAAAGTTTAATTAAATATGGTATAATATAGCAGGTAATTTGGAGTAAGATATATGCAGATTATACATATACTTAAAAATTACCTCTTATTGCTTAACTAAGTATATATATAATCTGCATATTAAATTGTTTCGCCTCCCTACCAACATAAGTTGGGTTCGGTATCAATGCAATTACTCTCATAAATTTACCTTAAAATAAACGTTAAGAACCTAAATACAATTTTTTAACGTATTCGGTTCAGAAAGAGGTAAAATGACTAAAAAGTTAAAAGAAATAGAACATGAAGTAACACATGATAATTTAATTCAATTATTATCATTACAAACACCAGCCGAAAGACAAAAACTATTACAAGACATAGATGGAATTCTTTGTAATATTCTTGACCTAGAAATGTCGGACCTTCCCTGGCTTAATCCTAATAAACATAAAACTGGCTGGGAAAAAATTATGAGAAATCTTAGACTTGTAATTGGCAAGCTTGAGTACGAAAGCCATAAAAAAAATAGAGTGCTTCACTAATGGATCAGATTACAGAAATTAGAATTGAAGAAATTTTTGATGAAGAAAATGATCAACACTACTATTGGATTTACTATTATAAAAATGAAGAAATAAAAATAATAGGAAAATCCTCAGTTAAACCAAAATGTTACAAACAAATAGCGAGGTACTTAAAATGAGAAACTATATTAAAAATAAAATGAAAGATCGACTAACTTACTGCCATGAGTGGAAGAATTCAGTAGATATTTATTTGGCTGGTAAAGAAGTTACAAAAAAAGCTAATGAAGAATATTATAAATCAAAACCTTTACTTAAGTTAATTTTAGATATCTACTTTATACCTTATAATATGCTTAGATTTATTAGATATTTAAGAATGGCTCATGAATATAAAAAAAACCAAGTTGAAATAAAGATTCTTATGAGAGAACTTGACGAAAAAAGAAAGTTTAAAAACTAAAAATGGGCAGTAAAAGTTATAAGCTTACCAAGTCTAAAATTGCTAGCGGATTACAATGTAAAAAAAAACTTTGGTTTGATATTCACGAACCATTAAAAAAAACTAAAAAAGCTTTATTTGAAAGAGGAGAACGTTTCAACGAAGTAATTAGAAAACATTATACCAATCTTCATGGTAATGAATTGAATTTAGAAGGTGTTTGGGATGATTTAGTAAATAAAACAAAAAATGCAATAAATTCAAAAAATATTAATGTAATTTATGAAGCTACTTTTGAACATTTAGATACTCGTGTAAGAACAGATGTTTTGATACGTAAAAAAAACGGATGGGAACTCTTAGAAGCTAAATCATCTACAAGATTAAAAGATGAACATATACCTGATATATCTATTCAGTCTTTTATAGTTAGGGAATGTCTAAAACAAATTGGTCACAATTTAATTAGTTGTAAATTAATTCATATTAACAAAGATTTTACTTTAGAAAATACTGAGGATTATACAGATTTGATAAATGATGAAAATGATATTTCCAATAAAATTATTGAGATTGAAAAAGAAATACCAAACTATATTAAAGATCTCTTACCTTTAACTGAAGAAAATTCTCCTTGTCCTGAAATTGAGATGGGGACACATTGTAATAAACCTAATGAATGTAATTATAAGGATAGATGTGAAAAGTCTTTTTTGAAGAAGTTTTTATTGCCAAAATCTGATGTAACTCCTTTTACAATTTTACCATATGTAGGTAAATTAACTCTAAAGGATAGAGAATTAATTGAATTTATGAAAAATCAAGGAACCGTAGATTTACAAAAAGTTCCTTCAAAATATTTCAGAAATAGAAAAGAGTATCCTGAAAATTATCATCAAATTATTCAAGTTGCTCATAAAAATAATGAACCTTGCTTTAATTTCCCTGGTTTAAAAAACGCATTTAAAAAATTTAGTTTTCCATTTTATTTTATGGATTTTGAATATGTTGATCAGGGAGTTCCTATAGTAAAGAATACAAAACCTTATGTGAAATTACCATTCCAATGGTCGGTTCATAAATGGGAATCTGAAAATAGTGAAATTGATAAAGGCAAATCTTTTTTAAGATTTGCTGACCAAGATATAGAAAGAAAATTTATCGAAAGTCTTTTAGAAGCTGTGGGTAAAAGTGGAACAATATTTGCCCATAACATTGCTTCTGCGGAAGTAAAAATACTCAATGATTTAAAAGAAAAAGATAATTGTAAAGATTTGGTGAGCAAGATTGATAAATTAATTGAAAGAATAGAAGATAGCTTAATATTGGCTAGAATGAATTTTTATTCTCCATTAATGAATGGGGATTGGGGAATAAAGTCAATTATTAAAGCTATACCAAAGTGTCCCGTTAATTATGATGGAAAAGATAATATAGCTGGTGGTGATGACGCACAATTAGCTTGGTTTGTTTATACTAACCCTAAAACTGAAGTGAAAGTGCGGGAAAACCAAAAAAAATTTTTAATAGATTATTGCTCTAAAGATACCTTGGCCGCCTATTATCTGATAAAATATTTAATGGAAAAAACTAAAAACAACTAATATGAGCCAAAAAATTACTTGTCCACACTGTGAAAAAGAATTTCCTATGGAGGAAGGCTTAAGATCTCACTTAAAGGCACTTGAAGATCAACGAGTAAAAAAAATTGAAAATGAACAAGGTGAAAAGATAAAGGAAAAAGAAAAAAAATTAAAAGAATTAGAAGACTCAAATAAAAATAAAGATGATCAATTAAAATCATTTAAGGAACAAAAAGATCATGAAATTAAAAAAGCTGTTGAACAAGCAATGGAATCCAAAGGTAAAGATTTAGATAAACAACATAAGGAACATTATGAAGCTCTTTATGAAACAAAGCTTAAAGCTCAAAAAGAAAATTTAACTGAACAAAATAGTGAAAAACAAAAACTTTGGGAGTTAAAAGAAAAAAGATTAATTTCTACAATCGAAGATCTTCAAAAAAAAGCAACACAAGGAACTACGGTTGACCAAGGTTCTGCTTCTGAAATGCAATTAGGAGATTTTTTAAAAAAAATATTTAAAGATAAACAAGATAAAATTACTGAATATGCAAAAGGTGCTGCTGGTGGTGATTGGTTACAAGAAATTATAGAGGACGATATGACGGTCGCTAAAATACTATATGAAAGAAAAAATACTAAAGCCTGGAGCAATGAATGGATAAAAAAACTAACAAAAGACATGAAGGATTCTAAATCTGATGTTGGTGTTATTTTCACAAGAACGACTCCTAAAGATTTTCCAAAAGATGTTGCTTGGGATCACAAAGGTAACATTTTTATTTGTAAATATGATTTTACTGCGTTAACAGCTCTTGCTACTATGCAAAGATGGTATTTGGCTGAGAAAAATAAAAAAGATGAAAGTGGCAAAGAAAATGTTTTATCAGCTATCAAATTTATTGAAAATCCAGAAGTAACTAACATACTTATGCA
>CACDXO010000009.1 GCA_902556825.1 uncultured Pelagibacteraceae bacterium
TTTGTAATTAAAACAAAAAAAGATAGTAGTATTGAAACAATATTTCATTCAGATAGAGCAAAACCTTTTGTTAAAAAGTACAAATTTATTAAAGGTTTTGAAGATGGCAATTTAGATTTTAGTTCTACAAAAATTAATAATGTTTCTAGATCTAAGCTTATAATTGATAATTTTAAAGTACAAGAGGTACCCATTTTGGCTAAATTATTATCCTTAGCATCATTACAGGGAATAGCAGATCTTTTAACTGGTGAAGGAGTAAGGTTTACAGATTTTGAAATGATATATTCAAAAAAAGGAAATCTAACTACTATTGATGAAATTTATGCGATTGGCCCTGCGATATCGATTATGATGGAGGGATATATTGAAGAAAAAAAACTAATAAGTTTGAGAGGAACTTTGGTGCCAGCAACAACGATAAATAGAACAATTTCATCTATTCCATTAATTGGAGATTTATTAGTAGGAAAAAAAGTGGGAGAAGGTGTTTTTGGAGTTAGTTTTAAAATAAAAGGACCACCTAAAGATTTAAAAACTACAGTAAATCCAATAAAAACTTTAACACCAAGATTTATAACTAGAACATTAGAAAAAATTAAAAAAAATTAAGTTAATTTAATTTTTATATGTTTCTTTTTGCCAATTGATAATTTTAGAGAACTATCTTTACTAAATGAATTTTTTTGTATCAAAAACTTTTCGTCATTAATTATTTGATTATTTATTCTAATACCCCTACCTTTAATTAGCCTTCGTATTTCACTTTTTGAGTTTTCAATTTTTGATAAAATAATTAAATCGACTATATTTATACCGCTATTTTCATTACTTAATTTTAAATCTAATGAAGGCAAGTTTTCACCTAATGAATTTTCTACAAAAGTTTTTTTAGCAGTTTTCTCAGCGGATAAAGCTTCATCTTTTCCATGAAGCATTGATGTAGTCTCATTTGCTAGTCTTATTTTTAGCTGATTGATATCCTCATCTCTAATTTTATTTATTTCATCAATATTTAAATCTGTAAACATTTTTAAAAATTTTATTACATCTCTATCATCAACGTTTCTCCAAAATTGCCAATAATCATAAGGAGATAATAATTTTTTATCTAACCAAATAGCTCCTGTTTCTGTTTTCCCCATTTTAGCTCCTGATGATAAAGTAATTAGAGGAGTAGTTAAACCGTATGCTTGTTTATTGGAATATCTTTTTATAAGCTCAGTTCCGTTTACTATATTTCCCCACTGATCCGAACCACCGATTTGTAAGGTGCAATTTTCTTTTTTGTTCAATTCTAAAAAATCATATGCTTGCAAAATCATATAGTTAAATTCCATGTAACTTAAAGATTGTTCTCTATCCAATCTTGTTTTTACACTTTCAAAAGTTAGCATTTTATTTATTGTAAAATGTTTGCCAATATCTCTTAAGAAGGAAATATAATTTAATCCTTTAAGCCAAGAATAGTTGTTTACAAAAATAGGTTTTGTTTTTGGATCATTGTTATCTAAATAATTTTTTAATATTTTTTCAATATTTTTAATATTTTTTTCTATTTCACTTTCGGTAAGGATTTTTCTTGTTTTATCTTTACCAGATGGATCTCCAATTCTAGTTGTACCACCACCTATTAATACAATAGGTCTATGACCATGCTTTTGCATTAATCTTAAACACATTATTTGAAGTAGGCTTCCAACATGAAGACTTTCGGCAGTACAATCAAATCCGATGTAAGCTTTGATTTTTTCTTTATCTAGCAATTTAGATAATTTCTCTTCGCTTGTGCATTGGTAGAAATACCCTTTATCTTTAAATTCTTTTAAAAATTTATTCATAGGTCTATAGTTCTACAATATACAATATTTAATAAAAAAAAATAAGAATGGGAAAGATATATACAGCTTTAGGATTAATGAGTGGAACTTCAATGGATGGTGTAGATGCCTCAATTATATCTTCAATCGACGGAATTGAATATGATGAGAAATTTAATAGATATTTTGAGTACGATAAGGGTCTATATCAAAAAATAAGCAGTATTAGAGACAAAATATTAACTTCAAAAGATCTGAAAAAACTATCAAAAGAACTTAAATCATTAGAGAAAGAGATCACATTTTTTCATTCAAAAGTAGTAAAAGACATATATCATTCAGTTAAAAAATCGCATATTCCAATGTTTGAAATCATAGGTTTTCATGGACAAACTATATTTCATAATCCAAAAGAAAAAATTTCGGTACAATTAGGTGATGGAAAGCTTTTATCTCAACTTATAAAAAAAACTGTTGTTTATAATTTTAGACAAAATGATTTGAAAAATGGTGGACAAGGGGCACCTTTAACACCTATTTTTCATGAAAGTTTAAAAGACAAAGTTTATGGCAATAGTATTCCTGTAATATTTATTAATATAGGTGGAATTACCAATGTAACTTGTTTTCATTCGGCAGGTAAATTTGATGAACCAATGTTTGCTAGCGATGTTGGACCAGGAAATTGTTTAATTGATGAATGGGTGAGAAAAAATTCAAAAAAAAAATATGACAATAATGGTCTCATTGCTAAATCTGGTAAAACAAATGAATTAATATTAAATCAAGCTCTGGATAATTTTGAGGGTACATTAAATTATTCTTTAGATATAAAAGATTTTGATATTTCATTCGCTAGAGGTCTTTCTTTGGAGGATGGTGCTGCAACAATTACAAATTTTACAGTCGAAATAATTACTACAAGTTTAAAAAAACTATTAGATAAAAATAAATACGATTCAGGTGATCATTTTTTTCCAAATTTTATAGTTTGTGGAGGAGGAAGAAAAAATAAATATTTAATGGATCTTTTGTCAAAAAATATATCAGAAAAAATTCGATATGAAAAATTTCAATTGATAGATGAGCATAATATTGATGGTGATTTTATAGAGTCCCAAGCTTTTGCTTTTCTTGCAATAAGATCATATCTTAAATTACCAATTTCATTTCCCAAAACTACAGGATGTAAAGAACCATGTACTGGTGGAGTAATAGTAAAAAACTATTAATATAAAGCAGATTCTTTTTTTATATATTTGTTTAAAGATTTAATTAATAAATTTTCAGTTTTTGAAAAAAAATGATTAGCATCAGGTATAGAGTCAAATTCAACTTTAATACCTTTTTGGGCACTTAATCTTTTATTTAATTCATTAATATGCTCAACAGGTACTAATTCATCTTTTTTACCGTAGATCATTATTCCGGAAGATGGACAAGGAGACAAAAAAGAAAAATCATATACATTAGGCTGCGGTGAGATTGCAATAAATCTATTGATTTCAGGCCTTCTCATTAATAGTTGCATTGAAATTAAAGATCCAAAAGAAAATCCAGAAATCCAGCATTGAGAATTATCAAAATTTTCTCTTTCCAACCAATCTAGGGCTGCCGCAGCATCTGCAAGTTCTCCTTGGCCATTATCAAATTCACCATCACTTTTTCCAACACCTCTAAAATTTACTCTGCACACTGAAAAATCATTTTCCATAAACACACGAAATGTATCAACAACTACTTTATTATTCATTGTTCCACCGTATTGTGGGTGAGGGTGCAAAACCAAAGCAATAGGAGAAGTTTTTTTATTGCTTTTGTAATACTTTGCTTCAAGTCTTCCAGCCGGCCCCGGAATAAATATTTCAACTATTTTATTTTCCATAAAAGATTTTGATAATTATTCTCAAAAAAAAATTATATTTTTCTATCAAAATTGGGCGACAAAATGCAAGCCTTTAAATAATATATAAACTTGACTAAAATAGTCAGGTATATATAAAGCCCATGGATTGCGGAATATATGAAATTATCAAGTAAAGGTAGGTATGCTGTAATGGCGCTTGCGGATCTCGCAAAGTTTGATCCGAATGAGCCAGTATCACTTAGAGATATATCCTTAAGACAAGGAATATCATTAGTTTACCTTGAACAATTATTTTTAAAATTAAAAAAAAATAAAATTGTTAGTAGCGTAAGAGGAAACAAAGGAGGCTACATATTAAATAAAAATGCATCTGAAATTAATATTTCAGAAGTGCTTTCAGCAGTCGAAGAAAAAATAAAAACAGTAGGTTGTGAAAAGCATTCTAAAAAAGGATGTAATGGCAAAAGTGCAAAATGTATTACCCATAATTTATGGGATGAACTCGAAGATTACATTAATGTTTTTTTTGAAAAAAAAAAATTAAGTGATCTAATAAATAAAAGAGATAGTAGAATTTAAATGAGAGAAAAACAGATAGATAAATTAAAAGATTATAAATATGGATTTACAACTGACATTGAAAATATCAGAGCACCGAAAGGCCTGAATAAAGAAGTTATTGAATTCATATCAAAAGCTAAGAAAGAACCAAAGTGGATGCTTGATTGGAGAATGAAAGCGTTTGAAAGATTAAAAAATTTAAAGGAACCAAATTGGCAAAAACCAAAATATCCAAAAATTGATTACCAAGATATTTATTATTATTCTGCTCCTAAAAGCGCGAGTGAAAAACCTAAAAGTATTGATGAACTTGATCCTAAACTTTTAGAAACTTATAAAAAACTAGGTATACCATTACAAGAACAGCAAAGATTAAATGGTATTGCTGTAGATGCTGTTTTTGATTCAGTTTCTGTAGCCACAACATTTAAAGATAAATTAAATGAAGTAGGAGTAATTTTTTGTTCAATTTCTGAGGCAATACAAAAGCATCCCGAACTTGTAAAAAAATATTTAGGATCTGTAATTCCTCTTACTGATCATTATTTTGCAACTTTAAATTCAGCTGTTTTTACAGATGGCTCTTTTGTTTATATACCTCCAGGTGTTAAATGTCCGATGGAACTATCTACATATTTTAGAATTAATGCTTCACAAACAGGACAATTTGAAAGAACATTAATTATTGCAGATAAAGAAAGCTATGTAAGTTATCTAGAGGGTTGCACTGCTCCCATGAGAGATGAAAATCAACTTCATGCAGCAAACGTAGAACTAGTTGCTTTAGACAATGCTGAAATTAAATATTCAACAGTACAAAACTGGTATCCTGGAGATGAGAATGGAAAAGGAGGAATTTATAATTTTGTAACAAAAAGAGGTTTGTGCAAAGGAACAAATTCTAAGATTTCATGGACACAAGTAGAAACAGGATCAGCAATTACCTGGAAATATCCTAGCTGCATTCTTCAAGGAGACAATTCTATCGGAGAGTTTTATTCGATTGCAATTACAAACAATCATCAAAAAGCTGACACAGGAACAAAGATGATTCATTTAGGTAAAAACACTAAGAGTAAAATTATTTCAAAAGGAATTAGTGCAGGTTTTTCTGACATGACTTATAGAGGATTAGTGGACATATCTTCTAAAGCTAAAAACTCTAGAAATTATACGCAATGTGATTCTTTACTTATGGGTAATAAATGTGGGGCTCATACTGTTCCTTATATTAAAAATAAAAACCCAGAATCTAATATAGCTCATGAGGCTACCACTTCTAAAATAAGTGAAGAACAACTTTATTATTGTCAACAGAGAGGTTTAAATCCTGAAGAAGCTGTAGGATTAATTGTTAATGGCTTCTGCAAAGAAGTCCTGCAACAATTGCCTATGGAGTTTGCCGTTGAAGCGCAGAAACTTGTTGGAATAAGCTTAGAAGGAAGTGTTGGTTAAATGTTAAAAATAAAAAATTTGAAGGCTGATATAGAAAATAGGTCAATTTTAAATAACCTTAATCTTGAAATAAAACCAGGTGAAGTACATGCAATAATGGGACCAAACGGATCAGGAAAAAGTACTTTATCTAATATTTTATCAGGAAAAAAAGGTTACGATATTTCAGGAGAAATTTTATTTGAAAATAAAAATATTTTTGAACTTGAAACTGAAGAAAGAGCACACAAAGGAATATTTTTAGCTTTTCAATATCCTTTAGAAATACCAGGCGTGAATACAAATATTTTTTTAAAAACATCTCTTAATGCAATTAGAAAAGCCAGAGGAGAAAAAGAACTTGATGCAATAGAATTTTTAAAATTAGTAAAATTAAAAGCAAAAGAATTAAAATTTGATGAAGAAAAATTAAATAGACAATTAAATGTAGGATTTTCTGGTGGTGAAAAAAAGAAAAATGAAATATTACAAATGTCTATTTTAAATCCAAAACTTTCAATTTTGGACGAGACCGATTCTGGTTTGGATATTGATGCTCTTAAAACTGTTGCTGATGGGGTAAACTCTTTAAGAAAAAAAGATAATTCATTTTTAATAATTACACACTACCAAAGACTATTAGATTATATAAAGCCTGATTATGTTCATGTATTGATGAATGGTAAAATAATTAAGTCTGGAGGTCCAGAACTTGCATTAGAATTAGAAAAGAAAGGATATGAAAATTTTAATTAAATGAAAGAACAATTAAAAATAGATTTTGAAAAGTTATTAGAAACATCAAATTTTTCTAAAAATAATATTGAAATTAAAAGAAAAAATTTTGATAATTTTATTGAAAAAGGTTTTCCCAACAGAAGAGAGGAAAATTGGAAATTTTCAGATCTTAATCAAATAATTTCTAAAAATATTAAAAATTTAAGTTTTTATAATGATTTATCAAAGCCAAATAAAATAGATCAGTCTATTTATATTGATAGTTTAGAACATAATAAACTTGTTTTTGTAAATGGTAGAATAGAAAAAATTCAGTTCGATTATGAAGAAAAAAATAAAATTGAAATATTAGATGATTTAGTTTTAGAAAAATCTAATAATACTAATAATTCTCTGCTTTTTTTGAACAATGCATTTGTAAGTAAGTATTTTAAATTAATTGTCAAAAAAAACTATTCACTTCAAAAACCTGTGGTTATTTACAATATTACCAATAAAGATTTAGTTTCAAAAAGTATTAATTTAAAGGTTGATATATTTCTTGAAGAAAATAGTTCTTTAAAACTTATTGAGTTTTCTAATGATAAATCAACTACTAATTTTATAAATATCAATTATAACTTCGATGTTCAAAAAAATTCTATCTTAAAAAATTATAAAATTGATAATAATTCAAATAGTAATATAAAATATTGTTTCAATAATATTAGCCAAGATACCAATAGTGTATCAGAAATATTCCTTTTATCATCTGGATCAGAATTTATAAAAAATGAAATAAATTGTAATCTTAATGGAAAATATTCTTCAGCATTTGTGAATGGAGTTTTTAACTTAAATGAAACAAAGCATCATGAAATTAAAACTAATATAAATCATATAGTTGAAAACACTAAAAGTTATCAATTAATCAAAGGTATTTTAGAAGATACATCCAAAGCAGTTTATCAAGGAAAAATTTTTGTTGATTCTAAAGCTCAAAAAACTGATGGCTATCAATTGAGTAAAGCTATTTTATTAAATGACAATACTGAATTTAATGCCAAACCAGAATTAGAAATTTATGCTGATGATGTTAAATGTTCTCATGGCTCTGCATCTGGAAGTTTAAATGAAGATTCAATATTTTATCTAATGTCCAGAGGTTTAAACTATAAAGAAGCAAAAAAACTTTTAATTAATGGTTTCCTATTAGATGTTGTAGAAAAAATTACAGATTCTGAAATAAAAAACCTAATAAAAAATATTATGAGCTTAAAACAATGAACATTAGTAATATAAAAAAAGAGTTTCCTATATTTGATAATAAAGTTCACAATAATGATCTTGTATATTTAGATAGTGCAAATTCTTCACAAAAGCCAAGAGTAGTCGTTGATAGAATTTATGATTTTTATACTAAAGAATTTTCTAATGTTGGGAGAAGTGTTCATTATCTTGCGGTGGCAGCAACCAATTTATATGAAAATACTAGAACATCAGTTCAAAAATTTATTAATGCAAAAGATGCAAATGAAATTGTTTTTACCAAAGGAGCTACTGAAGCGATAAATTTGGTGGCAAGCACTTTTGGACAAAATCACTTGCAAGAAGGTGACGAAGTTTTATTAACCGAGCTTGAACATCACTCAAACTATGTTCCTTGGCATTATTTAAGAAAATCTAAAGGTATTAAAATAGAGTTTGCTGAGATAAATGAAGATGGAGAAGTTACTTTAGAAAGTATAGAAAAAAAAATTACACCAAAAACCAAAATTATTGGGGTAACTCATTTATCAAACGTTACTGGAGCTATTTTACCAATTAAAGAAATAGTTCAACTGGCTCATTCAAAAAATATACCAGTATTGGTAGATGGTTGTCAGGGAGCTCCGCATTTAAAATTAGATATGCAAGATTTAGATTGTGATTTTTATGCCATCTCTTGTCATAAAATGTATGGACCAACAGGTTTGGGTATTCTTTATGCAAAAAAAAAATGGTTAGAGGAATTACCGCCATACCAAGGTGGCGGTGGGATGATTGGTGAGGTTAGAAAGGATGGTATAACATATGGCGATTTACCAAATAAATATGAAGCTGGAACGATGGCAACAGCACAAGTAATAGCATTTGATGAGTCTATTAAATTTTTAAATAAAATAGGAATGGATAATATTATTAAACATGAAAAAGAACTTATTGAATATGGTCAGGAGATATTGAGAAAAAATAATTCTGTTAAATTAATTGGAAATCCAAAAACAAAAGGATCTGTTCTCTCCTTTACTATTGATGGAATACATCCTCACGACATAGCAACTATATTAGATGAAGATGGCGTTGCCATAAGAGCTGGTCATCACTGTTGTCAAATATTACATGACAAACTTGATATAGCTGCTTCAGCAAGAGCATCATTAGGGGTTTACAATACTAAAGATGATCTTGATAAACTGAATTTGTCAATTAATAAGTGTAAAAAAATATTTGAATTAAAATGAACTTAAAAGAACTTTACCAAGAAATAATTTTAGATCATGGAAAAAATCCTAGAAATCTAAGAAAAACAGAAAATTTTAACAAAGATGCTAAAGGACACAACCCTTTATGTGGCGATAAGGTTCATATTTTTTTAAAGTTAAACGATAACAAAAAAGTAGAAGATATTTCATTTGAAGGTCAAGGTTGTGCAATTTCAATGGCTTCGGCATCGATAATGACTGATTTGTTAAAAGGAAAAGAAGAAAAAGAGGTAAAAGAAATTGTAAATGATTTTTTAGAAATGATTAAAGAAAAGGATGAAATTAATACTAATCTTTTGAAAGATGATGAAAAAACAAAATTAATGTGCTTATCTGGAGTAAAGCAGTATCCAATGAGAGTTAAATGTGCAACTCTTTCTTGGCACACTTTGACTTCAGCTATAGACAAATCTCAAAATGAAATTAATAGTGAAAGCTTAGAGGTATAATGCAGTTAAAAGATAAAGTTATTGCTGAAATAAAAAAAATTTATGATCCAGAGATACCAGTTAATATTTATGAATTAGGATTAATTTATGATATTATAATTGATGATAAGAATAATGTTAAAATAGATATGACATTAACCACTCCAAATTGTCCTGTTGCTGAAAGTTTACCAAATGAAGTGAAAAATAGTGTTAAAGAAATAAAGGAAGTTAAAGATGTTGATTTAAAGCTAGTTTGGGAACCACCATGGGATAAGTCAATGATGTCAGAGTCTGCAAAATTAGAATTAAATTTATGATGAAACAAATAATTACATTAAGTGATAATGCTGCTCTAAGGATAAAAGAAATTATGTCAAAAGCAGAAAACAATGCTGTTGGAGTAAGAGTGGGCGTTAAATCTGGTGGTTGTGCTGGTATGTCTTATATAATGGAATACACTAAGGAAATTAATCCAAATGATGAAATAATTGAGGAAAAAGGGGTAAAACTTTTTGTAGATCCAGGTGCTATAATGTATCTTTTAGGAACTGAAATGGACTATAAAAAAGAACAATTTTCCTCATCTTTTGTCTTTAAAAATCCAAACGAAACTGAAAGATGTGGATGTGGAGAATCATTTAAGATATAATAGTGGTTGATGAGAGACACTAAACATTTAGAAAAACATGCTAATAAATTAGCAGAAAGTAAAAAGGAAAAGGAACTATTCAGAACTCAACGTAAAGCAGTTGAAGCTGGGGCTCACGGTACTTTAGAATACACTATAAAAAAAGGTGTTAATAAGAATAAAATTGCTGACGATAAAATATTAAAAAGTAAAAAATAATTTAAGAGCTGTAATACATTTCAAACTCCATAGGGTGCGGAGTGTGTTCAAGGTTGTAAATTTCCTCAAATTTTAATGCAATAAACGCATCGATTTGGTCATCAGAAAATACACCACCTTGTTTTAAAAAACCTCTATCTCTATCTAAACTTTCCATAGCTTCTCTTAAAGACCCACAAACTGTTGGAATGTTTTTTACTTTATCTTCTGGCAAAGCATACAAATCTTCATCGAGAGGTTTACCTGGATTAATTTTATTTTTAATACCATCCAGTCCAGCCATTAACATTGCCGAAAAAGTTAAATAGGGGTTTCCTGCAGCATCAGGAAATCTTATTTCACATCTTGCACCTTTTTTACTTAGTGTAATTGGTATCCTACATGAAGCAGATCTGTTTCTTGCAGAGTAAGCTAACAATACCGGAGCTTCAAAACCTGGGATTAATCTTTTATAACTATTTGTTGTTGAATTTGAAAAAGCATTAATTGCTTTAGCATGTTTTAAAATTCCTCCAATATAATGAAGTGCAGTTTCTGACAAACCTGCATATTTATTTCCTGAAAATACTGGATTTTTACCTTTCCAAATTGATTGGTGTGTATGCATTCCTGAACCATTATCTCCTTTTACGGGTTTAGGCATAAATGTTGCAGTTTTTCCAAAAGAATGAGAAACCATTTGAACTACGTATTTATATAACTGAACGTTATCTGCTTGTGTTACTAAAGTATTGTATAACATTCCAAGTTCATGTTGACTTGGAGCTACTTCGTGATGGTGTTTTTCAACTGTAATACCAACCTCTCTCAAACCTTTTAAATATTCGCCTCTCATGTCTTGAGCACTGTCAACTGGAGGTACTGGAAAATATCCACCTTTTACTCCAGGTCTGTGTCCCATGTTTCCATTTTCATAATTTTTACCTGAATTGTAAGGGCCTTCCGAACTATCAATTTTAAATCCTATTTCATTCATTTCATTTTTGATTTTTACATCATCAAATACAAAAAATTCTGGCTCAGGACCAAAATAAGCTTTATCACCAACTCCTGATTTTCTTAAATATGCTTCGGCTTTTTTAGCAATTCCTCTTGGATCTCTTTCATATGGGGTTTTTTTGACTGCGTCTAAGATATCACAAAAAATAATTAGAGTATTATGTGAAGTGTAAGGATCAATTACCTGTCTACTTAAATCAGGTTTTAAAATCATGTCTGACTCATTAATAGCCTTCCATCCAGCTATTGACGACCCGTCAAAAAATACTCCTTCGTTAAGCATTTCGTCATCAACAATTGTTGAATCCATTGTTAGATGTTGTAATTTACCTCTAGGGTCAGTGAATCTTAAGTCGACAAATTCAATCTCTTTGTCTTTCATCAATTTTAATACTTTATTTGAACTCATAATTTCTTTAATTAATATGATCTTAATATCAAAAAATGCAGTAATAAGAAGACAATATAATAAGATATCACCTATGCATTTCTTACATGGATAAATGACTATTAATATGAAATTATCAATTCACAAATTGTTACAATTATTAGTTGAATGGAAGACTTATTAAATAAAGAATCAGTTAAAAGAGTACTCAAAGTTTTGAATGATTTTGATCAATCAATAAAAGTCGAAAACTTAGATACATCAGCTAGAACAGCAAAAGATGCCGCAGAGAGTTTTAGAAAATTATAATGTTTATAGATACATACTTGAACAAAAACCAATTAAATTGAAAGATTTTTTCAAAAATGATCCTCTATATTAGTGGCGGAAAGGGAGGGATTCGAACCCTCGGTACATCTTTCGACGCACGACGAGTTAGCAACTCCCTGTACCAAAACAAATATACCAGTAAAACATAGGATTTAGAAGAACAAAGTAAGGTTTTTGATTTTTCTGTCGAGAATAGAACGAGAATAGCGGTCATATATAAAGAGAGAGCTAATAAAAAATCTGAAAACGAGTAGCGAGAAAACGACTCTATTTCCTAGGTTTTTGAAGAGTCAAAAATAATCATTTTCCTGCAAAAAAGACTCGTCATGGTTGAAGTAGTACAGGGTATTTAAACCAGGCCAAAGGTTAGTTTTGGCCTGGCGCATGAAAGTTATTACAACTCCCAAATCGGTTTTATCATTTATTTTTCAGTTTCCAAATAGCTTCTGCGATACATGGATTTTTCTCATTAGAGAAATCTGGTGATGATTTGTTTAAAAGATTAGGTGTAGTTTTTGTGTTCATGTCATATTCAGATATTTCTACTGAACCATCATCTACAGGACCATTGTCCCAATATGGATTGTTGAACCTTCTCCCTCTATCTGAAAAGTCTACTAAAGATGTGTTTCTCAACTGTCCATTATAATCGTATCTCTGAACAAATTTAGTCTTATGCATTTCTTCATCCCATCTGTCGTGTTTGGATAATGACCTCTTCTCTGCTCTTGCCAGGCCCTCTGCATTTAACATATGTCCATACTTATTAGGCAATACTCCCCCATCCCTCTGCATATAGGAATTGCCAGTGTTATTAGTTGGTTGTTGGTCCTTGATTTGATCTTTAAGTTTCCTGCTCTCTTCTGCCTCAACTTCTTGTTCAATCTTCTTTAATGCCATTTCATTTAGTCTCTCGAACCTGGCCCTTATTTTATCGTTCTTAAATTTCTTATTGATAGAATTTAGTATCTTCATTTCATTGTGCATTTCAAAGGCGCTATTTGGGTACTGTGCTTTTCCCATCTTATGCGCTCCACGTCTCACCTTCTGTTTGTTCATAGTGGTTGAAGCAAGGCGCAAGGAACTAGGACTAGGTCTATCACTAGGTCTACCAACCATGTAATCATGCGGTCTCTTGAAGAGATATTTTCCATCTTTGATAACATAATCATATTGAACTTTAGATTTTCTCATCCTCATTCTTAAAGCATTTGAGCTAATCCCCAACAACTGTGCGAATTCTGAACGAGTGAACTTATAATCATCATCTATTCCTGGAATGAAATGTCTTGTCATTCTAACCTTATAACATAAAAATTACTCTGGTCTATTGGTGGTCCAATTTGCACGCTGACATACTCTCTCAATCTCTCAACTCTCTCACCCACATTTATAGAATTAAACAACGAACCACCAAGGCGCCAAGTGTGGCGGACGTATGACTGTGTGTGTTGAGTGAGTGAGTAATTATCGACTCGTCGTCCGACTGCGTCGGACTCCTCGTCGAGCTTACCAAGAAAAAAAGTAGGACCCAGAAGCATGCTTTTATGTTTTTGATTGATTAAAGAGGACCCAACACCCTTTCTGTGTGAGAATGGTTTCTTCTACTCTTTCTTTACTTCTTTGATTGATAAGGTTAGCCAGGTCAAAATATTTTTCAGAAAAAAATATTCAAATCGGTGTAAAGATTATTTCTTTTGCAGGTTAAAGAAATGGTCCAGGTCTATAATACACAGTGGCTTTTTTCGGTTCATCTTGACAATGAGCATAGGTTCTAGTGGCGAGTGCTTTGTGGCCTGTTTATAGTGCGAATATAAACCTTTAAAATCCTCCCTGTTTTTACATTCAATACTATATGGAAATAGCTTTCTAGCAGTGTGAGTGATTAATTTAACATCAGCTCCATTTTCACTCATCATGCTACATCTGATGTGTTCTTTTGTTAGTACAGGATAAAGCTCAATAATTTTATCTCTTACTATGTTTTGTAGGTACCTGCCTTTAGCTTTTCTTGATTTGTTGTTCATATAATTCCTTTAGTTTTTTCCTAGGTTTGCCAACATATTGTTCCCATATACCATCAATTTCTTTTTGCATTTCTTTAGGCAATCCTTTTTTCATTTCATCTCTACATTCTTTGGTGAACATATACAGTTTTCTATATTTTCGTTTAGTAGTCATAGCTCACCTTCTTATGTTTAAGATCAGCGTTAGGTGAATTTTCCATAAGGTTGTCGTGATGATCTTTATACATATTCAAGTCACTCTCACCATAAGCAAAAGAGATATGATGATTTCCTAATTGTCCATCTGTCATTTCAGAAAGTTTTGTTTTGTGAGTTAATGTTGGTTTTGCATTTTTTGCATTCCTTGGATAATTAAACTCTGGAACTTCTAAATCTTTTAATAGATATGCTCTAGGTCTAGTGATTTGTTTCTTATATCCTTTTCCATCACCTGCTTCGTTCTTATAGATACTTATTTGTCTTGTTATGTTTCCATCATTCCATGGTATTGCTTTTTCTTTTAACCAGTCGCCAACCAGGTCAAGAGTTAAATATAGGCCCTGGAATTCTTTTCTATTTCTCAAATATAAATATAATTCTTCTCTGATACACAGTCCGCTAAACTGCGGAACAACATTTCTAGCACCATCTAAATCTGCAAAAGAAAACCATTGGTGCATATTTCTAAATGGTGGAGCGTTGGTTTCTAGTGCCTCGTCTAATATTCTTATAGCGTCGGGCCTACTCTCTTGAACCATCTGCAACATATCATCTGTTATTGGCGCTCTACTGTGAAATATCTTTTCATCCGGTATCTCTACCTGGTGTTTAAAATACCATTTTAAATGACTAGAACCATCACCTTCAATAGCATGTAATATTTTATCTTTAACCTTCTCCTTCTCTAACTTCTTCTCAATTTCTTCTGGTGTACGTTTTATAAATGTAACAAAATATCTTCTGCTTTCTTTGTTTAGATGTAATGCTCTTTCATCATTAGAGAATATAAAAAAATTACAGAAATTTGGGATTGTCATTTGTGGTTTGCCTTTAGGTTCAATCACTATTGTTGGGTCAGTAAATAAAGATTTCATTTTATTTGTTATTTCTTTTTTCTCTAATCCAGTCCCACTTATAAGAACTTCATTTAGAATAATTAATTGTTTGCCTTCTAGTATTGTCATGTGTTTTCCTGTCATTTGACTGTGAGAGACATTAACCTCAACATTATCTGCTCCTAACATTGATTGAATAACAAGCGATAACAGGCCTTTTCCTGCTCCCTCTGTCTTTGAGACTATGATCGTGGCGTATTGTATCTTTTTACCAGGATTTCTAATTATATAAGCGATTATCTGTTCAACAATATCCCAGTTGGGTATTAACCATCTGTAATAATCAATAATTTCCTGTAATGCTTTTTTATCTTTTTCAGTAGTTGGTTCTATTGGTTCTATATTAGAACCTTTAAAATTATTTAGATAAACACCTGGTGGAACTCCAGGTATCTGTTTAGGTTTTATCTCTATAACACCTGGTGGTAATCCTGCATGTGTAAGGTATGAATGAACTTTTTTTAGGTCTTTATTCTCTAGCAATCTGTTTGACATGTTTCTATCTACGTGAGCGTACCAGTCAATTATTTGCTTTTGTGTTGCGAATTTATAGGTGTTAATTTCAAAAAAATCTGTTCTGTCTCTTACATAAACATAATTATCTATTAAATCATATTCTACTTTATCTGCTTCACGTTCTTTGTATTCCTTATCAATTTCTTTCCATATCTTTTTTTCTGGTGAATATTCATGGAAGGTTGACAGAATTCCCTCTACTGTGACGCCAGGAAGATTGACAGGGTCAGCTACATCCCATGCAGTCGGCAGGTTGTTTGGTAGATCAACAATGTTTATATCTTCTGTAATTTCATTCTCGATTAATACTTTTGCAATATGGTGCATAGCTTTCATTCCATCCTTATCGTTATCTGGCCATAGGATAATTTTTCTATCTTCTAGTTTAGAAAAGTTTGTTTGATGAATTGCATTAGTCCCACCGCTCCAGCACACTGAAACATGGTCCTTAAATAACTTCTCACCTGCAAGTGTTGTTTTCTCACCTTCAAATATAATTATTGGTTTTTGTGTACGCTTTAATCTATCTTCTCTGAATAAAGGTCTATCTGTTTTCCAGGATGTTCTAACCCATTCATTTGAGATAGTATCAAAGGAAAATGGGACCAGGACTTTCTTTGTATTCTTACCCATTTCATATGGTTCATATCTTCTGATGTAGAAGCAGGTTTCCCCATGATAATTCTTATAGTCATAGTAACAGTTTTCAATTCCATTCCGCTTTGATAACTCTTGGACCCATTTAGGAATGTTGTCCATAGGTGGAATATCGAGAGCATACTCTTTTTTACTTTTTTTCTTTTTGCTTTTTATTGTTAGGTTTTTGTAATTCATTGACATTTAATTTTTCCTTTAGGTATTGTCGCCAGTGTTTGATCTTCCCTGCCTTCCTCATTTTCCTCATGTATTCTCTCATCCATTTTCTATCGTTTGTTGGCATTCTTTTTTCTCTTCTTTGGTTTTAATTTGTATGAGTGTTTGACTTTGCCACTTTCCATGAGTGTATGTTTTTGTTCAAAGTCGTATTTGTCCTGGTTTTCTGGGAGGTTTTTATTATGTTTTGTAATATCTACACCTAGCTCCTTTGCGAATTTTCCAAGCTCTGCAAGGCCATTATAGGCCCTGGTTATGTCGTTTCGTTCTTTTATGAGGTTTGGTATCTGTTTTTCTAGGCGTCTAGCGTACTGTTCTACTAGCTTGTAGTAATGGAACCATCTGAAATGGTCGTCGAACCTTTGCCAGTGTTTGTCAAGAATTTCACCCAGTATCTTGTTCTCATCTTCTTTAGCATTGAGAACTTGTTCCTGGATTTTAATTATCGCTTTTAAATCTTTTATCTTTTGGGACATTGTTGTTTTTTTCATGCAAATACTCTTTGGTTATGTGTTGAACCGCTTTAGCAGTGGATATAGGAACATTCACAAGTGATTTACTAACCTCTTTGATCTGATTGAACGTCTCCTCTGGTACTGTTATTGACTTAAACTTTTTCATCTTTTTTTATTCTTTAGGATTTTAACTTTAGCTCTAGCAATAGATTTATCTGTAATGCATTTGCCTAGTTTGGTTTTTAATTGTTTTTTAGTGAACTGTTTTTTTCTCATTCTGGCCTCCATAGTCTTGCTATTCCGCCAGTGCCATAAGTCCTGTCATACTCTCTTTGCTCTCTTGCTAACCTGGCGTCAGCTCTCATTTTAATTTGTTCCTCTATTGGTATCTCTGGTTCTTGTCTTACAACAGCTTTAGATGGTGGTTCGAATACTGGTAATTTAGTTTCTTCATACTGTTTTTTTATTTGCTCTGGGTGTTTGCCAATCATTTTCAATTCATCATCACCCATTAATTTTGGACCATTCTTTTTGTAATCTTCCCATATGATGTTTTTTAAATCTCTTCGTTCTTTTGGATTTGTCTTTGCGCTTTCCATTAACATATCCCATGTACTCATTCGCTGGCGCTGATCTCGGTCACTTGGGAAGGTACTGGAGTCAGTGTTGTCGAAGGGTCTTGGTCTTTGTTTCCAATTCTCGTCATCAACAATATTTGGATTGTCATAGTGCGCAGGTTTTTTCATTCCTGCCTCTCCATGTTCATATGTAATTCTTTCAATTCGTTCGCTTAAATTTTCTTTTCTAGGTAATGGCTTACGTACATTGTTTAATGCATTAACCGCAGGACCAGGTTTCTTTTGCACC
>CACDXO010000010.1 GCA_902556825.1 uncultured Pelagibacteraceae bacterium
ATAAAACCTAAAATATTTTCAGGGCGCAGAAGATATTACGATGCTGATGCTGTTGCTTTACTGAAAAAAATTAAATTTTTACTTAAGGATAAAGGTCTTACAATTGATGGTGTTAAAAAATTCTTATTAAATGAAAGTTCTTTTGATCTTGACGAAACTTCTAATATATCTATAAACACAACAAATAATAAAAATTTAAAATCTAGGCTTGAGAAAATCTCAAATTTAGCTAAGGAAATTAAAAAATTAGGTTAATATGGCAAAAAAAACTCATGTTAAAGTAAGATTAGTACCTGAATCAAAGCCTGATAGTCCATTTTTTTATTATGTAAAGAAACCTGCTGGTGGTGAAAAAGCAAAAGTAAAATTAAAAGCAAAAAAATATAATCCTTCTACGAGAAAACACGAAACTTTTATTGAAAAAAAACTACCACCACATAGTAAATAATTATTTTTTTTTAAAATTTCTTTTTTCGTATTCTATGTAAGATAAAATCATATTTTTCCAAATTCTATTTGTAATTTTTGGATCTATTTTATTTTTTATAGATTTTTTTCTAATTTGCTTAAGGATAAACTTAATTCTTTTTTTATCAACAATTTGATTTTTGGTTTCTTTTAATTTTAATACTTCTTTAACTATTGCAGTCCTTTTTTTTATTAACTTAATAAAAGAATTATCAAGATTATCTAATCTTTCTCTTAATTTATTTAATTTTTTTTTATTAATTGGCGACATTTATTCAGTTGGATTAAGCTATAATTATTATATTTATTTAAATATGTACATAGAAAATAGCATTATTAAAAATTTTATTTCTTTTTGGTTAGCCTTAATGTTTTGGATTATTTCTATTATGATCATAGTTGGTGGCTTAACAAGACTTACTGATTCTGGTCTATCTATAACGGAATGGCAACTTTTTTCAGGAATTTTACCACCTTTAAACAATGATGATTGGGTTTATTATTTTGACTTGTATAAAAAAATTCCTGAATTTACAGAACAAAATTATTCTATGACCATGCAAGAATTCAAAGTAATTTTTTGGTGGGAGTGGGCACATAGATTTTTGGGAAGACTTATAGGTATATTTTTTTTATTACCACTGTTATTTTTTACTATAAAGTTAGGATTTAGAAAATTATTAAATTTATACTTAATTTTTTTTTTAATCTGTTTTCAAGGATTTATTGGATGGTACATGGTTTCAAGTGGTTTAGTAGATAGAGTTGATGTAAGTCATTTTCGTTTATCTGTACATCTAATAATAGCTTTCTTAATATTATCTTTGATATTATGGAATTATTTAGAGTTAAGAGTTAAAAAAAATAGTAACGTTAAATTAAATTATTCTTTGCCTTTATTTTTTTTATTTTTAATTTTTTGTCAAATTATAATTGGCGCATTTGTTTCGGGAATGGACGCGGGGCTAATTTACAATTCTTGGCCTTTAATGGGATCATCTTTTTTTCCTGACGATAATAATATTATCAATCTATTTAAATTTTCAGCTTTTAGCGATCCGTCACTTGTTCAATTTATGCATCGAAATTTAGCATATTTTATTTTGATATTTTTTGTTTTTTTATTATTTAAAATTTATAAAAAAAAAATAACAAATCTATATTTGGCTATAAATATCGTTGGTCTTTTTTTATTGTTACAAATTTTATTGGGTATACTTACATTAATTTATGGTGCACAGATATATCTTGCATCCATGCACCAAATAAGTTCAATATTCTTAGTCAGTTCCTCAGTTTATCTACTTTATCAAAATACTAACCAACAGCTTTTAAATTAGGCTTTCCTGATAGATTTAAAGCTTGATCTAGATCTGCAATGATATCGTCTGGATGTTCTATACCAATAGATAATCTTACATAACCAGGTGTTACTCCAGCAGCCAATAGTTCTTCTTCTGTCAATTGACTATGAGTAGTTGTAGCAGGGTGAATAGCTAAACTTCTGGCATCACCTATGTTTGCAACATGATAAAACATTTTAAGAGATTCAATAAATTTTTTACCAGCTTCAACACCACCTTTAACTTCAATACCTACTAAGGCTCCATTACCACCTTTGAAATATTTTTTTGATCTAGCGGCTATCTCACCTTCATGAAGTGTAGGGTAGATTACTCTTTCAACATTTTTATGTTTTTTTAAAAAATCAACAGCTTTTTCAGCATTTGAACAATGCTGTTTCATTCTTAATGGAGCAGTTTCTAAACCCTGTATAATACCCCAAGCATTATCAGGTGCTAAAGGCGCACCCAAATCTCTTAATAAACAAACTCTAGCTCTTATAGCAAATGATACATTTGCTCCGGTTAATTGAGGTACAACTTCTCCCCATTTTGCTCCACCGTAGCTCATATCTGGTTCGTTAAATAGAGGCTGTCTTTTTGGATCAGCTGTCCAGTCAAAGTTTCCACCATCTACTAAACAACCACCTATTACAGTTCCATGACCACCAATAAATTTAGTTAATGAATGAACGACAACTGCTGCACCATGTTCTAGAGGTTTACAAATAACAGGTGATGCTGTGTTATCCATTACTAAAGGTATATTATATTTTCTACCAATATCAGCTACCTCTTTAATTGGAAATACTCTAAGATATGGGTTTGGCAATGTTTCTGCATAAAAACATCTTGTTTTTTCATCTATAAGTTTTTCAAAATTTTTTGGATCGGCTGGATCAGCATATCTACATTCTATACCAAGCTTCTTTAATGTATGTGTAAATAAGTTTACTGTTCCGCCATATAAATCAGTTGAACTAATAAAATTATCTCCAGATTGGCATACATTCATAATAGCAAATGTTGATGCTGCTTGTCCTGAACCTACAGTTAAAGCTGCTAAGCCTCCCTCAAGAGCTGCAACTCTTTTTTCTAAAACATCGTTAGTTGGATTCATTATTCGTGTATAAATGTTTCCAAACTCTTTAAGTGCAAATAAATTTGCTGCATGACCTGTATCATTAAATTGATACGAAGTTGTTCTGTATAATGGCACTGCTACAGCTGTTGTAGCTGGGTCGCTTCTATAGTCACCACCGTGTAAAGCAATAGTTTCTGGGTTTTTACTCATTGATATCCTCCTTTATTTTTTAATATTCTCCTTTAACTGAGGATTACAATCAAGCTTAAAATTTATTAATTTTTAGAAGGATAATTGGTTGTAATAAAAGATTTTAATACTTTTAGAACTCTATCTGCTTCTTCCAACAACATCATGTGACCACAATTATCTATAATATCAACTTTGCTTCCCTCTATCAAGTCAGCTAGTTTTTTACCTTCTTTTACAGGGCACATTTTATCGTCAGTAGCGAGTATTGATAACGTGGGTATTTTAATTTTTTTAGCTGCTTCAAATCCATTTTTGTAATTATCACATGCTCTAAAATCTACACCAAGAGTATCTTTTATAGTTCTTGATTTAGCTAACATACCACCGGTGTTTATATGATATAACCCTGGAACAGGGTGACCACCAAAATGACCTGCTGGACCGTGTGCCCAATCCATCATTAAATCTACTGCTTTTGGATCACCATTCTCAGCAAGAGCTAATAGTTCTGGGTTCATAGGTATAGCTCCAGCACCACCCATTAAACTTAATGTTTTAATTTTATCTGGATATCTTGCTGTACACTCAATTGTAACTAAGCAACCCTGTGAATGACCAACTAAAGATGCCTCTTTATATCCAACAGCATCTATTACACTACTAATCCAGTCAGCCATATCTTCAATCGTTTTTAAGCTTTTACCTTTAGATAGTCCATGACCAGGTAAATCTAGCGCTAAAACACTGTAGCCGTGAAATGCAAAATATCTAGTTTGAAGGACCCATGTCATATGAGTCAGGCCACTTCCATGAACAAAAATAATTAAAGGTTTATTTTTATCAAACGGACGTCCACCCGTAGAGGCGAATATCTCATCACCATTTACTTTAAATTTCATTGATTTGATACAAGTCTTGGTTTTCTTGCTGCTCTAAAACCAATTTCAAAATCGTTTTTAATATCGTCTATATCTTCTATACCAACAGACAATCTTATCATATCATGTGATAAACCAGCAAATTTTAAAGTTGCTTCATCCATTTGAGAATGAGTTCCAGATGCTGGATGAATAACTAAAGTTCTGGTATCACCAACATTTGCAAGATGAGAGGCAAGCTTAACATTGTTTATAAATGCAACTCCTGCATCTTTTCCACCTTTAATACCAAATGCTATCATTGATCCACGACCATTAGGCAGTAATTTTTTTGCTAACGCATGATCAGGATGATCTGGAACACTTGGATGTGATACCCAAGCGACACTTTCATGATCTAATAAATATTTAACCATTTCTTCTGCATTAGAACAATGTTTTTTCATTCTTACAGATAAAGTTTCAATACCTTGCAATACATTCCAAGCGTTTTGTGGACTTAAACAAGGTCCAAAATCTCTCATGCCCTCAGCTCTTGCTTTCATTGTAAAAGCAGTAGGCCCAAATTCTTCTGCAAAAGATAATCCATGATAACCTTCGTAAGGTTTTGTCATTGTTGGAAATTTATCATTTTGCATCCAATCAAAATTGCCACCTTCAACTAAAATTCCAGCCATTGAAGAACCATGTCCTGCCATCCATTTCGTTAAAGAGTGAACTACTATATCTGCGCCATGTTCAAACGGTTTACAAAGATAAGGAGTTTGATATGTAGCATCAATAATTAGTGGAATACCTGCATCGTGAGCAATTTTTGATATTTCTGGCATATTCATTAGTTCATTCCCAGGATTTCCTACTAGCTCACCAAATATACCTTTGGTATTTTTTTGAATTGCTTTTTTAAAACCTTCGGTGTCACGAGGTTTTACAAAAGTACACTTAATACCAAATTTTGGTAACGTTAATCTAAATAAGTTTACAGTACCTCCATAAAGTTGAGATGATACAACAAGGTGATCACCAGCTTCACACAAAGTCATTACAGTTAAAAATATTGCACTCATACCAGATGATGTAGCTAGAGCAGCAGTTCCTCCTTCAAGAGAAGCAACCCTTTCTTCTAAAACTCCAACAGTAGGATTTGAAATTCTACTATATATATGTCCACCTCTTTCTAAATTAAAAAGAGCAGCTGCATGATCAACATCATCAAAAAGGTATGAAGTAGTTTGATAAATTGGTACTTGTCTTGATCCTGCATTTTTGTGAGGCTGATAACCTGCATGTAAACTTAAAGTATCAAATTTATATGTTTTAGATTCTGGTCCTTTTTTATTTTTGTCACTCATGTATTTCTCCTATTATGTTATTATAAATTTAGTAAATTTACTCTTGGTTTACCCCACACTTAAACCCTACAATTACTATCAATATTAATATAATTTGACAATATTAGCTTTTATAAGTATTAATCCCGCATCTATGACTAAATTTGTTAAAAATAGCGAGATACAATGCGATTGGTATGAAATTGATGCTAAAAATGCTGTTGTAGGCAGATTAGCAACAATTATATCTAAAATAATTAGAGGAAAAAATAAAAATACTTACACACCGCACATGGATCATGGTGATTTTGTAGTAGTTAAAAATATAGAACAAATTAAATTTACAGGAAAAAAATTTCAGAACAAAAAATATTATAGACACACTGGATATCCAGGTGGAATAAAAGAAACAACTCCTGAAAAACTTTTTGTGAAAAAACCAGGTGAAGCCTTAAAACTCGCTGTTAAAAGAATGTTACCTGGAGGAGTTCTTGGAAGAAAACAATTAACAAAATTAAAAATCTATTCAGGATCTGATCATCCTCATTCAGCTCAAAATCCAAAAGTAATAGATTTGTCTAAATTAAATAGTAAAAATATCGCAAGAATTTAATATGGAAGCATCACCAAATAAACCAGAAAAAATAAAATTAGATTTTAAAGATAGCAAATATGCTACTGGTAGAAGAAAGACCTCAATTGCAAAAATTTGGCTAAAAAAAGGATCGGGAAAAATATACGTCAATGGTAAAAACTATGAAGAATATTTTAAAAGAGCAAATCATAAAATGCAACTATTAAGACCTTTTGAAGTTATTAACCAACCCACAAATTATGATGTTAGATGCAATGTTAAAGGTGGTGGATTAACAGGTCAAGTGGGTGCAATGGTTCATGGTATATCAAAAGCATTACTAATGTTTGATACAGAATTAAAATCTACTTTAAAAAAAGAAAAATTAACCACTAGAGATTCTAGATCAGTTGAGAGAAAGAAATATGGTCATAGAAAAGCTAGAAGAAGTTTCCAATTTTCTAAAAGATAATTTCTTTTTTAACCTCAACTGTTATACTGAATTATGTCTAAGCTAAATGCTTTAATCGCTGGATCAACTGGATACATTGGTATTCAATTAGTTAAATTATTAATTAAACATCCAAATATAAATATCAAATATTTATGCGGAAATACATCTGAAGGAAAATCAATTGCTCATTTTGATAAAAGTATAAAAAATAAAAAATTGCCAAAAATAATTAAATTTAATAAAAATTTATTGAATGATGTTGATGTAGTTTTTACAGCATTGCCTAACGGAGAGTCTCAAAAAGTTTCAAATTATTTGTTAAAAAAAAATATCTTAATTGATTTGTCAGCGGACTTTAGACTTAATAATGCAAAAGAATATTTAAAATGGTATAAAATTAAACATAATTCAAAAAAAAATATTAAGAATAGTATTTATGCATTACCCGAAATAACAAAAAAAAAGTTAAAAAATTATAAAATAATTTCATGTCCTGGCTGCTATCCTACATCAATACTATTACCATTGATTCCTTTGTTAAAAAATAAGTTAATTAAAACAAATAATATAATAATCGATTCTAAATCAGGTTATTCTGGTGCTGGTAGAGGAGTGCATAAAAAATATTCCAATAAAAATTTATACGAGTCATTAAGTGCATATGGTGTAGGTTTCCATAGACATAACTCCGAAATTCAACAAGAATTAAATAAATTAGCAAAAAAAAATATTGAATTTAGTTTTACTCCTCATCTAAGTCCTATGTTTAGAGGAATTTTAAGTACAATTTATCTAGATCTTAATAATAATATTTCCTTAAAATTTGTTAACTCGAAATTAAAAAAATTTTACAAAAATGATCTATTTGTAAAGATTCTTCCGATTAATTCTTTCATAAGTACAAATGATGTTATTAACACAAATTACTGCCATGTATCTGTATGCAAATCAAAGTATAAGAATAAATTAATAATTTTGTCAGCAATAGATAATCTGATAAAAGGAGGAGCAGGGCAGGCTGTACAAAATTTAAATTATTATTTTGGATATAATGTAAAAAATGGATTAGTATGAAAAATATAATTTTTATAATCTCATCGTGTATTTTATTATTTTCTTGTACTTTAGATAGCCAAAGTAAAAGTTTAAATACACAGGAAGCACAATTAGCACATGCAAAATTTGTTAATATAAATAATAATTTATCATATGAGGAATACAAATCTTTAATAATTGAATATGGTAAAAATAGTAAATTTCCAGATATAAAATAATTTATATGAACAAAATTAATATAGCACTAATAGGTTTAGGTCAGATAGGTAATTATCTTTTAAATGAGTTAAATAAAAAAAGAAAAGACATTGAGCTTAAAACAGGAAAAAAAATTAATGTTGTAGCAATTTCAGCCAAAAATATTAATAAAAAAAGGAAGTTTAAAATAAATAAAAAAATTTTTTATAAAAACCCTTTATCTATATTTAAATTAAAAAAGGTTGATATTTTATTTGAATGTATTGGTTTATCAGATGGTATTTCAAAAAAAATAGTTGAAACAGCATTAAAAAATAAAATTCATGTAATAACACCTAATAAAGCGTTGATTTCAAATCACGGCGATCATTTATCTAAATTAGCAGAAAAAAATAAAGTTAATTTAGAATTTGAAGCATCTGTTGCTGGGGGCATACCAATTCTTAGAACTATTAAAGAAGGATTAGCAACTAATAAAATTAGCAAAGTTTATGGAATATTAAATGGAACTTGTAATTATATTTTAACTGAAATGGAAAATGCCAAGGAATCATTTTCAAATGTTCTAAAAAAAGCACAAAAACTTGGATATGCTGAACCTGGAAATCCAAAACTCGATTTAAATGGTTATGATGCTTTTGCAAAGATTAGAATTCTATCATCTTTATCTTTTAATAAAAATATATCTAAACAAAAATGTTTAATGGAAGGAATAGAGAATATTGAATTTAAGGATATTGAAATAGCAGATCAATTAAATTTTAGAATTAAATTATTAGGTATTACTGAATTGATTAATAATAAACTCTTTGAAAGAGTCCATCCATGCCTTGTTAGAAAAGATTCATATATAGCAAATGTCTCTGGTGTTATGAATGCTGTTATTTTACATGGAGACCCTGTTGGAGAAACTGTTTTACAAGGTGAGGGTGCTGGTCCTGGAGCCACTTCTTCAGCATTAATGTCAGATCTTCTTTCTATTTTAAGAGGCAATATTAAGTTTCCTTTTGGTGTCTCTAATAGCAAACGGAAATTTATTTCTTCCTACGATTTAAATAAATATACAAATTCACTTTATCTTAGATTTGAAGTAAATGATAAACCAGGCGTTCTTTCTCAAATTACCCAATCTTTAGCAAAAAGTAACATTTCTGTAGAACGACTAATTCAAATTCCTGACCATAAAAATAAGAAGGCTTCTATAATTATTATTACTCACAAAACAAACGAATTGGATGTTAACAATTGCTTCAAACTATTTAAGACAAATAAAAATATATTAAAAATACCCACAAGAATAAGACTATTCTAAATGGATATTTATATTAAGTTATTTGAGGTTTTATTTCCTGTTTTTTTTATTGTTGGCATAGGTTATTTTTTAGGTAAACAAAAATCAGACATAGATACTACTTTTATAACAAATTATTCTGCTAATTTTGGCGCACCAGCTCTATTTATTTTTGCTATTACATCTTCAGGAGTTACATACAGTGTATTTTCAGAGTACTTTATATATTCTGTAATCGCATTATCTTGTTTTGCAATTACTGGAGTTATATTTTTATTTTTCATGAAAAAAGATATTTCTATGGAATTACCACCTTTCTTTCTTCCTAACACAGGTAATATGGGTATACCAATTTGTCTATTTGCATACGGATCTTTAGGAATGGGAGTAGCTGCTGCTATATCTTCTTTGGTTGTTCTTTTACATTTTACAGCTAACATTTTTTTGGCAAGTAAAAAATTTGATTTTAAAATTATTTTAAAAAGTCCTTCTACATATGCTGTAATTATTGCTGTTGCTTTTCTATATTTTGACCTAGAAATGCCAAAATTTGTCACAAATTCAGTAATGTTATTGGGTTACACTATGATTGTTTTAATATTAATGTCTTTAGGTGTTTCCTTAACACAAATGAAAGTATTTTCTTTTAAAACATCCTTAATTTCTTCAATAGGCCGTGTAATTATTGGACCGATAATAGGATTCATTCTAATTAAAATATTCAATCTATCTGGTTATGCCGCTGGTGTTTTGTTAATCCAATCTTCGATGCCAAGTGCAATTTTAACTTATTTAATTGCTTCTATGTACTCGCCAAAAGAAATTGTAGACAACATATCTAGTATGATTGTAGTTTCAACTTTAATGTCTTTAATAACTATTCCAATTATAGTCTTTATTGCTTTAAAGTATTTTTCTTAATGAAAGCTATTATTCTTAATTTGTCAGCGTGGGCTGTTTTGCCTTTTATGGATACAATCGCAAAATATTTATCTGCTGAATTATCTTTTTTTCAAATTACTTGGGCTAGATACTTTTTTACTGTTTTTTGGACACTTCCTTTTATGTTTATTTTTTTTAGAAAAAAACTAACATTTTCTGAAAATCCTAAATTACAAATTTTAAGAGGATTAACTCTTTTCTCTGCTAATATTTGTTTTTTTTACTCAATTTCAATAATATCTATGGCTAAAGCCTTAACACTTGCTTTTGTTGCTCCTCTAGTAACTACAGCATTATCTCCAATTCTATTAGGAGAAAAAGTTGGAATAAAAAGATGGACAGCAGTTATAGTTGGATTTATTGGAAGTTTAGTTGTTATAAGACCTGGTTTTATAGAATTTAATTTAGCTACAGTAGCTGCTTTAGGAACAGGTTGTCTGTATGGTGTTTATTTAATAATCACTAGGAAACTTCACTCAACAGACAATCCATTGCTAACACTTTTGTTAACTGGTATAGTGGGGGCCACTGTATCAACATTCTTTGTTCCATTTGTTTGGGTTAATCCAACAAATATACAATGGTTATGGCTTGCTATAATGGGTATTTTTGCCTGTTTAGGTCATATTCTTTTAATTTATTCATTGAGATATGCTGATGCTTCTAAATTAGCTCCTTTTGGATACTTTGAGATTATTACGAACATAATATTAGGATATTATGTCTTTAAAGACTTCCCAGATTTATGGACTTTCTTAGGATTGTTCATAATTATATATTCAGGCATTTATATTTTTAGAAGAGAAATTAAAAATAAGTAGTTTTATTAAAGTAAATATTTATTACCTATAACTTTATAATTTAATTTAAGTTTATACTTTAAACTATTGTAATTATTAAACATTTTGCAAAACTTAAACTAAAATATAAAATATAGTAGATTAAGATATAATTAAAATAAAAAACTAAACAAATAAGGATAATTATAAATAGAGATGAAAAAATGCCTGCAAAATCAGATATTTAAACTTTAGTTCATTAAATTATGGAGGACCTTATATTTAGAATGGAGTGTTTTATCAAATAATTAAGATAAATTAAGGGTAAAACAAGTGTTTTTAAGTAGTCAAATAAGTATTGATAGGCTTGGATTGTAGAGTGATGCATATATCGAATATAGCGTTTAATCGAGCATAGAAGGGGTTAATTTAGCGATATACACATATACAGCACAACTGAAGGGAGAAATATAAATTTATACAAAAATTAAATGAATATATTTAAAAAACGTTGGTATTAAAGGAATCTAGACTAAAAAACCTTCCTTTTTTAGTAGTTTTTTCTTAATTTTAATGCCTCCTGGAGCCGAGAAACCACCTAGGGTGCCATCAGATCTGATAACCCTGTGACAAGGCACTTTGGGTGCGTAGGGGTTCTTCCCACATGCATTAGCTACAGCTCGTGCAGATTTAGGCATTTTTATCCCTATTGCTATTTCTTTATAGGTTTTTACCTTACCTTTTGGTATTTTCATAAGGTATTTCCAGACTTTTATTTGAAATTTTGTACCTTTTAGGATCATTTACTGAAAAAAACCCTGTTTCCTTGCACTTTTTACGGTGCAAAGAACAGTAGTTTTGACACGTCGTTTTATGCGCTACCGCCGTGTCTTCCGCTCTGCATGTTTAGCGCTGCTTTGCAGAACTTTCTGCCCCCTGGGCTTGAACCTCTCGGCTTTTCCCCAATCGGCCAGTTAAGAGTTGCCTCTTAATTCATTTATAACATTATCAGATGTTAAAGGTATTATGTATCACTTTATTGTTGAATTTATTATCTTTTTAACAATTGTGGATAGTGGGGAAAACTTAAACTAAAACATTAAGAGCATAAGTAATACAAAGATACTAAGAAAAAATACACCAAATATAAGCATTAATATACGATTTTTGGTTTGTTCCCTTAATTTTGGCCAGTAATTAATTATCATGAATGTTCCAATAACGACCAATAGTCCAATTAATATATATTTTGGCATTTATAAGTAACAGATATTAGTTACTTCACTTATAATCAACTGATAAAAGGCCGCTTATCTTAACAATTATTAGCGCGGAATCATTAAAATTATGTAACTTATAAAGAATATAACAGCCATTACAGACAAAAATATTGTATTTAAGCTCTTACCAGTGTTTCGGAATTGAATAAAACTCAATATAACAAAACCAATCGAACTTATTAAAAACCATATTGCAGGAATTTCACCATCAAATGAAGCCATAAATTTTATATTTAAACTATTGACATTAAAAATCACCTAATATATAACTTCCGATAATTAATGGTTATCGGAAATAATTATGAATGAATTAGTAACTGATATAAAAAGTCTTGAATTAGAAACTTTAAAGAACTTAAAGAACTCTAAGGCAGCTAATACTCTAAGAGCTTACAAAGCTGATTTTAAAGATTTTTCTGCTTTTTGCTCTAAAAATGGTTTAACCTCTATGCCAACTGAGCCTAAAATTCTCTCATTATATCTTACTCATTTGTCATCTACCTCAAAATTTAGCACTTTGAAGCGAAGAATAGCCTCAATAAGCGTGATTCATAAACTAAAAGGGCATTACCTAGACACGAAACATCCAATAATCATGGAAAATTTGCATGGAATAAAAAGGGTTAAAGGTACCAATCAAAAGGCTAAAAAACCTATATTAATCAATGATTTAAAACAAATAATTGAAGTTATAGATCAATATTTAAATAATAATGAATCTGGAGAAGTAGACTGTATTATTTCTGAAAATTCAAAAAATATAAAAAACAAAATAAGAGATAAAGCAATTATCTTAATAGGTTTTTCTGGAGGTTTCAGAAGGTCAGAACTCGTAAATATTGATTATGATGATTTAGAATTTGTAAATGAAGGAGTAAAAATTTTTATTAAGAGATCAAAAACAGATCAATCAGGCGAAGGAATGATTAAAGCAATCCCCTACTTTGATAATAAATCTTTTTGCCCTGTACTTTCATTAAAAGATTGGATTGAGAATTCAAAAATTAAATCAGGAAAATTATTTAATATTTCAGATAAGAGCATATCATTAATTATAAAAAAATATGCATCACTAGCTGGTTTTGATCCAAATAAGTATGGAGGTCACAGCTTACGATCAGGATTTGCTACATCAGCAGCAGAATCAGGGGCTGAAGAAAGAAATATAATGGCAATGACAGGACATAAAACTACCCAGATGGTAAGAAGATATATTCAAGAAGCAAATTTGTTTAAAAATAATGCTTTAAATAAAATTAAAATGTAAAAATTTTTCTAATTTTACATATTATTAGCTCAAAAAAATAATTTAATGTTAATTTTGGTTCATTTAGTGGGCCCAAATATTTTGTTTTTGATTTCATGTAGTGTTTTTTAAAAAACTTAATTGTAATTCCCCATTTTTTTAAAAAAGTTTTATCTCCTCGATTTTGCTTAAATCCATATTTTTTTCGAGTTGTAATTGAACCAAAATGATAAACTTTAAAATTAGCCAAACCTTTAAATATTCTAACGCCCTGTTTCCACAATTTCATATTAAAATCAGGATCAGAGGCAATACCTGGATTAAACTCTTCACTAAATCCACCAACTTTATTCCACATGACTTTAGTAACAAGATGAGGTGCAAAATGTGTTCCTTGATGATCGTAAAAATTTAAATTGTTATAATTTAATAAAAGTTTTTTCTCATTAAAAGTTTCAATGCTATCGCCACAGTCAAATATAATATGTCCAGAATTTGGTTCAATCATTGTACCGGATAAGTAAAAATTATTGTGACCAATCTTATTAACTTCATTTATTAAATGTACATCCCATCTAGGACAGAAATACATATCATCATGAGCGTACAGTATGTATTCAGTAGTTGAAAGTCTTGCAGCAGTATTTATAGATGTACATAAACCAATATTTTTATTAGAAAAAGAGTGTTTTATGTTATTTTTTCTTACGTATTCTATAGTTCCATCAGAACCTTCATTTACGTGAACAATTATTTCATGTTTTTTTAAAGAATTATCATTGATACTTCGTAAGCATAAAATTAGGTAATTTAAATTATTAAAACTGGGTATTATAATTGAAAACATTATTTATCATGCCACAAATATTTTTTTTTATTATTTATATCAAAAGATTTATTTACTATAAAATCTGCAACTAAATTAGAATTAAAATATTTTAAATATTTCTGTTTACCTTTTTTTCCTATTAATTTTCTTAATTTTTCATCTTTGCTAATTTTTGAAATTTTTTCTATTAAGTCTGATATATTTTTATAAAAAACCATTTCTTTATCATCAAAAAAATCTCTATAATAAGTTTTTTCATCGATCAATGTAACAAGGCCATTGCCTGCTATTTGTGTAATTCTATCGCTACTATAATATTTTATAGGTGTTCCTCTACTAAGATTTAACCCCATTTTTGAATTTGATATTGTTTTAAAATACTGATCTGCCCAAATAGGTTGAACATTATTTAATCCAAAAATATCAAATTTTATATCTGAACAATTATTTATAAGATTTTTAATAAATATCTCTCTATCATCATAAGTTCTAGATTTTAAACTTCCTCTATGAACACCGTGACTTAATGCAAAAAAAACATCATTAGAACATGCGTGGTTAAAATTATTTAAAATTTCAAAGGATGGATCTGATGGATTTGGAATAAAAAAGTTTTTTACTCTTTTTGGAAGAAATTTTAAAACATCAGGACTTGTTGTAATGAAATTTGTGTCAATAAACTCTGATTTATCCAATATTCTTTTTTTATTTTTGTTATAATCAGGTCCATTTTTATTAAGAGGATCAAGAAACCACTGCGCAATCTTTAAATTTGGGTACTCATCCCTTAGTTCCGATAACGTTTTTGCCGATATTAGATCTGCATGTCCTAAAACTATAAGGTCAGGCTTATAATTATTGCATGTTTTTTTTAACTTATCATTTAAAGATTTAGCACCATTTAAATCTGAATATGATTTATAATTTTTTGTAATATCACGATCACTAAATTCTAAAACACTATTTCCAAGTCTAATAAAACCATTATTTATTCTTCTTCCAGTATTAAAAAATAACCTACCATTATGTCTTTCATTAAAGTTCGTTACATGTAAAATTCTTAATGATTTTTTATTTTTATGGATAGAAAATTTTTTATTTAAAAAAAGTTTTTCATCTCTGGCTTTATCAATTAAACCAGATATATATTTATGAGTTAAATAAAAATTTTTAATTGATAAAAATTGTAGCTTTCTTCTTTTTTGATTATTAATTATAAGCTCTTCAATTTCATTGAATAAATTTTTTTTATCTAGTTTTTTTAAAATTACTCCATTCGTTATTGTTTCGGTAAGTCCTCCCCTATTACTTATTATAACAGCACAACCATTTGACGATGCCTCAAGACTTGTTCTACCAAATGGTTCCTCCCAACGCGAACATACAACAGCAATACTTGTTTTTTTATAAATATCTAAAACTTCATTATGTTCTTTAAATCCTAGTTTTATTAATCTTTTATGATTATAGTTTAATTTATCTCTTGGTTCATCACCGACAACTATAGATTTCCAATTTTTGTATTTATTTAAAACTTTAAGTATAACATCACCAAACAAATCATAGCCTTTTGATTTATTAAGTTTTCCAACGAATGTTATTATTTTTTGCTTTTTATTTAAATTAATTTTTTTTTTTTGTGCTGATTGATTTATTACAATTAATTTTTCATTATTTATATAATCACTTTTCATTCCTTCTTGAAATCTTCTCTTAGACCAGTTGCTATTAAAAATAATTTTAAAACAATTTTTTAATAAAAATACTCTTTCAGAAATACTAGTTGAGCCACTCATTGTTAATGGATCATTATGAAAATATAATATATAAGTTTTATTTTTTAACTTACTTGTTAAGTATTGAAGATAAATTGGTCTATTATGTAATTCAATTAAATCAGAATTATTTTTTTTTTCAATTTTAATAAATTCTTCTACGTATCTTTTATTTTGACTCTGAAAGAGTTTTTTTTTTAAAACAATATTATTATACTTAAGTCTAAATTTATTTTTAAAATTTGTATTGCCGTATACAGTAGTTGTTGATTTATATTTACTAATTTTAAGCGTATCATTAATAAACAAAGATACAGCACCAGCATAACTGGGTGAAAAATTTTCTTTAAAGGGTAATAAAATTGATATTTTCAAGCTATAATCCTAACTTAATTTTGTTTCTTAATTTATAATCTTTTTTTAATTTATATTCTTCTTTCATTGCAATATTTTTTTTATCATAACTTTTATAATAAACTAGCTTCCATTTTCTTCCTTTTGTAAATTTAGCTCCCTTAGATTTGTTATGTAAATTAAGTCTATTTTCTAAATTA
>CACDXO010000011.1 GCA_902556825.1 uncultured Pelagibacteraceae bacterium
ACAGTATATATATTCAAACCATTTGGTTTTAAAATTCTATGGATTTCATTATTTAATTTTTCCAAGTCTTTTGTTTTTAAGGCCATACAGTAAAGCATGTGAGAATAACATGCCTCTACTGACTTGTCTTTAAATGGAAGTTTTTCTCTTACATCAAATAATTTTGTTGAAATATAATTTGATAAATTATCCTTCTTGATTTTATTATTTATTATTTCAATTCCTGAATAACTATAATCTAAAGCTTGAATTTTAATATTATTTTTTGCAAAAAAAATACTATCCCTTCCTAATCCAGCTCCTAGTTCAATAATATTATTTATTTTTTTTTCTTTAAAAAAGTTTAAAGCCTTTTTGGCTGAGATACTTGGTTCAAGACCAAACATCTCAGGCTTATTCGAGAAATTTTTTTCCCAATGCTGAGATTGTTGGTCTAATTCGTTTTGATCCAAGTTTTACTTATTAGGATCTGGTACTTTACGAAGATAAGGTTTTATTGTTTCCCATCCATCAGGATAGATTTTTTTTGCCTCATCATTTGTAACTTTGGGTACAATAATAACGTCTTCGCCTGGTTTCCAATTAGCAGGTGTAGCTATTTTATGCTTTGCAGTACGTTGCATTGAATCAATTGTTCTTAATATTTCATCAAAGTTTCTACCAGTTGTCATTGGATAGGTTAAAAATAAACCAATTCTTTTGTCTGGTCTAATAACATAAACCGTTCTCACTGTTTCATTGTCTACAGCTGTACGTCCCATTGATGTTGTTCCTGCATCACCTTCTAACATATTGTAAAGCTTAGCAACTGCTAGGTCTTCATCTGCAACAATTGGATAATTTGGTTTTAATCCACAAACATCTTTAATATCTTCTAACCATTTAACATGGTCTGATACTGGATCTACACTTAAGCCCATAACTTTCACATTTCTTTTTTCAAACTCTGGCTTCATTTTAGCTAATGCACCAAGTTCAGTTGTGCAAACTGGTGTAAAATCTTTTGGATGTGAAAATAAAACACCCCAACTATCCCCTAGCCACTCATGCAAAGATAATTTTCCCTCTGAAGTTTCAGCCGTGAAATCTGGAGCCAAGCTATTAATTTTTAATGTCATTTTTTTCCTCTCATTAGTATTTTTTAGAACAATTATAATCAAGATTGATTTGCTATGCAATTTTTTATAGTGTCCTTATTGCTTATGATTTTTGAACAGCTCTTTGACACTAAATCTTCAACTTATACTTACATTATATCAAGTGGAAAAGGTAGAGAGGCCTTAATAATTGATCCTGTAATTGAACATACAGATAAATACATACAAATATTAAAAAATTTAGAATTAAAATTAGTTAAAGTGATTGACACACATATACATGCTGATCATGTCACTGGCTTAAACGAGCTAAATAAGAGAACTAACTGCACCAGAATTATGGGAGAAAAATCTAAATCTGAAGTAATTGATTTAAGAATAAAAGATAGTGAAAAAATAAATGTAGAGAACATAGAGCTTAAGGCAATTTATACTCCAGGCCATACAGACTGTTCTTATAGTTACTTAATGAATGATAGAGTTTTTACTGGTGATACTCTTTTAATAAATGGAACTGGAAGAACAGATTTTCAAAATGGAAGTGCAGAAGATGCTTATGACTCTTTGTTCAATAAGTTATTAAAATTACCAAAAGATACATTGGTGTATCCAGCACATGATTATAATGGAAAAAAATTTTCTACTATTGAAAATGAAAAAAATAATAATCCAAGACTTCAAGTAAGTTCAAAAGAACAGTATGTAGAAATAATGAATAATCTAAATTTAGCAAATCCTAAAATGATGGATATAGCCGTACCAGCAAATGTTAAAGGGTTTACTTTAGATAGATTGTAATAAAAGACAAATTTGACCTTGTATTTTTAATATCTGCACTTATTATAATCTATATGGCTTGCGATAACCCAAAATGTATATGTACAAATTGTATTAGCGATAGATGCACTTGCGATGGAGAAAAAGAGTGCTTATGCAAACCTGACTCAGGTAGTTGTTGTTGTAACAACTAACTGATCATTTAAATAATCAAATTAATTTAAATATCATGAATAGTTTTTTAGAATCCATAATCAATAGAGATCCAGCTGCAAAGTCTAAGTTAAGTGTAATATTAACTTACCCGGGTGTAAAAGCAGTTTTTTTTCATCGAATAGCTAATTTTTTTTCAATTGCTAAGTTAGATTTGATCGCAAGAATAATTTCACAATTTTCAAGATTTTTAACTGGAATAGAAATTCACCCAAAAGCAAAAATAGGTGAAAATTTATTTATCGATCATGGAATGGGGGTTGTTATTGGTGAAACATCTGAGATTGGAAACAACGTAACCATATATCATATGGTCACTTTAGGTGGAATTTCTCCAAGTATAAATTCAGATGACCAAAGAAACTCTAAAAGACATCCAACATTAATGGATAATGTCGTTGTGGGTTCTGGAGCTCAAGTTTTAGGACCTGTTGTAGTTGGTAAAAATGCAAAAATTGGCGCAAATGCTGTTGTAACAAAAGATGTTCCCGAAAATGCAGTTATGGTTGGCATTCCTGCAAAAAATGTTGGAACAGCTACCGAAGAATTTAAACCTTACGGTATTGCTAATGGAGATAATAAATGAAAAATTCTCAAACTAGTTTTGTTGAAGGAATAGGAAACACTCCATTAATTAAACTTAAAGCTGCATCAGAAGTAACGGGTTGTCATATCTATGGTAAAGCAGAATATTTGAATCCTGGAGGATCAGTTAAAGATAGAGCGGCATTAGCACTAATAAAGGATGCACAGGAGAAAAAATTAATCTCAAAAGGTGGAATAATAGTTGAAGGTACTGCAGGTAATACTGGAATTGGTCTTTGTCTTATTGGAAATTCAATTGGTTATAAAACAATAATTGTAATGAACGATAATCAAACACAAGAAAAAAAAGATATGCTAAGAAACATAGGTGCTGATTTAAAACTTGTACCACCAAAACCTTACAAAGATGACGGTAACTACGTCAAAGTTGCAAAAAGAGTGGCTGAAGAATTAAAGAGTACAAATAATCACGGTGTAGTTTGGGCTAATCAATTTGATAATACTGCTAATGCTAAAGGTCATTATGAAACAACTGGACCAGAAATTTGGGAACAAACAGATGGAAAAGTAGATGGATTTGTATGTTCATCTGGAACAGGTGGAACTATTGGTGGTGTGAGCAGTTATTTAAAAGAAAAAAATAAAGATATAAAAATTTATTTATCCGATCCAACAGGTTCAGCTCTTTATAATTATATCAAAAATGGAGAGTTAAAAAGTGAAGGTGGTTCAATCACAGAAGGTATTGGTTCAAGTAGAGTAACAGCTAATTTTGCTGAAGCTAAAATAGATGGGGCATTTTCAATAAGTGACCATGAGTCTTTACCTATTCTGTATGACTTAATTCAAAATGAAGGTTTAAGTCTTGGTACAAGTTGTGGAGTTAATATTGCAGGAGCAATAAGATTAGGAAAAGAACTCGGACCAGGAAAAACTATTGTCACTATTCTTTGCGATAAATCAGATAAATACAACTCAAAGATGTTTAATAAAAAATTTTTAGAAGAAAAAGGCCTACCATTTCCTAGTTGGATATAAATAACACATATCTGTTATGTAACAAAGTTGTTACATTATCAAATTAAAATTAATAAAATAATTTTTAATAAAAAAGAAAGGAGTAAATATGGAAAAAGAAATGCTTGCAATAGCAAGAATTAAATCTGGTGAAGGAAAATTTGAAAAATTCATGGGATTTATGCAATCAGATGAGGGAATGGCAGTAAGAAAAACTGTTGCTCATGTTGAAAAAACAGTTCCTGGAATAGGGCCAGATAAAAGTTATGTTATGTTTAAAGTCTCGGTTCATAATGAAGAAGAAATGAAGAAGTTTGCTTCAGGTAATAACCCGATTGCAAAACCTATTTTTGATGAATGTATCGAAGTTGTTGAAATGTATGAATTGAGTAAAGTTAATCTATAAGGATTAATAAAAATGAATGGATATGCAATATTTCAAATCGAAATAACTAACCCTGAAGAATATAAAAATTATGTAGCAAAAGCTTCAGGGTTAGTTGCTAAATATGGGGGAGAATATTTAGTAAGAGGTGGTGATTACGAATGTGTTGAGGGTGAATGGAAACTTCCTAGAACAGTCGTTGTTAAATTTCCCTCTTACGAAAAAGCTTTGGAGTTTTATAATTCTGAAGAATACAAACCGGTAAGACAGATACGGTTAGATAACTCTGTCGGAAATGTAATAATAATTAAAGGAGTAAAATAATATGTCTATTTTAGAAAAATATAGTGCTGCAATGACAAATAAAGATGAAACAGCTATGAATGAACTTTTGCATGATGATTTTAAATTTACAATGCACAAATCAGGTAATTCTTTAAGCAAAGCTGATGTAATCAAATGGGCGATGAGCGGTGACATTAAACAAGATAAAACGAGAATTGTTTATGAAAATAATGAAGTTGGTATTCATCATGCATTCGTAACATTTGATGATGGAAATGTTGAGGCTGTGATGGCAGTTTATAAGTATAAAGATGGTAAGATAATTGCTTTGGAAACTGGTGCAACTCCAATGCCTAAATAAAGATTGTTAATGAATAAAGCAATTGGTTTTGTAATGGTTGGGACTAATGATCTTGAAAAATCAAGTAAGTTTTACGATGCTATATTAAATCATCTTAAAATGAAAAGAGTTACAGTAACAGAAAGATATATTGGATATGGTTTTAGTGAAGATGATGGAGCAAAATTTTATATTACAAAACCTCACAATAAAGAAAATGCTAATGCAGGAAATGGTACAATGGTTGCTTTGGCAGCTCAAACGAAAGAGGCGGTAGATAAATTTCATAAAACAGCAATAGAAAATGGTGCTGTTGATGAAGGAGCTCCAGGATTAAGATCAGATGGAAATTATTATGGTTATGTCCGTGACCATGACGGTAATAAAATTACAGCTAGATGCGCTTTAAGTTAAATGAATAATATTGATTTTTATTTTTCCATTGGAAGTACATACACATATCTTTCTGTAACAAGAATTTTAGATGTTGAAAAAAAACACAGCGTAAAATTTAATTGGAAACCATTCAGTGTAAGAATAATAATGAATGAAATGAATAACCATCCTTTTCCAGATGATAAAAAAAGTAAAGTTGATTACATGTGGAGAGATATTGAAAGAAGAGCAGAAGGTTATGGTTTTTCTGCAAAAACTCCTGTTCCGTATCCATTAACTCAATTTGACCTGGCAAATAAACTTGCAATACTTGGTTTAAAAGAAGGTTGGGGAGTTGATTATGTAAGGCTCACTTATAAAAGATGGTTTCAAGAAAATAAAGAGCCTGCGGTAGAACCTAATATTTCTGAAATATGTTCTGAACTCAAATTAGATAAAGATAAAGTGATTTTAAATGCAAATTCTGAAGAAATAGAAAAAGAATTTTTAGGAAATACAGATAGTGCACGTAACAATAAAGTTTTTGGCAGTCCATCATTTATTGTAAATAATGAGATTTTTTGGGGAGATGATAGAATGGAAGATGCTATAAATTGGTCTAAAAAATAATGTTAAAAAAAAAATATTCTAATTTTATTTTTATTTTAATTATGGGTTTTGGAATGAGTTTGTTTATGACCTTAATTATTACATATATTAATACTGGAATGGATAGTGAATATGCTCAAAGATTTTTTAAAGCATGGTCAGTAAGTTTACCAATAGCAATAATTACATCTCTAGTTGTAGGTCCACCAACAAAAAAATTTGTAGATAAAATTACTAATTAATAATAATCTTTAATTGTGACTAATATATCAGCTTATATAATTTTAATTGTTGCGGTTATTTTAGGGACTGCATCAAATGGTTTTGCTAAAGGTGCACAAGGTTTCACTGTATTGTTACCAAGTATCATAACTGCGGTAACTATTGTTGGTTGTATGTATACCTTGTCTCTTGTTATGAAAACAATTCCGGTAGGTATAACTTACGCTTCATTCGCAGGACTTTGTATTATAGCAACCACAGTTGTTGGTATTTATAAATTCAAACAAATTCCAGATCTTTATACTGTGATAGGTCTTGCCTTAATTATAGCTGGAGTTTTAATAGTTAACTTATTAGGAAAAGCCAATTAAATGAAACCATTCACAGGATATATTTTTTTATTTATAGCTATATCTTGTGGAATAACTGCAAACAGTTTTGCAAAAATTTCTGATGGATTTACAAAACTTACACCATCTGTGGCTTGCATACTTTTAATGTGTGTAACTATGTTTTCGCTTGCAAAAGGAATGTCTGCAATCCCAGTAGGTTTTGCATATGCCACTTACAGTGCGGTTACAGTTGCATCAATACTAATTTTTGGGATTGTTAAATATAATCAAATGCCCAACGCATATGGTTTAATTGGAATTATTTTAATCATAGCAGGAGTCTTAATTGTAAATTTACTAGGTAAAGTAAATTAAATTTAATAAAGGGAGAAAAATATGTCTGAACTAATAGCGTTCATTGGAGTTGGTAATATGGGAAACCCAATGGCAAATAACTTAGTTAAAGCAGGGAAAAAAGTAAAAGTTTTTGATGTTTCAAAAAAGATGATTGAAAAAGCAAAAGAAAAAGAACTAGATGTTGTGGAAAATTTAGATGATCTAATTACAAATGAAGTAACAACTGTAATCACAATGCTTCCAGAAGGAAAAAATTCTAAAGAAGTTTATTTAGGAGAGAAAGGTATAATTAATAAAGTTTCTAAAAATTGTCTTCTTATTGATTGTTCTACAATTGATATCCAAACATCAATTGAGATAGGTAAAAAGGCTAGTGAAAAAGGTATCAAAATGATCGATGCTCCAGTCAGTGGAGGTATCATGGGTGCTGAAAAAGCAACTTTAAATATTATGGTAGGTGGAACTAAAGAAGCTTTTGATAATGCTCTACCATTATTAAAAATTATGGGAAAAAATATTTTCCATGCAGGAGATCTTGGAAGTGGTAATGGCGCAAAAATTTGCAACAATATGTCTTTAGGAATAACAATGATTGCAGCCTCTGAATCTTTAATGTTAGCCAAAAGACTAAATATAGATATTAAAAAAGTTCACGAAATTATGAAAAATGCATCAGGAAATAGTTGGCCTATTTCTGTTTATCCACCTTTGCCTGGTTTAATCGATGGAACACCTTCAAATAATAATTATCGACCAGGATTTTCTGCAGGCATGATGAATAAAGATTTAAAATTAGCAAATGAATGTGCAAAACAAGTAAACGCCTCTACTCCATTGGCAAACATGGCTTTAGAAATTTATGATAAATTTTGTAAAGAAGGTAATGATACAAAAGATTTCTCTGCTATATCAAAAGTTGTAGGTGGAAATGCTTGGAATTACCCAATAGATTAGAATAAAATCAAAAATTGCATACCTGATTTTCTAAAATAACATTGTCATTTAATTCAACCAAAAGTATTTAATACCTTTCTTTATGATTACACCCATGAATAAATACAGAATTAAAGCTCGTCTAAGAAAAGGTAAAATTGATATAAAAAAAAATGTTCAAAATTTCTTTGGATGGATAAAAGGTGCAGAATTAATTGAGTTAAAAGAATGTGATACTTCTAAAGATCCAGTAAGACCAGAATTAGATAACGATTTTAGAACTAGTTATGGAAGAAAAATATATGGTGTTAAATATAAAGATGAAATACATGCTGTTATGTGTTTTGCTTTTACTAATAAAATACCAAAAAATGTTAAAGAACTTGATCTTTTAAGTAAAGATGCATTTTTACAAAGTGCTCAGAGAGGACAAAAAATTGGTAAAATAGCAATTGCATATACTGTTTGGTCAACAAAAAAAGGTGGGGGTAAATTGATAGTTAAAGAAGTTTTTAAAGTTATAAAAAAGTCTAACCACCTAAATAGATTGGTTACTTTATCTCCTCTTACAGAGATGGCTCGAAATTTTCATTTAAGAAATGGTGCGGTAGAAGTTCAGATAAACGAAACTACTCAAAACTTTGAGTACAAAGTTTTAAAATAAACTCAGTTAATCACTTATAAATTTCGTCGACTTCAACTCCGTATGCTTCTACTAATTTATTATTCTGATTGGCTATACCCATAACATCGATCATTTCTTTGATCATCTCTTCTGTTGCTCCTTTTTTTTTTGCAGCAGCTGTATGAGATTTAGTGCAATACTCACAACTATTTGTCATCGAAACAGCAACATAAATTAATTCTTTCGTTACAGCATCTAATGAGCCTGATTTCATAACCTGTGAAGTTGATTTCCAGGTTCTTTCTAAAGTTTCTGGGCTATTTGCAATATACTTCCAAAAATTTGGAACTTCAGTAATTTTTCTTGTACTTTTTATCTCATCAAAAACTTCTTTAACTTTTCCCTTAGCTTCGTTTTCAGAGATTGGTTTAAACATTGGCATATTTCCTCCTTATTTTTTTTTTAATTTAATAAATATAAATGTATAAAAAAATATATTTATTAATACTAACAGTATCCCTAAATATATTTGTAAATCTTTTGTAAGATTTTCTGGATAAACAATAGGTATTAAGTAATTTTGAATAAAACCTTGAGAATATGTTGTTAAGTTAGCTTTAAGTAAAAACCAATTTTCAAGATAAGTCAGAGGACATATGGAATTTGTGAATTCTACGTAGCACCCCCAAATTAAGAACGGAAAATGGATAAAAACAATCTTTTTTGAGATCAAAAAAAACAATGCGCCAAATACAACAAAGATAATAAAGATAAAATGAATAGTTAATGTTAAATTTGCAGCTATTTGATACATTCAGTCTCAGCAAATAGATTACTTGAAGCTAATAAGCTAAACGTTAAAATTATTAATATTTTTTTCATTAGTTATAAATTGATTCAATTTTTGGCATTAACGTAAGTAGTTCTTTTGTGTATTCATGTGATGGGTTTTTAAATAACTCTTCAGTTTTTGATATCTCACAAAGTTTTCCATTTTTTAAAACAGCTATTCGATCACACATTTGTCTTACAACTGGCAAATCATGACTAATGAATAAGATTGTTAAATTTAATTGTTCTTGTAAATCTTTTAATAAATTTAATATTTGTGCTTGAATACTTACATCTAGAGCAGAAGTTGGTTCATCACAAACAAGAAGTCTTGGTTGAGTTGCAAGAGCTCTTGCTATTGAAATTCTTTGTCTTTGACCTCCAGAAAATTCATGTGGATAACGTTCTGCTGATTGTTGAGTTAATTCAACAGATTCTAATAAATCATATATATAACTATCTATATCTTTGGAGCTTATTGAAGGATTGTGAAGTTTTATAGGTTCTGAAATTATATCTTTAACTTTTAATCTTCCATTTAATGATGAATAAGGGTCTTGAAATATCATTTGGATTTGTTTTCTAAATTTCATCATTTCTTTATTACTTTTAATTTTTGTTATACAAACATTATCAAAATCAATATCTCCAGCGCTTGGGCTATATAAATTAACAATCATTTTGGCTATTGTTGATTTACCACTTCCACTTTCACCAACTAATCCGAACGACTCACCTTCTTTAATATTAAATGACACATCATCGACAGCCATTACGGAGTTTTTAGTGCTTTCTGTAAAAAAATTATCATCAAATGTTTTGCATAAATTTTTAACCTTAACTAAGTCCTGATCAATAATATCTTTTTTTGTCCATCTATTTAAAATTTTAATATTGGTTTCACCTTGAGTTTTGTTTTCCTTTTCAATAATTTTAAATCTATCTATTTTTTTATTTGTAGGGGGAACAGAGCTTACAAGTGCTTTTGTATAAATCTCTTTGGGTTTTGTTAATATTTCTTTAGTTGGTCCAATTTCAACTAAATTTCCATTTTTCATTACAGCTACTCTGCTTGTTGTTTCTGAGATAACACCCATGTCATGAGTGATTAATATAACCGCTAAATTTCTCTCTTTAGTTAATCTTTTAATTAAATCTAAAATTTGAGATTGTATTGAAACATCAAGAGCAGTAGTTGGTTCATCAGCGATAAGAAGTTCAGGTTCGCAGCAAAGAGCTAGTGAAATAACCACTCTTTGTCTCATACCTCCTGAAAACTGATGAGGATAATTATTAAATCTAGTTTCGGCATCTTTTATTCCAACTTCTTTTAATAAATTAATAGCCTTATTTTTTGATTCTTCATTGCTTAATTTTAAATGAGTTTGAATTGTTTCAATTAATTGTTCACCTATTGTAAGTATAGGATTTAAAGAAGTTTGAGGATCTTGGAAAATAAGACCTATTTTTTTTCCTCTTAATTTAAGAATATTCTCTGGATTTTCATAAATATCAGTTCCATCTAAAATTATTGATCCACCAGATACTTTTCCAGGCTCATCTATAAGATTAATTATTGCATTACCTACTGTGCTTTTTCCTGATCCAGACTCTCCTACAAGGCCAAGTATTTCACCTTTTTCAACATTTATATTTACTTTTTTTGCAGCATAAACTGTTTCTCTTCGCATTTCATAATTAACACTTAAATTATTTATTTTTAAAAATGTCATTAGTTAAGTTTTGGATTAAGAGTATCTCTCATCCAATCTCCTAAAAGGTTAATTGAAAATGCTAATATTACTAAAAATATTGCTGGAAAAAATGTAATCCACCATTCACCAGAAAATAAAAAATCATTACCTAATCTAATTAATGTTCCTAACGAAGGTGTTGTAGGAGGAACGCCTACTCCTAAAAAACTTAAAGTTGCTTCAGCTATTATTGCAAGTGCAAGTCCTATTGTTCCAATTACTAGAATCGGTCTCATTATATTCGGCAAAATATGTTTAAACATAATAATTATATTTGAAACACCAATAATTGTTGAAGCAGATACATAATCTTTATTTTTTTCTACCAAAGTCGCAGCTCTTGAAACTCTTGCAAACTGAGGCCACTCAGAAATTCCGATTGCAAAAATTAAAACATAGATTGCCATTTCATCGTGTAATTCTCTTGAAATAATTCCACGAGCAATTCCGTCAACCAAGAGTGCCATTAAAATACTTGGTACCGTTAACTGCACATCTGTCAATCTCATAACAATCATTTCATATTTTCCACCAAAATATCCTGCACTTAGTCCTAAACCTACTCCTAAAACTAAAGCAAATATAACTGCTGAAAAACCTACAATTAAAGAAATTCGTGATCCATAAAGAATTGTCGCTAACATATCTCTACCTTGGCCGTCAGTTCCTAAAATAAATTTAGCAAGACCCTCCTCAGTCCACGAAGGTGGGGTAAATGCATCCATTAAAGATAATGATGATGGATCGAATGGATTATATGGTGTTACTAATTCAACAAAAAAAGAACAAAAGAAAATTATAATTAATATTAAAGTAGAAATTACAGCGGTAGGTGATTTTATAAAACTGAAATAAATATCGCTATCTTTAATTCTACTAAGTAATGTTAAATTTTTATTATCCACTTACTGCCTCCGCTTTAACTCTAATTCTTGGGTCAATGAAGTAATATAAAATATCTACAATGAAATTTATCATTACAAAAACAAATGCTATAAAAACTAAGTACGCAGACATAATTGGTATATCCACGAATTGAACAGCTTGGATGAATAAAAATCCCATACCTGGCCATTGAAAAACAGTTTCTGTAATTATTGAAAATGCAATTAAGGTTCCAATATTTATTCCAGCAATTGTTATTACAGGTATTAATCCATTTTTTAATGCATGTTTATATTGAATGCTTTTTTCACTTATACCTCTTGCTCTTGCAAATTTAATATAATCTGTTTGCAATATTTCCATCATTTCTGCTCGAACAAGTCTAATAATGTAGGTCATTTGAAAAAGGCTTAGAGTTACAGAAGGAAGAATTATAGCTTTCAATCCAGACAAAGTTAAAAAACCTGTGGTCCAATACCCAAGACTAACAACTTCTCCTCTACCAAAGGATGGTAATATTCCTAAAATTACTGCAAAAAGATAAATAAATAATATACCTATTACAAATGTGGGGAGTGAGACACCCAACAAAGAAATAGCTAATATTATATCACTCAAAAAACCTTTCCTATTTATACCGGTATAAACTCCTAATAAAGTCCCAGATACTAAAGCGATTAAAGCTGATATTAAAACAAGCTCGATTGTTGCTGGTAGTCTTTCAGAAATTAATTCAGAAACTGGTCTCTTTAATTGATATGATATGCCAAAATTTCCTTTAGCAGCGTTTCCTACAAATCTTGTAAATTGAACATATATAGGATCTGTTAATCCTAAAGTTTCTCTAAGTTCTGCTCTTTCTTCATCTGATGTTTCTTCTCCAACCATATTATTGATCGGATCTCCTACAAAATTAAATAGTGAAAAAGAAACAAAGGCAACGACAAGCATCACCATCGCGGATTGTATCAGACGCTTAAAAAAATATTTAATCAATTTATGAAAATTTTACTTACAAGCCCTTTTTTATAAAAGGGCTTGTAAAAGATTAATTTATCTTACGTTAGAAAAACGGAATAATGGTTCATTATTCGGTCTTATAGGAACATCAACACTTCTTTTTGATGCCCAAGAAATTACTTGGTGGTGTAAAGGTAGATAAGCAATGTTATCTTTTACAATTTTCCAAGCATTTGCTATTGCAGCATTTCTTTTCTCTAGATTAACTTCACCTTCCATTACTCTGATTGCAGCATCAACTTCAGCATCGCTAAAGTTAACTTTGTTCCAGCTTGCGCCAGATTCATATAAGTAATGAAATACATAGTGACTGTCTAAAGTAGGAACACCCCAGCCTAGCATATAAAAGTCTCCTTGGTTGTCTTTAAGTTCCTTAAAGTGTTTACTTTTAGTTTGAGCAAATAAATTTACTTTAACACCAATTTTTCCTAACATTCCAACAACAGCTGTGCAAATTGCTTCGTCGTTTACATATCTGTCATTAGGACATCTTAGTTCTACTTCAAAACCATCAGGATAACCCGCATCAGCTAATAACTGTTTTGCAGCATCAACGTCGTAAGGTAATCTTTCATCAAGTTCTTTAGTGTATCCAGTAACTCCTGGGAAAGTAATTATTCCTGCAGGCTCACTTAAACCTCTCATAACTTTTTTCTTAATCGCCTCTATATCAATTGCTTGATAAAGTGCTTGTCTAACCTCTTTTTTCTTAAATGGGTTATCACCAGTATTACCGGTTCTAAGTTGGTCAGCAGCTTGGTCCATTCCTAAAAAGATTGTACGCATCTGTGGAGTGCTTTGAACTTTATGAGCACCCGATGCTCTAATACGATCTAAATCTTGAACTGGAGCATCTGTTACAACATCTAACTCTCCAGATAATAATGCAGCAACTCTAGTTGCAGCATTTTTAATTGGAAGTAAGTGTATCTCAGTTATATTATGTTCAACTTCACCCCACCATTTAGTATTCTTTTTAAAAACAGTTTTCGTATTAGGCTCTCTTAAAGTAATTTTAAATGGTCCCGTACCCATTGAATTGGTTGCAGAGAATGTTTCTTGTCCTGCATCCCAGTTTTGTGGAGCCATTGCAAAATTTTCTTCACACCATTTTTTAGACATTACAAATATATTTGACAATTGGTTCAAAAGAATTGGATTTGGTTCTCTTGTTTGAATTTCAACTGTATAAGCATCAGTTGCTTTTACTGATGTAATAGTGCTTATATATTCTTTAAAGTCTGATGTACGTTGTTGAGCTCTCAAGATACTAAATACAACATCTTCAGATGTCATAGGTGTTCCGTCGCTAAACTTTACATCTTTCCTAAGATTAAATTTCCAAGTCTTAGGTGTTGTAGCCTCCCAGCTTTCTGCTAGTTGTGGTCCAATAGACATATCTAAACCTCTAGTAACTAAAGCTTCGTATATCTGTCTTGATACCATTGTTGTTGGTCCTTCGTTTTGAGCATGTGGATCAAGTGTTAAACTATCTCCTTGCATTGACCATTTAATTGTATTTGCAAATGTTTGTGTAGATGAAAAAACAAATAAAATAGCTATCAAAAATTTGACCAAATTTTTAGATTTCATTTCCCCTCCTAATTATTAAATATAAAAATCTAGCTTAATAATCAGGGAAACTAAAGAAGAATTATTACACTAATTTTTTGAAATTTTCGTACAATATTTTAGAATATTCGTTCATACTAGACATATGGACTTGGGAGTCCTTATCAAATTTATCTAGTGCTCCTTCTCCAAGCTGTTTTTCTAAAGCGGATTTATATTCAGGAACACACCCCCATTCACTGACTGTGGTTTTTTTAATTTCTATATGAAATTGAATTCCATAAGCATGATTTTTATATTTAAAAATTTGATATTTAGTTTCTGGCGATGAAGCTATTAAAGTTATGTTATTATTTTTTTCTAGCTCTTGGACTTCATACGAGTGCCATTGTAAAGATTTAATTTTCTCTGGAAATTCAGAAAATAATAAATCATTTTTTTTATTTTCTGAAAAATTTATATCTAACATTCCGATTTCAGGATTTTTCGACTTAACTACTTTTCCACCTGTAACTTCACCTAGTAATTGACACCCTAAACAAAAACCCAAATAAGGTTTTTTTAAAGATATAACAAATTCTTTAATCGCTTTTTTTTCTTCTATTAACCATGGGTAATCCTTTTCCATCCAAGTATCCATTGGGCCACCCATACAAAACATTAAATCAAATTTTGATAAATCTGATGGGATTTTTTGTCCTTCGTCTAATTCAATTGTGGTTAGCTCAAAATCATCTTTAATCATTAAATCTTTTATAAACCCTGGGTCTTCAATACTAATATGTTGTAAAATAATTGCTTTCATTTTATTTAAAACTAAAATTTAGAGGCATATAAACAAATCTAATTTCCGATTTTCCAGGCTGAACTTTAACTGATTTATAAGCACCAAATAATTTCATTAATTTTGCTTCTTCGTTATCAATAAACACTTTCCAATTAGGATCCCAAGTATCTATAAAGGAAATCCATCCGCTGCTATTTGTATTTATATTAATTTTTAACTCATCTCCATTATAAAAAATTAAATCATATGTAAATTGATTTTGATTTTCATTAAATTTTGAGTCGTTTATAAATGATATTATATCTGGATGATCTAGCTTTAAAGAATAGAAAATTTTTTTACCATTTTTATCCATTCCATAAAAGTATTCTATAATTTTTTTTGTTGATTCATTATAATTTTCTTTAAATTTACCATTGCTGTGAAAGAAATTATCAAACAATCTTGTATGTTTTTCATTGCCCCAATAATTTATATAATTAATATTAAATTTTTTATTGTTTCTATAGTAGGTATTTCCTTCATATTTATTATTTCCACTTTTTTCATCAGCTACGCGACTCTCTAAAAATGCATATTTTAAATCATTTAAAGCATTCTTATTGGGAGAATTATAATTAGGTTCCAGATTTAATTT
>CACDXO010000012.1 GCA_902556825.1 uncultured Pelagibacteraceae bacterium
ACATCTTTTTATGTATAGTTTTATTTGCGGAAACTAAAATGCTGCCTCCATTTTTAGCTTCTCCATTTTTCCAATTAGTTGCTATCCCACCTGCTGCAGAAATTATAGGAATTAGAGCATGAACATCCCATATTTTATTTTGGCATTGAAGAACTATATCAATTTTTCCTTCACAAAAATGAGCATAACTCAATGCATCAAAGCATGGAAACTGCATAAGTTTTAAAACTTTAGGAATTTTGTTTTGTTTTTTTAATGAAAGCCAGCCATGAAATGCTCCTGCAACTTTAACATTTTTAAAAGAAGCTTTTTTATTAACTAATAATTTTTTTTTCTTATCTTTTCCGACACAAGCAATGTTAACAACGTAAGCAGTTTTCTTCGAATAGTTTAAATAATATTTATTTAGTTTGGGAAAATTCGCTAAACCAACAATTGGGTTTCCTTTATAGTTTAAAGCTATCAAATTACTCCAAGTAGGGTTGCCAATTATAAAAGATCTAGTTCCATCTATTGGATCAATTACCCAAGTAAAATCACTCTTGGCTTTTTTATGACCAAATTCTTCACCAATAATTTCATGAGTTGGAAATTTCTTTTTTATTTTAGATCTTATAAACTTTTCAAAAGCTCTATCCGCTTTTGTCACAGGATCATAACCACTACCTTTACTTTTATTTATTGCTTTAAATGGCTTGTTTAGTTTTAAGTAATAAAACTTAGTCATATCCTTTGCTAATCGACTTAAAAAATTAGCATAATATCTGAATTCTTTTTTCCCAAATTGATCCATAACAATCATCACATACTATCTTATTTATCTTGATTAAAGCTAAATTTTAAATAATCCTTAAAAAATCTTATGAAAATTGAACTAAACGAAAATAAAGTTTTATTTAATAACGGTAAAACAGTTCAAGAGATTCACCCTTTTTGGTTAAGAGAAAGAGTTGATGGAGATGAATTTTTAGACAAAGGTACACAACAAAGATTATTTGATCCCTCAACCATGAATGGAGAAATAATTATAAATAAAGCTCAAATAAAAAATGGTTTTCTTGAAATTGATTTTAATGATGGAGTAAATTCTAGGCTTGATATAACTAAACTTGAATCTGAATTCTCAAATAAAGATACTGTAATAAAATCAATTCTCAAAAAAAAATGGGACTCTACTTTAAAAAATATAAAAAATTTTGAATATAAAGAAGATTTTTTTGAATCAAAAGAAATGTATAATTTGTTAGTTTCATTTTATGAATTTGGTTTTGTTGTTATAAAAAATGTCCCTACAGAAAATAACTATATTGTTAAGTTTGCAAATTTAATTGGAAGTGTAAGAAGGACTAATTTCGGAGAACATTTCAATGTTAAATCTAAATCAAATCCAAATGATCTAGCTTATACAACTTTACATTTAAGCCCTCACACAGATAATCCTTATAGAAATCCAGTACCATGTATTCAATTATTACATTGCATTGAGAATGAAGTTAAAGGAGGTTTTTCAACACTTGTGGATGGCTATACAGTAACCGAAAATCTTAAAAGGGATAATCCTGAATTTTATAAAATTCTCTCTGAAGTGAAAGTTAGATTTAAATTTACTGACAAAAGTGTGATGTTGGAAGATTGGTCTGAATTAATTCATTTAGATGATAATAAAGAATTTAAACAAGTTAGATTTAGTCCAAGATTAGATTATGTGCCAATGTTAGAAAAAAATAAACTGGATTTATATTATAAAGCTAGAAAAAAATTATCTGATTTATACAACTCTGAAAAAAATAGAATAGAATTTAAATTAGCTCCAAAAGATCTTATGATGATGGATAATTACAGAGTTTTACATGGAAGAACTAAGTTTGATCCAAATGAAGGTAAAAGATTTCTACAAGGTTGTTACATAGATTTTGATAGTACAGAAGGAAAATTAAGACATTTAAAAAGAAAATTTAAGCTTTGACGCTTCGAGATTCTTTAATTGCTGCATTAGTTCCAATTTTTTTAGGATTTGGTTTTGTTATCGCAAAACCTGCTATGGAGTATCTGCCTCCTTTTCTATTGATGGGTTTAAGATTTACTTTTGTAGCATTACTTTTAGTTTGGTGGTTTCCAATACCAAGGGGTTATCTTAAAAAAATTTTTTTTGCTTCTCTTATAGCAAATACAATACAATATAGTATCACTTACACTGGTTTAAATTTGATTGATGCTTCAGCAGCAGTTTTACTTGTTCAAACTGAAGTTCCTTTTGGAGTTGTGTTTGCATACTTTATGCTTAAAGAAAAACCAACAGCGAGGGCTTTAATAGGAATAGCTATAGCATTTGTTGGTGTTTATATTTTGACTGGATCCCCTAACTTAGATGGTAAAGTTCTTGGTGTATCATTAACTATTATAGGATCTGGTGTTTGGGCATTAGGACAAGTTTTAGTTAAACCATTAAGTAAAGAAATAAATCCATTAGCACTTGTTGCTTGGTTAGGTTTATTTTCTGGACCAATATTGATAAGTCTTTCTGCTATATTTGATGGAAATACAATCGACTACTTTAAAAATGCAAGTTTTGAAAGTTGGATGATAGCGATTTACCTAGGATTTATTATGCAGCCAATAACTTATGGTTGTTTCTATTATGTTTTAAAAAGAAATCCATTATACAAAGTTCTTCCTATAGTAACTATGGGTATACCACCTACCGGATTATTAGCTGCAATTTTTCTTTTAGGTGAAGAACCAACCAAAGAATTATTTATTGGCGGTGCTATAATTATAGTTGGAGTAATATTAATAGTATTTAAAAAACCAGAAAAAAAATAGTTTAAGTTATTTTATTTATTTCATCTTCAGCTTTTTTTATTGATCCTTCATAATCAATTGACATTTGATCTGCTGAAATCGTTTGAATATTTTTAATACCAAAAAAATTTAATACATGTTTAAGCCAAGGAGTTAAATAATCTTCTTTACTACCTACTCTTGTTCCTCCAGAAGTAATTACCAAGTAGACTTTTTTGCTTTCTAAAAGTCCTATTTGTTTTCCATCTTCAGAATATTTAAAAGTTGATTTTACTCTCGCAGCAAGATCAGACCATGCTTTTAGAGTTGCGGGTGGACCAAAGTTATATATTGGTGTTGAAATTATTATAATATCACTTTCTTTTAATTCCTTTACTAGTTTGTCAGATAGTTCAAACATTTTTTTATGTTGGTCCGTTCTTTCATTCTCAGGTATGGACATTCCAGATTCTGTAAGACCAGCCACAAAAAGCATCTCATCATCTAAATCTCTATAAATTACTTCATCTTCTGATTTTTTAATTTTTTCTAGAAGTTTTTTTGCTAATTCTCTTGAAGCAGATCCTTTTTTTCTAGCACTACAATCAATTTGATAAATTTTCATAATTAAGTTTTATCCAAAGTTTTGTAAAAATGGAAAGATATTTAAAATATAATAACCCAGGGTCTGCAGTTGATTAGTTAAAATCAAAATACCCGTTATAAGCAAAATTATTCCGCCTGTTTTTGATACTAAATTAATATTCTTTTTAAAGTTTTTAGAAAATATCAAAAACCTCTGTATTAAATATCCTGACAAAATAAATGGAATAGCTAAACCTAAAGAGTAAAAAAATAATAGTAATATTCCTTTATTAATACTCTCTTCTGTTGCTGCTAAAGCTAAAATAGAACCTAAAATTGGACCAATACATGGAGTCCATCCAAAACCAAAAGCAGCTCCAATAACTATAGGGCTAAATATATTTTTATTAGTATTTGCTTGAATTCTTTTTTCATAATTTAAAAATTTTAAATTTATCACTCCAATTATATGAAGCGAAAAAATAATAATAATAAATCCTGCTATAATTCGTAATTCAAAAGAATTTTGAAGTAATAATTGACCCAAAAAAGTTGATGCAGCTCCAAAAATTATAAAGACAATGGAAAACCCAACTGTAAATAAAATGATTGGTATTAAATTAATATTTTTTTTCTCAATTAATTCATTAAGTGAACTTCCAGAAATATAAGAAATATAGCCTGGAATAAGAGGTAAAACACAGGGTGATAAAAAACTAACTAATCCTGCGGCCAAAGCAATAAATAATTCAAACATGGATTATTTTATTTGATTACAACTTTTGAATTTTGTTCGCCCAAAAAATCTATACTCAATTTAATATTATCGCCTGATTTTAAAAATACTTGTGGCTTCATTCCCATTCCAACTCCCGCAGGTGTTCCTGTGGTAATTAAATCACCTGGTTGTAAAGACATAAACTTACTTAAATAAGAAATTAAAAAATTTACATTAAAAATCATATTCTTTGTGTTGCCAGATTGCATTTTTTTTCCATTAACCTCTAATATTAAATTTAAATTATTAATATCAGGAATTTCGTCTTGAGTTACTAAATAAGGTCCCGTTGGTCCAAATGTATCACCTGACTTTCCTTTGACCCATTGACCTGATTTCTCAAGTTGCCATTCTCTTTCACTGACATCATTAACAATACAATAACCTAATATATAATCCGAAACTTCTTTCTCAGAAATATTTTTTGTTTCTTTTCCAATAACTATTGCTAGCTCAACTTCCCAATCTAATTTAGATGAATCTTTTGGCATTTCTATATTATCATACGGTCCTGAAATGCTGCTAGTTGCTTTCATGAAGACTATTGGCTCTGTTGGTGTTTTAGCTCCTGTTTCTTTTGCATGATCAGAATAATTTAATCCTATTGCAACAAATTTTCCTGGTTTTGCTATGCAGGCGCCAACTCTTTCACTTTTGGATAGTTCGGGGAGATCAGTTAAATTTAAATTTTTAAGATTATTTATTGATGAATTGTTTAAAAATTCAGGACTAAAATCTTTTATTTTTGAACTTAAATCTCTAATTTTTCCATCTTTGTCCAACACTGCTGGTTTTTCTTTTCCTTTAATCCCTATTCGTAAAAATTTCATTGTATTTTATAATATCAATAATTAATTGTTTTTCCTAGTCTAGCCGCTCCTCTAACTCCACTTGCATCTCCATACATAGGCTTAGCGAATTCTGTATTAATATTCAAAGATCCGGCAAAATTTCCTGTCATTTCTTTAAGTAAATTCAAATCATTAATTTCATTTGATAGTCCTCCACCAAACACTATAACATCTGGATCAATAATGTTTATTAATGTAGATAAACTTCTTGAGAGTCTATTATAGAAATTATCTATAAATTTTTGATTTTCCTTTTGGTTTTTAAATATTTCCTCAGCTGAAGCTTTTTTTTTAAATTTTTTGAAATATAAATCTTCTAATCCTTTGCCTGAAACATATTTTTCAATAGAAATATTAGGTACTAAGGTACTTTCTTTTGATAATGGAGGATCTTCATCTTCGGTTAATCCAAAATATGGTAAAGGGTTATGACCCCATTCACCTGCATTATTATTTGATCCTGAAATAATTTTTTTATTAATAACTAATCCACCTCCACACCCAGAACCAAGTATTATACCAAAAACAGTTTTAAAATTTTTCGCAGATCCATCAATAGCTTCAGATAAAGCAAGGCAATTTGCGTCGTTTTCACAATAAACATTTTTGTTAAGTTCTTTAGATATATCTTTTTGCAATGTTCTATTATTTAACCATAAAGTATTGTTTGCATTTTTATGTTTACCGGTTGAAGGAGTTATTGCGCCAGGATGACATAAACCAACATTTAATTCTTTGTTAAATTTTCTTTCAATATCTATTACAATTTTTTTTATAAGGTTTATTGTCTCATTGTAACTTTGTGGTGTAGGCTCTCTTTCCCTTAAATGTTCCTTTCCATCTTCAGACAAGACAACACTCTCTATTTTACTAGCTCCTAAATCTATTCCTATTTGCATTAATTTTTAAGCTTATTTTTTTTTCAATTTAACTAACCTTTGATACCAAGGTGTGTATATTTAACATTCAAATAATCTTTAATCGCCATAGAACCACCTTCTCTTCCATAACCTGTTTGTTTGATTCCTCCAAAAGGCGCTTCTGCTATGGCTACTAGAGGAGTATTAACCGCTACGGTACCTGTTTCCATTAGTTCTGATGCTCTGTGCGCTTGTTCCATTGAGTTTGTACATATGTAACTACTTAAACCTAGATCATTATTATTTGCTCTTTCAATTACTTCGTCAAATGATTTAAAGGATAACATTGGTACTAGTGGACCAAATGGTTCCACTTTCATAATTGTAAAATCATCTTTTACATTATCAAAAATTGTTGGTTCATAATAAAAGCCTTTATTAAAGCCAGCAGGTCTTTTGCCACCTAATAGTACTTTTGCTCCTTCTTTTTTTGTTGTCTCAACTAATTCTTCTACTTCGTTTAATCTTTTTTTTGTTGTTAAAGGACCAAGTTGAACACTTGGGTCCATGCCATCACCTATTTTTAATTTTTTTGTTTTTTCAATAAACAAATTAACAAATTCATCTTTTTTCTTTTCTTGAATATAAAATCTATTTGGTGAAATACAAACTTGTCCATTATTTCTATATTTTGCAGAAATTGCCATATCAGTAGCTTTTTGAATATCTGCATCATCAAAAACAATAAATGGAGAATGACCACTAAGTTCCATTGTAACTCTTTGTACTTTATCAGCTGCTTGTTTAAGAATTAATTTTCCAACTCTTGTTGAACCAGTTACTGAAATTTTTTTAATTATATCTGATGAAATTAATTGTTGTGCAATACTTGGAGGATCTCCAGATAACAAATTTACTACTCCAGGAGGAACCCCACATTCTCTACATATATCGATAAGTTCCATCACTGTACCTGGTGTAATAATGTCTGGCTTAACTATTACCGAGCATCCTGCTGCTAAAGCTGTCGAAATTTTTCTTGAAGACAAAACTAATGGAAAATTCCAAGGTGTTAAAGCTGCAACAACCCCTATTGGTTGATAATAAACATGTACTCTTGTATCTGCAAATCTACTTTCAACTGTTTGTCCGTAAATTCTTTTTGTTTCTTCAGCATTCCATTCAAAAATATCTGCAGCTCCACCAACTTCACCTTTGGCTTCCACAAACGGTTTACCTACCTCGAGAGTCATCCATTTAGCTAGGACATCTTGTTTTTCTCTCATCTTGTCTGCTATTTTTCTAATAATATAAGATCTTTGCCATGGTGGTGTTTGCTTCCAAACTTCTAAACCTTTTGCAGCAGATTTTAATGCTTTGTCAACATCAGCAGGTGTTGCTTTTGATGCATGACCTATAATTTCTTCATTAGCTGGATTAATAACTTCATATGTTGATTTGTCAGATGACTGTTGCCACTTACCATCAATAAATTGTCCAAATTTTTCGTACATAAACTTCAATTTAGCATTACTTTAGATTGTGTCTACTATGCAATTTACTCATTATAACATTTTTGTAAAAATGATATTCTAAATATTAAAGAAAGGAGAATATTATGGCTAAATTTTATATAATTGGAAACTATACTGCCCAAGCATTTAAAGGATTTATAAAAGATCCCAAGCAAGATAGAGCTGCTGCTGCAAATGCATTGGCAACAGCATTAGATGCTAAAATGGAATCATTTGCGATAACAAGAGGATCGTATGATTTTGTTGGATGTGTTAGCGGAAAAGACTTTGAATCAATGGCTGCAGTTAAATTAGCAGTGGAGGCTTCTGGAGCTATTAGCAATTTTACTATATTAGAAGAAATGGATATGAGTAAAACAGCTGAGATGGCTGGAAAAGCAATGGGTCTTTATAAGCCTGCAGGATAAATTTTTAGAAATTTAACTTCTAGTCTTAAGGGCTAGAAGTTAATTAGTTTCATACAAAGTTGGAAACATTTCACCTCCTAGAGGATCGCCATTTTTATATCCAGCGTCTTGCATAGCTTTTCTATAATTATAACTAGTCCAATCTCCAATATAACTTATTTTTGCATCTTCTTTTGCTACTCTTAATGTATAACGACTTAATGTTTTGTTTGGTATAGATGAACTAAGAGCACCATGGAGTGTTCTCATATCAAAAATTACACAGTCTCCCAAATCACAATCCCAATTTAAAAATTCATATTTCTCTTTATTTCCTAAAATATCTGGAGGTGTTTCATATTTTTTTCCATTAATTATACATTCATCACCTTCAATCTTGTGACCATCTTTAAAAAGAACTCTTAAAAATAATTTATTCCATAGATGTGATCCTTTTACCCAGGCAACACCCTCATCTTTTTTACTTGGCTGAAGTGGTAGCCAAAGTACACACATTGTGCCTTCCATATCAAAATAACTAACATCATGATGAAAGGGAGTTTTAGATTTAGATCCACCTTCTCTTAAAAACCAATTATCCATAACAAGATTTATTTTTTTTGCTGACATTAATTCCGATGCTATTTTTGCATAAGGTGAATTGAATACAAAATCTTTAAATTCAGGCACTAAATGCCAAGTCCAATAATCTTCTAAATAAGCAGGAACACCTTTTTCTAAAGTATGAGATTTAAATCTGGGACTTGGATTTTTTATATCTTTTTCTATTCCAGTCTGAAGTTTATTTATCCAACTAGCATCGAATTTTCCTTTCAAAAATATAGCTCCATCTTTTTTAAACTGATTTATCTCATCATTGGTAAGGATTTTGGTCATGATATAATTTAATAATTATGATAACTTAAATTAAAAAAAAATAAATAAAAATGCTTAAAGATAGTTTTGGTAGAACATTTCCGTATATTAGAATGTCAATTACAGATGTTTGTAATTTTAAATGTGGTTATTGTTTGCCAAATGGCTACCAAGTTGATAAAAGTGATAATAGAAAATTTCTTCATCTTGATGAAATAAAACGTCTTGCAAAATGCTTCTCTGAATTAGGAGTTAATAAAATAAGAATTACAGGTGGTGAACCAACTGTAAGAAAAGATTTTTTTGAAATTATTAAAGTTTTAAAAGTAGATTCTGGAATAAAAAAAGTTGTAATTACAACAAATGGTTATCATTTAGATAAAAAAGCAAAGCTATTGGTTGATAGTGGTCTAAATGGAATAAATATAAGTATAGATAGTCTTAACCGCGAAACTTTTAAAAATGTTACTGGACATGACAGGCTGCAAGAAATTTTAGAAGGAATAAAAAATTTACAAGAATTAGGTTTTGAAAATATTAAAATTAATGCTGTTCTACTGAATGGAATTAATTCATCAGAAAAAGACTTTGATACATGGTCAAAATTTATTCAAAGTAACAAAATAGATTTTAGATATATAGAACTAATGCAAACAGGCGATAATTTAGAATATTTTAAAAAATATCATGCCTCATCCAAAGTATTTAAGAATTATTTAAATGAAAATAATTGGATTTATCAAACTTTAGGAAAAGACGCTGGTCCAGCACTAAATTACATAAACCCTGAATACAAAGGTAAATTTGGAATAATTGCTCCTTATTCAAAAGACTTTTGTAAAACTTGTAATCGTTTAAGGATTACTTCTAGAGGAGATTTGAGACTTTGTTTATTTGGAAATACTGGAATAAGTGTAAGACATTTATTACAAAAAGACGATCAACTTAACGAGTTAAAAGACCTTATATTAAAACAAATGCAGTTTAAAAAAGAGTCACATTATTTAGAACTTGGAGATACGGGCTCAACTAAAAATTTATCTAAAACAGGAGGATAATTGACAAAATTAAAAATAGTAAATCAAGATGAATTAAAAGATTGGGCAAAAGAAATTTTTAAAAAAAATTCATTTAATATGGTTGATGTTTCCTCAAAAAAAGAAACATTTAGAAGAGCTCTTGCATCGGGGAAAATTTATGTTGGGAAAGAAGTCTTTAATATGATTAAAAATAAAGAAATGCCCAAGGGAGATCCTATAACTTTAGCAGAAGTTTCGGCTGTGCTGGGTGTAAAAAAAACAAGTGAATTAATTCCCTTATGTCATCCTCTTCCAATAGATCACACTGCAACTAAAATTATTATGCACGAAGAAGATTCTTCTTTAGAAGTATTTTGTGTTGTTTCAGCAGTTGCAAAAACAGGTGTTGAGATGGAAGCAATTATGGGAGTTAATGCAGCACTGATTACAATTTACGACCTAAGCAAAATTGTAAATCCACATCTAAAAATTGATAATGTTAAATTATTAATTAAAGAAGGTGGCAAAAGTGGATTATGGACAAATCCAGATGGACTTCCTAAATTTTTAGAAAATATTTTTTAATTATGAAAGTTAAACTTGAACTTTTTGGAGCAAGCAGAGATTTAAGCGATAAAGATTTTTTAGAATTTAATATTGAAAAAAAGCTTTCAATTAAAGATTTAAAGAAAAAAATTATTAATTATGTTGATGAAAAGTTTAAAGGAAATGAAAATTATAAAAAAATAATTGAAACCTCAGCTTTCTGTTCAGAAGATAATAATATTATTTCTGAAAATTATAAAATTACAAAAGATCAAAAAATTGGAATTATTCCCCCTATTGGAGGTGGTTAATGCTTCATGCAAAAATAATAGATATTAAAAAAGAAAAAATAGAAGTTTATAAAGCTGAAAATTTTATATCTTCATCTAAATTTGGAGCTTCATTAATTTTTAAAGGAACTGTTAGAGAAAATAATGATAATAAAAAAGTAACAGGAATTACTTACGATAGCCATGATGCAATGGTGATCAAAAGTTTTGAGGAAATTTATAATGATGTTGACCAAAAATTAAAAATTAAAGACAAAGCAGTTTATATAGAGCATGTAAAAGGATATTTGGGATTAGGAGAAACAAGCATTATTATTGCAGTTGCTTGCCCTCATAGAGCGGAGACATATATTCTTTCTAGATACATAATTGAAGAAATTAAAAAAAGATCTCCAATTTGGAAAAAAGAACATTATGAAAATGAAGAAAGCGAATGGTTAAAAGGAAATCCTATCCAAGCTAATTAAAATCTTTTCTTAAATCTAAATCTTTAAAAACTTTTTTACTTAAAACATTTATAAAATTAGTATTATTTTTTAATCTTTTGACCATAAACTTGGCCCCAATATCGCCTTTCATTCTTTTAAATTTAGTTAATACAGAGCTATCAAAACCTATTGGATTACCAATTTTATTCTTAAATTTTAATGCGTGAACTAAATGTCTTTTTTTGGATATTGAATTATAGATTTTATTAATATCTGAAGTCTTTATAAATGGCATATCAGACTGAACAATTATAAACCCTTTATCTTTTTTTGAAATTTTTTTTAACCCAGTATTAATTGAAGATGACATTCCTAATCTAAATTTTTTGTTTAATACAAAAATATTTTTTTTATTCTTATTAATCACTTTTCTTACTTCTTTATTCTGATAACCAAGAACAATGACGATTTTATTTACTTTGCTATTAAATAATGCTTGTAGTGAATGATTAATTAAAGCTTTATTTTTAAACTTTTTAATTAGTTTATTTTCACTTTTAAGCCTTTTAGATTGTCCTGCAGCTAACAGAATAGCTTTAATCATTTTTTAATCTCCAATTAAATGATGGGATAAAATTCTTGTTTGGTTTTCAAGTCTATGTTCAAACAAATAAAGACCTTGCCAAGTTCCAAGAATTAGTTTTTTATTTTTTAAACTTAAAGTTAATTGATTATTAGTAAGTGCAGATTTTATATGGGCAGGCATATCATCTTTTCCTTCAGTGGTATGTTTGTATAATTTTTGATCCATTGGTACTAGTTTATGAAAAAAATTTTTAAGATCATATAATACATCTGGATCTGCATTTTCCTGAATAACTAATGAAGCGCTAGTGTGTAATATATTAATATTTAAAATACCATTTTTAATTTTTTGTTTATCAATCCAATCTAAAGTATTTTCAGTAAAATTATAAAAACCTTGTCCTTCGGTATTAATTTTTATTTCTTCAAATACTTGTTGCATTTATTTTTTATAAGTTTCTGATACTAACTGAGCAATAATAGATAGGGCTATCTCTGGAGCTGATCTTCCTCCTAGTTTAATACCAATTGGACCGTGTATTGAATTAATTTGGTCGCTATTAAATCCCGCATCTTTTAATCTTTGACATCTGTTTTCATGAGTTTTCTTACTACCTAAGGCACCTATATAATAAAATTTTTTATTAAGAGCATGTTGTAATGCTGGATCATCTATTTTGGGATCATGAGTTAATGCAATTAGTGCAGAATTTTCATTTGTTTTTATTTCTTTAAAAGCTTCATCTGGCCATTTATTTATAATTTTCATATCAGGAAATCTTTGTTCCGATGCAAAATATCCCCGTGGATCTATAATGGAAATTTCAAAGTTCAAGCTTTTTGCAAAATCAACCAGATATTGAGCTATATGAACTGCGCCAACAATAATAACTTTTATAGGTCTAATATATGTTTCGATAAAAATTTCAGTATTTTCTATTACTCCATTTTTTTTTAATTTAAAAAAATTATCAATTTGCTCTTTATGAATTTCAAATTCTTTGCTTAATGATTTTCCGGGTTCATATATTTCGCTCAAACCATTTTCAAGATTAGTTATAATTGCAAATTCTATCTTCGAAGCCTTTTTTTTGATTATTTCCTTAAGTTGAGAGTGTTTCATTTAAACAATAAAAAAATGGTAGATTAAAAGTCCAATGATTAAGCCTTTAATAAACGTTATCCAAAGCACTGCATAATCGGAAAGATTAAGTTTTTTTTTCCACCAATTTATATATTTATTATGCATTTCAATCATAAATTTAATTTATCTGTTCTAAGTAGACTGCTATTTCACCACCACATGCAAGTCCAACTTCCCAAGCACTTTCGTTAGAAACTTTAAATTCAATTTTTTTACATGGTTTATTGTCTTTAATTAAACCAATGCATTCTCTTACTACTGCAGACTCTACACATCCACCAGAAACAGAGCCTGAAAAATCTCCTGTTTCATTAACAATCATTCTGCTTCCAACTTGTCTAGGTGATGAACCCCAGGTTTGAATTACTGTAGCAAGAACAACTTTTTGGTTAACATTTAACCAATCATTTGCTTCTTCTAAGATTTTTTCATCAAATGAATTTTTCATTAGATGTAAAGGTATTACTGAAAGAAATATTTAGCAAGCATCAACAGCTTTTTTAGCAAAAGCTTTCACCATATTTGCTCTGTAATCTGAAGAGGCATGTATATCTGAGTTCATTCCTGATGAAGATATTTTAATACCATCTATGGCTGATGAAGAAAAACTCTTAGTTAGTGCCCCTGCTAAATCTTTATCGTTATATACACATGACTTAGCTCCTGTTACTCCAACGTTTATTCCTGTTTTATGTTTTGCAACATAAACACCTATTATAGCATATCGTGATGCTGGATTTGGTAATTTTTGATAGCTTGATTTTTGAGGTATTGAAAATTCAATTGCCTCTATAACTTCAGTACTCTTAAGACAAGTTTCAAACATCCCTCTAAAAAATTTTTCTGCATCAATTGATCGGTTATTTGTATGTATAGTTGCATTTAAAGCAATACATGCTGAAGGATAATCTGCAGCAGGATCATTATTTGCTATTGAACCACCAATCGTACCTCTATTTCTTACTTGTGGATCACCAATACCTTCTGCAAGGGCTGCTAATGAAGGAATTGCTTTTTTAACATCTTTTGAGCTTGCTACTTCAGAATGTTTTGTTGTTGCTCCTATTGTAACTGTTTTTCCAGATACTTTAATTCCTGATAGTTTTTTTATTCTTTTAATATCTATAATATCTTTATAAGAAGCTAAGCCTAATTTCATTGAAGGTATTGTTGTCATTCCTCCAGCTAAAAAAGCTGAATTAGAGGATGCTAGCTTTGATGCTTCTTTTACATCTTTTGCAGAATGATAGTTAAATGTTTTCATAATTTCCTTTAAGCCGCCTTAGCATTAGATTTTTTCATTTCCTTACATGCTTTCCAAACTTTTTCCGCTGTAGCAGGTAAAGAAATCTCTTTTCCACCCAGAGCATTAATAACCGCATTCATTACTGTTGGTGTTGCAGCTATAGTTCCTGCTTCTCCACACCCTTTAACTCCTAGTGGATTAGTAGTAGCCTTTGTACAAGTAAATCCTAAATTAAAGTCTGGAAGATCATCAGCTCGTGGCATTGTGTAATCCATGTAGGAAGCTGTAATCAATTGACCAGAATCGTCATATTGAGCATTCTCATATAAAGCTTGCCCAATTCCTTGAGCTAATCCACCATGAACTTGGCCTTCAACAATTAGTGGGTTCACTATAGTTCCAAAATCATCAACTGCTGTGTATTTATCAAGTTTTACATGACCTGTTTCAGGGTCTATTTCAACTTCACAAATATGTGATCCTGCTGGAAAAGAGAAATTAGCTGGATCAAAAAAAGAAGATTCTATCAATCCTGGTTCATCTCCTTCTGGTAAAGGTGATTTAACTTCGTCTCTTACTCCAGGAAGATAACTTGCAAAAGCAACTTCCCCTATTGTTTTCTTTTTATTTGATTTTGCAACAACAAATTCACCATTTTTAAAATCAACTTCATCAGGACTTGCTTCAAGCATTTTGGCAGCAATTCTTTTTCCTTTATTAACTATTTTTTTGCACGCATTAACTATTGCTATTCCTCCGACGGTTAAAGATCTTGAGCCATATGTTCCCATACCAAATGTACCTTTGTCAGTATCACCATGAACAACATCAATATTTTCAATTGGAACACCTAATTCATCAGCAGCGATTTGTGCAAATGTAGTTTGGTGACTTTGTCCATGACTATGAGAACCAGTATAAACTGTAACTTGTCCAGTTGGATTAAATCTTACTTCAGCAGACTCCCATAAACCTACTCCACAACCTAACATCATCACTACGGGTGATGGTGCAATACCACATGCTTCAAAATAAGAAGTAACTCCTATACCTCTAAGTTTACCTTTTGATTCAGATTCTTTTTTTCTAGCAGCAAAACCATCATAATCTGCCATTTCTTTTGCTTTGTTTAATCCAGCAACATAATCACCTGAGTCTATTTGGTGAACCAAAGTTTGTTTAAATGGAAATTCTGTAGGAAAGTTTTTCATTCTTATTTCAATTGGATCCATACCTAATTCCATTGCAGCCTTGTCTACAATTCTTTCAATAGTATAAGTAGCTTCAGGTCTTCCTGCTCCTCTATACGCATCTACTGGTGCAGTATTTGTATAAACTGCCTTAACATTTGAATACGCAGCTGGCATTATATAAACACCTGTAGCGCAAGGTCCAAATAAATATGTTGGAGTTACAGTTCCAAATACTCTTGCATATGCTCCAAGGTTTGCAATTGTTTCATTTTTAAATCCTAAAAACTTGCCATCATTAGTAACAGCTAATTCTGCATGAGTAATATGATCTCTTCCGTGTGTATCTGTTAAAAAAGACTCTGTTCTTTCAGCTACCCATTTAATAGGTCTCTCTATTTTTTTTGAAGCCCAGCTACAAACTATTTCTTCGTTATAAAGATTAATT
>CACDXO010000013.1 GCA_902556825.1 uncultured Pelagibacteraceae bacterium
AAAATGAATTTTCAAATAATTAAGTCTTATGCAAAAATTAATTTATCTTTAGGTGTAACTGGAAAATTAAAATCTGGTTATCATAAAATAGAAAGTTTGGTGTCTTTTTTAAATTTATATGATGAAATTAAAATTAAAAAAATTTATGGTGCAAATCATAAAATAAAATTTATTGGAAAATTTTCAAATGGTATTAAAAAAAATAATACCATTTCCAAATTAATAAATATTTTAGATAAAAAAAATATATTAAAAAACCAAAAATATTTGATAATTATAAAAAAAAATATACCACAGAGAGCAGGTCTTGGCGGTGGTTCTATGAATGCTTCAGCAATTATAAAATTTTTTATATTCAAAAAAATTATAAATCTAAGAAAAAAAAGTATAATAAAATTAACAAAGCAAATTGGCTCTGATGTAGAATTAGGGCTAGATTGCCAAAATAAAATTTTGTATTCGAGCGGTAAATTAAAGAAATTATTAAGAAAAAGGAGACTTTTTGTTATAGTGATAAAGCCAAATTTTGGATGTTCAACTAAAAAAATTTACAAAGGTTTAAAAAATTATTCATCAATAAAACTAAAAAAAGGTAAAGTAAATTATTTTAATAATACAAATATTTTAAAATTAAATAATGATTTAGAGAAAGTAGTTTTTAAACATTATCCTAAATTAATTAAAGTCAAACTATTTATGGAAGGCTTACCAAATATCCTATTTACTCGTATGACAGGATCTGGTTCATCAATAGTTGGGTATTTCTCATCAAAAAATTCAGCATTAAATGCCTCAAAAATATTTAAAAAAAAATATAAAAATTATTGGTGTATTATATCTAAAACTATATAAAGTTTTTTTTTTATGCTATACGAAAATAATTTTGGGGCTTAGCCAAGTGGTAAGGCAGCGGTTTTTGGTACCGCCATCCTAGGTTCGAATCCTAGAGCCCCAGCCAGATATGATAAAAATATTAAATAAAATATTTAATAACAAAGATAACAAAAATTATTACTCAAAGGATTTTGAGGATTTAAATAAAGAGACAAAAGTAGAAAAAATCTTTGAATTAATTTCAAGTTTTTCAAGTTCGAGCGAAATAAGATATGTTGGTGGATGTATAAGAAAAATAATAAACAATGAAAAAGTTGAAGATATAGATCTTGCAACAAATATTATTCCAAAAAATATTTGTGAAATTTTAAAAAAAAATAAAATAAGCTTTTACGAGAGTGGTATTGATCATGGAACTATAACAGCAAAAATTGATAATAATAAATTTGAAATTACAACTTTAAGAAAAGATATATTAACAGATGGAAGGCACGCTCAGGTTAAATTTTCTAACGATTGGTATGAAGATGCCTCAAGGAGGGATTTTACTTTTAATGCAATTTATTCAGATATACATGGCAATTTGTATGATCCCTTTGATGGAAAAAAAGATTTAGAGTATGGAATTGTAAAGTTTATTGGCGATCCAGAAAAAAGAATTAGTGAAGATTATTTGAGAATAATAAGGTATGTAAGGTTTTTTTTAAATTATAGCAAGATAGATCACGATGCAAATTTAAAAAAAATAATTAAGCAAAATATAAATGGAATATCAAAAATTTCATCAGATAGATTGATTGATGAGTTAAAAAAATTAATTCTTTCAAACGGTTTTTTAAAAATTGTGAAAGATAAATTTTGTCAGGAAATCATTGGTCTTATATTTCCACAATTAGTAAATATAAATATTTTTAAAAATGTAAACGATCATTCAAAAAATATAATTGAGCAAAAAGATTTTATTTTTTTGATTTCCCTGATGATAATTGATGGTACTGATAATAGTGAGTATTTTATTTATAAATATAACATTTCAAATAACGACAAAAAAAGAATAAGATTTTTATCAAATATCTATTCAAATAATTTAAACAAAGATCTATTTAAAGAAAAAAATCTTTGGAAAATATTTTATTACCATGGAAAAAACTATTTATTTGATTTAATTAATTTTAAAATTTTTCAGGAAAAAAAAATTGATAAAAAGTTGATTAAACTAAAAGAATTTTTTAATAATCAAGAAGTTCCGAAGTTTGAGATTAAGGCAAAAACATTAATTGAACAATTTAATTACAAAGAAGGAAAAGAACTTGGAAACAAGCTCAAAGAAATTGAGGATTTTTGGATCGAAAATTCATTTAAAATTACAGATCAAGAATTAAAAAAAATAATAAATAATTAAATATACTTTACATCAGTAATTTCAAAATTTTTCATACCTGCGGGGGTAGCAATTTCTACTAAATCATTCTTTTTTTTCCCAATTAAACCTTTACCAATTGGAGACTTAAAAAAGATTAACTTTTTTTTTAGGTCCGCTTCGTCTTTTCCAACAAGTTTATAATTTATTTTTTCACTTGTATCCATATTTTGCAAGTAAACCGTAGATCCAAATATAACTTTTCCGTCATTATTTATTTTTGTTACATCTATAACATTTGCTCTAGCAATTAAGTCTTCAATTTCTTGTATTCTACCTTCATTATGAGACTGTTGTTCTTTTGCTGCATGATACTCGGCATTTTCTTTTAGGTCTCCATGAGACCTTGCTTCAGATATTGCAGCAACGATTTCTGGTCGTTTTTTTTCTTTAATAAAAATTAATTCTTCTTTTAATTTTTCTAATCCAGTAACTGTAATTGGCTCTTTATCCATAATTTATTTCCATTTAGCAATAGGTGGAAGGGACATCAAAATTGCATTTGCATTGCCTCCAGTTTGCAAACCAAATTTTGTACCTCTATCGTAAAGTAAATTAAACTCAACATATTTACCTCTTTTTAAATATTGGATTTCTTTTTGTTTTGTATTCCATTTTTTATGCTTTTTTTTATTTATAATTTCTCTAAAAATTCTTTTAAATGTCAACCCAGTATCTCTTACAAAATTAAAATCATTATTCCAATTTTCTTTTTTATAATCAAAAAATATTCCTCCGATTCCTCTAGTTTCTTTTCGATGTGGAAGATAAAAATATTCATCACATTTTTTTTTGTACTTTTTATAAAAATTTTTATTATGTCTATCACATGTTAATTTTACTTCTTTGTGAAACCATTTCTCCAAATTTTTATCTTTAATACAAGGTGTAACATCCATGCCTCCACCAAACCATCCAAATGAGGTATGAATATATCTTGTGTTAAAATGAATAGCTGGAATATGAGGATTTTGCATATGCATTACAACTGATATTCCTGAGGCCCAAAAACTTGGATCAGAATTAGTGCCAGGTATTTTATTTCTGAATTCTTTTGAAAATTTTCCATAAACTTCAGAAAAATTAACTCCAACTTTTTCAAATACTTTACCGTTTTCTAAAATTCTATATTCTCCACCTCCTTCATCTTTTCTTTTATTTTTTTTCCAATGATTAGAAATAAATTTTTTTTTACTTTTTTCAATTTCTTCTATATCTATGCAGATCATATCTTGCAGGATTTTAAACCAATTTTTTACTAATTTTTTTTTAATATCAGTTTCCATTTTAATTTCTTATTTGTCTTATTTGTTCAGATAAAACTATAGCAACAGAAGTTGCAAGATTTAAAGATCTTTTATTTTTAGCCATAGGTATTCTTAATTTTTCATTAGCAGCTTTATGAACATTATTTGGAACACCTGCACTTTCTCTTCCGAAAAGCAGAGTATCATCATTTCTGAAATTAAAATCTGTATAAGTTTTAATTGCTTTAGTTGTAATTAAAATAATTCTTTGATTTTTTTTGTTTTTAAAAAATTCATCTGCACTTTTATAAAATTTTATATTACCTTCTTCTAAATAATCCATAACAACTCTTTTAAACCTTTTGTCTGTAAACAAAAAACCACATGGCTCTATAATTTCTAGTGTTGCACCAAGACAAGAGCAGGTTCTTATTATTGAAGCAGTATTTTGAGGTATATCTGGCTCGTATAAAGCTATTTTTGGGCTTAAATTAGGTTTATTGTGTGTCATTGTATCCATACAAAAATACTTTTTAATTCATATTTAATCATATAATTAGACATAAGTAGAAGATAAATTAATGGAAGAAGACAAAAAAACTAACCGAAGAGATTTTATATTTACAGCATCCTATGCGCTTGGAGCAGTAGGAGTGGGAGCTGCTGTGTGGCCATTAATAGACCAAATGAATCCTGATGCATCGGTAAAAGCACTTGCAAGTACTGAAGTAGATGTAAGTGGCGTTGAAAGAGGACAATCGATAACAGTTTTATGGAGAGGTAAACCAGTTTTTATAAGAAGAAGAACAGAAGAAGAAATTGCAAAAGCCAAAGATGTAAAATTAGAAGATCTACCACATCCAGAAACAGATGAAGAGAGAGCTAAAAATCCTGAATGGTTAGTTATGTTAGGTGTTTGTACTCACCTAGGATGTGTTCCTTTAGGAGATAAAGGAGAATATGGCGGATGGTTTTGTCCTTGTCATGGATCTCATTATGATACTTCAGGAAGAATAAGAAAAGGCCCTGCGCCAACGAATATGGAAGTTCCAAAATATGAATTTGTTAATAGTAATACAATAAAGATTGGATAATAAATATTAATGAGTGATCACGAATACACGCCGAAATCAAAATTAGGAAAATGGTTTAATGATCGTTTGCCATTATTGACACTTTCAAATCACCTTCAAGAATATCCAACACCTAAAAATTTAAATTACTGGTGGACCTTTGGGGGAATTTTAACTTTTTGTTTAATTACACAAATTGTTACAGGATTAATACTAGCTATGCATTATGTAGCTAGTGCTGATTTAGCGTTTGGAAGTGTTGAACATATAATGCGTGATGTAAACTATGGATGGCTAATGCGATATGTTCATGCAAATGGTGCTTCAATGTTTTTTTTAGCAGTTTATATCCATATCTTTAGATCATTGTATTATGGATCTTATAAGTCACCAAGAGAAGTTATCTGGATTATTGGAATGATCATATACTTTCTTATGATGGCTACTGCTTTTATGGGCTATGTTTTACCTTGGGGTCAAATGAGTTTTTGGGGAGCAACTGTAATAACAAATTTGTTTAGTGCAATTCCTTTTGTGGGTGAAAGTGTTACAAATTGGCTTTGGGGAGGATATGCAGTAGACAACCCAACTCTTACAAGATTTTATAGTTTGCATTATCTATTTCCATTTTTAATTTTTGGATTAGTAATTCTTCACATTTGGGCATTACATGTTCCTGGAAATAATAATCCAATTGGAATTGATATAAAGAAACCATCCAAAGATACTGTTCCATTTCACCCTTATATTGTCATTAAAGATTTATTCGCACTATTAATATTTTTAATAGTTTTTGCTTTTTTTGTTTTTTATTCTCCAAATATTTTGGGTCATGCTGATAATTATATTGAGGCTAACCCATTAGTTACACCGGCGCATATTGTACCAGAGTGGTATCTTTTACCTTTTTATGCAATTTTAAGATCCATTCCAGATAAATTATTCGGAGTCATTGCAATGTTTGCGGCAATTTTTGTTTTAGTAATTTTACCTTGGCTTGATACATCAAAAGTAAGATCTGCAATATTTAGACCTTTATACAAACAGTTTTATTGGTTCCTAGTAGCAGATGTTTTAATATTAGGATATGTAGGTGCAATGCCTGCAGAAGGACTTTATTTGCTTGTTGCAAGAGTAGCCACAGCCTATTATTTTTTACATTTTTTAGTCATTCTTCCTGTTTTAGGAGCAAAAGAAAAAACTTTAGATATTCCATTGAGTTTAACCGAGCCTATTCTTGGTGGCTCCCCAAATGAAGCTATGGTTAAAAAAAATAAGGAAATTTAATGAAAAATTTTTTTAAATTTATCATTTTTTTTGTAATATTTTCATTTTTTAGTTTTAATTCAATAGCAGCTGAGCAATCTCATAAATTATTAGAACCAGGATGGAGTTTTAAAGGTTTTTTTGGCAAATTTGATAGAGCACAATTACAAAGAGGATATCAAGTTTATACAGAAGTATGTGCAGCATGTCATTCAATGAAATATTTAAGTTATAGAAACTTATCTCAGCCAGGAGGACCTGAGTTTTCAGAACAACAAGCAAAAATAATTGCTTCTCAATTTGAAATCACAGATGGACCTAATAGTGATGGGGAAATGTTTACTAGGCCAGGTAGACTTTCAGATAAATTTGTTGGGCCTTATACAAATGAACAGGCAGCTACAGCTGCAAATGGTGGCGCATACCCTCCAGATATGTCTGTTTTAGTTAAAGCTAGAAAAGGTGGAGCAGACTATATTTATTCTGTTTTGATGGGTTATGAAGATCCACCATCAGGAATCACTTTAGATGATGGTGTTTATTATAATAAATATATGCCAGGCAATAAGATTAAGATGTCACAACCTTTGATGCCTGGAGCTGTAGAATATATTGATGGAACAGAAACTAGCGAAGAACAAATGGCAAAAGATGTTGTAGCCTTTTTAGCTTGGGCTGCAGAGCCTCATTTAGAGGCAAGGCATAAAATAGGTTTTAGAGCAATAATTTATTTGTTTATAATAACGGTGTTGGTTTACTTTAGTATGAAGAAACTGTGGTCACGTATTGAATCTAAAGTTTAAAACATCACCATCTTTAACTATATAATCTTTACCTTCTAGTCTCATTTTTCCATTATTTTTTGATTTTAGCCATCCACTATTTTTAATGAATTCTTCATATGATACTGTTTCTGCTCTAATAAATCCTTTTTCAAAATCTGTATGAATAATACCTGCAGCTTTAGGAGCTGTACAATTTATTGGAACTGTCCAAGCTCTGGACTCCTCTGGTCCGGATGTAAAAAAAGTTTCTAACTCAAGGAGTTTGTAACCTTTTTTAATTAATGAATTCAAACCAGTTTCTTTTAAATTAATCATTTTCATATAATTGAATTTTTCTTCATTTTCTAACTGATTGATCTGATTTTCAATTTCGGCAGAAATCAGTATAGTATTTTTTTCACCAAATTTGTTAATAAATGAATTAGTATATTTATTTCCATTAGAAATACTTTTTTCATCAACATTGCAAACGTATAGCTTGGGTTTTGTTGACAATAATCCAGTTAGATGAAGATCTTTTCTTGCATAATTTTTATGAAGAACTGCTTCTATATTTTCATCATTATTTATACAATTTAGAGCAGTTTGTAATATACTGATTTCACTTTCTGTTAAATTTTTCTTATTTTTTTTATCTAATCTTTTTTGAATAGACTCTAAATCTGCTAATTTCATTTCTGTCTCTATTATTTCTAAATCTCTTATTGGATCAACATTTGGATTAACATTTTGAATATCATCAGAATCAAAGCATCTAATCATATGTATTATTGCATCTACTTCTCTAATATGTGCTAAAAATTTGTTTCCCAATCCTTCTCCTTTAGATGCACCTTTTACTAAGCCTGCAATATCTACAAAAGAAATAGTTGTGTTAATTTTTTTTTTTGAATTTGAAATTGAAACTAGTTTATCCAGTCTATCATCTGGAACAGGTACTATTCCAATATTTGGATCAATTGTACAAAAAGGAAAGTTTTCTGCCTGCGCCTTACTTGAATTTGTTAATGCATTAAATAATGTTGATTTCCCTACATTAGGTAATCCAACAATACCACACTTAAATCCCATTTATTTATTATTTACAGTGCTAGAAAATAATTCCAATTTTTTGTCAATTAATATAGGCATTGAATCAATAATGTTTTGAATAACTTTATCTAATTCTGGTTTTTCTTCGTCAGTAAAATTTGTTAAAACAAAGTCTGAAACTTCAGTTTTTTTTTCAGGTTTCCCAATACCTATTCTTACTCTGGAATATTCTTTGCCAATAAATTTATCTATTGATGCAATACCGTTATGACCTGCGCTTGAACCACCAAATTTTGCTTTTATTTTAGTAAAATCTACATCAAGATCATCGTGAAAAACAATTACATCTTCAGAATCTATTTTAAAATATTCTATTAACTCTCTAATACAAATCCCAGAGTTATTCATAAATGTTAATGGTTTTATCGCATAAACTTTTTTATTAGATATATTGCCTGTTGTTAATAGTCCTTTAAATTTTGGCTTTTGTTTTGATAACCCAAATTTTTGGTTTATTGCATCGATTATTTTAAATCCAATATTGTGCCTATTATTACTACTATCTGGGGTTGGGTTGCCTAAACCCACAAGCAAAATCATATTTAATTTAAATTTTAGAAATATTCACTATTGGTAATTTATTTTTTTTCGGCTGGAGCTTTTTGATCTTTTTTATTTTCTTCCTTGCCTTTTTCACCTTCTGGCGCTTTATCACTACCTTCTTTAGAAGCTGCTTCTGTGGTAGCTCCTTCGGCACCTTCGGTTCCTTCAGCACCTTCAGCACCTTCGGCTCCTTCGGTACCTTCAGCTCCTTCAACAGGTTTTTCCGGTTCTTTGAAAACTGTTGGCGCAGCAACTGTTGCTACTACGAAATCTCTTCCTTGAATTGTAGGTTTTACATCATCAGGTAAAGATATTGAAGAAATCTTAATACTTGTTCCAATTTCTAGGCCATCGAGATCAACTACCAGTTCATTTGGAACATTTTCAGTTGCACATTTTAATTCAATTTTTCTTCTTACAATATTAAGAACACCCCCTCTTTTTAAACCAGGAGATTTTTCATCATTTATAAATTTAACTGGAATTTCTATAATTATTTTTGCACCTTTAACAATTCTTAAAAAATCTATATGTATTGGATCATCTGTTAATGTGTCATAACTAACTTCTCTTGGCAAAACTCTAATAGACTGTCCACTTATATTTAAACTAATAATATTGGATAAAAAATTTTCTTGATCAATTAAATACTTTACTTGTTTTTTTGAAAGTGAAATTTTTTGGTTTTCTTCCTTTCCACCATAAATGATTGCTGGTACTTCTCCTTTTTGACGTAAAGAGTTTACCTCACCTCTAGATTTAGTATTTCTAATTGATGCTTCTAATGAATTCATAAAGTGCGGTTTTTAACTTATGACAGTTAATTTTACAAGTAATTTATTTAAATAAATCTGACACAGATGTTGAATTTGATATACGTTTTATTGCCTCTCCCAATAAATTACAAATTGATAATACCTCTATATTTTTAGCTTTTTTTAACTTATTTGAATTATCTATTGTATCGGTTACCACTAAATTTTTTATACGCGACTTTTTAATTTTTTCGACTGCCTCTCCACTTAGAACTCCATGAGTTATATAAACATGAACTTCTTTCGCACCTCTTTTAATTAGTGCTTCTGCCGCATTAACAATTGTTCCTCCAGAATCAATAATATCATCAATAATTATACATGTTTTATTATTAACATTTCCAATAACATTCATAACTTGTGATTTTCCTGGAGCAGGTCTTCTTTTGTCAATTATTGCAATCCCAATATCTAATTTTCTAGCTAGTGCCCTCGTTCTTTCTACTCCACCAACATCAGGAGCAACACAAATTAAATTTTTTCCTTTTATTCTTTTTTTTATATGTCTTGCAAAAATTGGTGTAGCAAAAAGGTTATCAACAGGTATATCAAAAAAACCTTGAATTTGCCCAGCATGAAGATCTACAGTTACAACCCTATCTGCACCAGCTTTAGTAATTAAATTTGAAACTAATTTTGCTGAAATAGATGTTCTTGGTGCAACCTTTCTATCCTGTCTTGCATAACCAAAATATGGGATTACCGCAGTTATATTTTTTGCCGAAGATCTTTTCAATGCATCAATGCATAGTAAAAGCTCCATTAGATTATCGTTTGCTGGAGAACTTACAGATTGAATCAAAAATATACTGTTACCTCTTATATTTTCATTAATTTCTATATAAATTTCACCATCTGAAAATTTTCTAATACTAGAATGAACTAATTTTGTTTTTAAAAATTTTGATATTTTTTGACTAAGACTCTTATTGCTATTTCCTGTAAGAAGTTTCATTATTTCTATGAAAATGCTATTTAATCATAATTATTGAAATATTTCTACCATAATCATTAATTTTATTCTTTGAACATCTTCTGGCACTAAAAAAATTATTTTTTTGATAAAATGTATCTTTTTTAATTATTTCTATATTTTTGAGACCTATATTTTTAAATTGTTGAAAAATATAGCCTTTCAAATCAAAATAAATTTTATTTTTTTCTTTTTTAAAATGCTTTTTATTAACCAAGCTTTGATTTAAAAATTTTTTTCTAAAATCTTCTTTAATCTCGTAACTATTTTGAGAAATACTTGGCCCAATAATGGCATACATATCATTTATTTTACTACCTTTTTTTTTAAAATAGTTGATCATTTTAATACCAATTTTTTTATATGCTCCCCTCCAACCGGCATGTGCTGCGCCAATAATTTTTTTCTTAGGATCGTAAAATAAAATTGGAGCACAATCTGCTGTTAAAATTCCAATGGCTATATTTTTAGATTTAGTTACCAAGCCGTCTCCAACTAATTTTATTTTTGGTATTTTATTTAGGTAATATATTTTATTACTATGTATTTGTTTCAACAAAACTAATTTATTTTTTTTTACACCAATTTTCTTTGATACAATTTTTAAATTATTTACTACATTTATTTTTTTGTCTCTTGAACCTACTCCACAATTCAGGCTTTTATATAATCCTGATGAAACTCCACCAATGCTATTAAAGAATCCATGTTTAATATTTTTAAATTTTCTTAACTTTTTTGATTTAATCAACTTCAAATCCTATTTTAAAATTTATGTTTTTATTTGTGATTAACATTACTTTGAATAAGTTGCCCATTTTATCTTTATCAATTAGTCTTTTTAAACGATAATATATATCTGCTTTTTTTAAGAATGGTAAGTTTTTAGATAAAATCTCAGCTCTTTGCTGGATTCCAAGACTTATTAAAAAATTTCTCTGCGATGTTATTGACTGACATTTAAGTTTTAAACTTTTTATAATTTTTTTTAAAATTTTAAAATTTAATTTATAACTTATGTCAGAACTTCCAAATTTGGTAAGTATATTAGTATATTTATGCTTTTTTATTGCCATCATTGTATCTCTCATTGAATCATCTAAATATCCATAGTCAATTATTAAAAGACATCCATTTTTAAGAATTATTTTTTTAGAAATATTTTTTAAATATTTTAACGCAACAGGAGAATATTCAATAACTTTTTGATTTTTTGATATTTTAAAACCAAGATCCTTTTCAATTTTTTTTATATTACAATTAATTTTTGTAAAACTTTTATTATTATTTTTGTCCACTACAACAAATCGTTCTTTCCATTTATTGTTAATCTTAAAAAATTGCTTAAAAGGTAAAGCATCGAAAAACTCATTTGCAATAAATATATTATGACCATTATTTATTTCATCTAGATTTTTTAACCATTTAACATTAAATTTTTTTAATTTTTTTTTTTGGATTTTTTTTAGATAAGGACTTTTTTCTAGTATAAAAAATTTACAGGAATGATAAAATTCAGGGAAACTCTTAAATGATTCTATCATATCGTATAGCATTTGACCGTTACCTGATCCTAATTCAATTAAATTAATTTTTTTTGGACATTTTAAATTATGCCAAAATGCAACTGTCCATATTGCTATCATTTCAGAAAAAAGTATTGAAATATTTGGGGAAGTTAAAAAATCACCTTTATCACCAAAAGGATTTTTTTTCATATAAAAACCTTTTTTTGGATTATACAAGGCTTGATTAATAAATTTATCCAAAGCGATTAAATTTTTATTAAGAATCATTTTTTTTTTGAAAATAAAAATAGTCCGAATATTAAAAATGCACAGCACAAAATTTGACCTAAAGTTAAATTAAATAAAATATAGCCAATTTGGATATCTGGCTCTCTGGTAAATTCTATAAAAAATCTAAAGATAGAGTAAAAAATTAAAAACAAAGCTGAAATCATACCTGGTGATTTGTAAAGCCATTTTTTAAACACAAAATTTAATAATATGAATAATATTATACCTTCAAAAAAAGCTTCATAAATTTGAGAAGGATGCCTGTCTATGTTATCTATTTTTTGAAATTTTACAGACCATGGTAAGTTAGTTTCTTTTCCATAAAGTTCTGAATTAATAAAATTAGAAACTCTTCCTAAAAAAATTCCTATAGGTGCAGAAATTGAAATCAAATCAAGAAATAAAAATGAATTGATTTTATTCTTTTTGCTAAAAATATAAGTTGCAATAATTACACCAATCAAACCACCATGAAAAGACATGCCACCTTTCCATATCATTAAAATTTCTGAAACATTTTTTATATAATAATCTAAATTATAGAAAATCACATAACCTAATCTTCCACCTAAAATTACACCAATAATTATGTATGAGATTAAATCATCAAATAAGTCTAAAATTTTTTTATCTTTTATTAAAAGTTTTTTACAATAAAACCAAGCAAATATTATTCCAAAAATATAAGATAATGAGTACCACCTTATTTCTAAAGAAAAAAAATTAAATGCAATTGGGTCAAAATTGTTGATAAACATATTGTAAATATAATATTTTAAATTATTAATAAAATATATGTCTAAATCTAGATTTGTTATTGATAAATTTGCTAAGTTATTTGAACAAGGTCTTCTAAACTATAAAGATCTTAGCAATGAAATTATAAACATTTTAAAAACAAAAAGAGATGAAATTGTATTTAAAATGAAGCTTACAAGCAAAGATGAAACTGATATTTTAAATGATAGAGTAGAAAAATTAGAAAAAAAAGTTGAAATGTTAGAAAAATTGAAAAATAAAAAAAAAATTAAACGGGTAAAAAAATCTTAACTTTTAAGCCACCCATTTCAGATTTTTCTAGCTCAATATTTCCCCCATGTGATCTAATTATATCTGATGCAATAGAGAGACCTAAACCAACACTTGATTTTGTTTGGTTTCTACTTTTATCAATTTTATAAAATGGTTTAAATACATTTTCATGCTCTGAGGAATGAATGCCAGGACCATCATCTTCTACAAAAATTAATACACTTTTTTTTATTTTTTGTTGTGTAACTTTAATATTTTTAGCAAAATTAATTGAGTTATCGAGCAAATTATTTATGCATCTTTCTATAAGATGCTTTCTTCCAACGAAAAAAACTTCATTTTTTTGATCAAGTAAAATATTTTTATTTTCGTATTTTTTGACTATAGATATAATTAATTCAGATAAATTAAATTTTTCACTTTTCTCTTTAAAATTCGATCGAGAAAATTGTAAATATTCACTAAGCATTCTCTCCATTTCATCAACATCCCTTGAAAGTTTGCTAGTAATTTCTTTATCTTTAATAAATGCCAGTTGGAGTTTTATTCTTGTTAATGGAGTTCTCAAATCATGACTAATTCCTGAAAGCATCTCAGATCTTTGGTTTAAATGTCTTAAAATTCTTTTTCTCATTCTATCAAATTCTAATCCTGCTTTTCTTATTTCAAGCGCTCCAGAAGGTCTATATTCTTCGACATCCTCTCCTCTTCCAAATCTTTCTGATGCTTCTGCCAACTTAGTTATAGGTCTTGTTTGGTTTTTTAAAAATAATATAGCAATAAAAATTACAAGAATAGCGGGTAGAGTTACCCACAGAGCAAATATTCTAGCTGAAGAACTTGTAACTCTATCTCTAGGAACTAAAAATTTAAAATATCCTGATTGATATTTAATTCTAAGATCGATTAACTCTTTATAGTTTGTTGTATTAAACCAAAATTCATCAGAACCAAATCTTAATTTTAATTCTCTTCTAAGCGTTCTGTCAATTGGACTAAACCATCTTTCATCGTAATTATAATCAAAATTTTCATCTTGAACAAATTCTATATTTAAATCTTGGTAAAGAGAAAAGAGATTGGTAATTTCTTCTTTATCAAATTTTTCATTGTTATAAGCTTCTACAAAAGTGCTAATTTCATTTACCAGTGCTCTAGTCATTCCTTTGTTTGTTTTAATCCATAAGCTATCAAAAAATACAATTGATATCGTAATCTGCATAATAATAATAGGTGCAGCAACAATTATTAAGCTTCTATAAAATAATTGTTTAGGAAGAATTTTTTTTAAAAATTTACTCAATCCATAAAACATAACCTTTACCCCTTAAAGTTTGCAAATATTTTGGATTTTTTGGATCTTTTTCTATTTTTTTTCTTAGTCTAGTTATTATTACATCTATCGATCTTTCTTTATCTAAATTTATTATTTTTCCAATTTCATCTCTTGAAAAAGATTTTCCAGGAAAATTTATCATTGTTTCTAAAATAGTTTTTTCTGTATTATTAATTTTATATTCTTTATTATTTTTTATTATTAAATGTTTACTTAAGTCAATTTTTACATTTCCAAATTCAACTAATCTTTTTATATTCTTTACTTTAGTTTTATTTAATATATTCTTTATTCTCAGGATTAACTCTTTTGGCTCAAAAGGTTTTATAAGATAATCGTCAGCTCCAGTTTCAAGACCATGGACTCTTTCATCAGCTTCCCCTTTCGCTGTAAGTAAAATAATTGGTGTGTATAATTTATTTTTATTTTCAGATGTAAATTCTAGCCCACTCTTACCAGGCATCATTATATCTAAAACGATAAGGTCAAATTTAATAAAATTTATTTTGCTTTGAGCATCCTCAGCACTAATTGCTGTAGTAACTAAGTAATTATTTTCAACTAAATATTGTTTAACCAAGTCTCTTATTCTATCATCATCATCAACTACTAAAATATGTGCTTCAAACTTTTTCATTTATTATTTTATTTAAGACATTATTAAAATTTATTACTTCTTTAGAGCTAGAGTTTAAAAGAGATTTAAAAATCCTTTTTTTTTGCACA
>CACDXO010000014.1 GCA_902556825.1 uncultured Pelagibacteraceae bacterium
TATTCCAATAGAATATTTATCTAGAACTTTTTTTGCATCAGAGAAGGTTTCTCTGTAACTCATAGAGATTTTTTCAATTAATTCTTTTAATTGCTCATCCTTTAAATATAAAAGCTCTTTCATATTGGTAAGTTATATTGACATATTCTACATACAAAGATATTTTTTTAAATAAATTAAATCTAAAAAATTAAATCTAAATGACACCTTACGATAAGAGAGAAGGAAAAATCTGGTACAACAATGATCTAGTTGACTGGAATGATGTAAAATTACATGTTTTAAGTCATGGTCTTCATTACGCTAGCTGTGTATTTGAAGGGCTAAGAGTTTATGATGGAGAAATATTTAAATTAGAAGAACATACTGAGAGACTTTTTCATTCAGCAAAAAGAATGGATATTAAAATTCCTTATTCAGAAGAAGAAATTAACAAAGCTACTAAAAAAATTGTTTCAGTTCAAAATGTCCAAAATGGATATGTAAGACCATTTGCCTGGAGAGGGAGTGAAATGATGGCGGTGTCTGCGCAAAAAACAAAAATACATGTAGCTATAACAACGTGGGAATGGGGAACATATTTTGATCCAAAGTTAAAAACTGAAGGAATAAAATTAAATATTTCGAAGTGGAGAAGACCAGCACCAAACACTATACCTTGGGACACTAAAGCTTCAGGTTTATATATGATCTGTACTCTTTCGAAGCATGAAGCTGAGCGAGATGGTTATACAGATTCATTGATGCTTGACCATGAAGGAAATATAGCCGAAGCAACAGGAGCAAATATTTTTTTTAAAGACAAAAATGGAGAGTTGCATACACCGATACCTGATAGTTTTTTAGATGGAATAACGAGAAGAACTGTTATTGAAATAGCAAAATCTAAAAATATTAAAGTTAATGAAAGAAAAATTTCACCAAAAGAACTTCCAAGTTTTGTTGGATGTTTTTTAACTGGTACTGCAGCGGAAGTAACACCTGTTTCAAAAATTATAGAACAAAATTATAAAGTTTGTAATTTAATTTTAGATTTATCAGATAGTTACGAAAAATTAGTTAGAAAAAAGAGAGCAGCTTAGTTTTTTTCATCTTCAGAGATTGCATGATCTATACCTTTTCTTAAATACTCATAACCCGTATATAAAGTTAAAAATGCAGATAGCCAAAGTAAAATTATACCGATAGTTTGTGCATTGTAATCTTGAAAATTAATTATTTTATTTCCAGTTTCACCAGTTAATAAAGCTGAAATTGCAATCATCTGTAAAAATGTTTTAGCTTTAGCTAGACTTGATACAGGAAGATTAATTTTACCTTTTGCTAAAAATTCTCTTAATCCAGAAATTAATATTTCCCTAGTTAATATTATTATTGCGGCAATTACTTCATAATTTTTTATTGTTCCATCCATTACCAACAAAATCAAAGCTGTTGCTACTATAATTTTATCTGCTACTGGATCTAACAACTCACCTAATTTAGATTCTTCTTTTTTAATATAACCAACGCATGGCCCAGAACATCTTTTTATTTGATATAAAATACATGGTCGTTCTCTATTTTTAAAAACAGTATCATCACAAACTCTTAAATGAAAAATTTTTTGGATCATTTTAATAGTCCAATTTGCTGAGCCCGCAGATGCAAATGGACCAAAATAAAAACCCTCTTTAGTTTTTTTGCCTCTATGTCTTTTTATTTGTGGCCATTTATCTTTGTTTCCAATAAAAATAAATGGAAAAGATTTATCATCTCTTAAAAGAATATTAAATTTGGGTTTAAATTTTTTTATTAAATTTGCCTCTAAAAGTAAGGCTTCACTTTCATTAGAGGTAGTTGTTATCTCAATTTTTTTAGTTTGAGACAACATTCTTTCTATTCTTATTATATGGTTTTTTTCTACAATATAGCTTTTTAACCTGTTTGGAAGATTTTTGGCTTTTCCAACATACAATATTTCATTTTTTGAGTTGAGCATCCTATAAACACCAGGAAGCTTAGGTATTAATGGAAGTTCTTTTTTAATTGCTTCTTTTCCTAATTCAGAGCTAATCATGACTTCTTTTTTTAGAAATTTGAATTCCAACTGATGAACAATCTTTCATTATTTCTAATTTTTCAATTTGAAGACTAATTTTGTCAATTCTTTTATCTTTAAACAGTTCATCAAAAACATCTTCAGCTAGTGTTTCTAGAAAGTTATAATGTTTATTTTTAACTAATTTTTTAATTAATCTTACAATTTTAGCATAGTTTACAATTGATTTAATGTCTTTATCATTTGATGGTTTCTTATCTTTATAGTTTACATCAACCGTAAACTTTACTTTTTGAGGTTTTTCTTTTTCGAAATCGAAGTACCCAAGTTTTAAATCTAATATTAAATCTTTAATTAATACTTTTTTTTCATAGTTAAATAAATTTTTTTTCCTATCTATTTTAACTATTTTAAGATTATTCTTTTTCACTCTTTACCTCTCATTATGTCTGGTGTTTGCCAATTTAAATTTTGTCCACTATCAATAGCTAATACTTGTCCAGTAATAGACCTATTTTTTATAAAAAAGTCAACTGCATTACAAATTTCTTCTACATCAACTTGTTTTTTAAGTGGAGTAGCCATGTACTGTTTCTTGAAATGTTTTTCCGTTTGTCTTTTATTTTTTATTGTTGGTCCAGGTGCTATTCCATTTACTCTTATATTGGGCGCCAAACTCATTGCACTGGTTTTTGTTAATGTATAAAGGCCAGTTTTACTTATTGTATAGGAAAAAAAATATGGAGTTAGTTTAAAAACTCTCTGATCAATAATATTAATTATATTGTTATTTTTTCCTTTAATATTTTTTGCAAATCCTTTGGATAATAAAGCAGGAGTTCTAAGGTTTGTTCTTAAATGACGACCCCAACTAACAGTGCTAAAATTTTCAAGTTTATCATTTTCAAACAAAGAAGCATTATTAATTAAGCAATCGAAATGTTTTAATTTAGATTTAGCAAATTTCAAAATTTTATTTACATCTGTCTCTTTGCTTAAGTCGCCTTTAATAAGATAAACTTTAGTTTGTCCCTTTGATAATTCTTTTTTTAATTTTTCTGCATTAGATTTAGATTTATTAAAATGTATAACAATTTCTACTCCTGGGCCTGAAAGCCTTTTAGCTATAGCAGCTCCAATTCGGGTTGCACCTCCGGTAATGATTATTTTATTTGCTTCCACTTTTTCTTTCCTTTTTGCGCTCTAGTTCCAGGCATCCCCATTGTTGATCTTCCCTTAGGATAGAGTTTATTTTTAACATCGTACTGTCTTATTTTTGGATTTAAAGTAATTTCTAGCTCTGTACTTTCTAGTTTTCTGATTTCATCTCTAATTTTTGCAGCTTCTTCAAATTCTAAATTAGATGCAGAATCTTTCATTTTTTTGTTCAATGCTTTTAAGTGTTTTTTTAGATTTCCACCTATGTTTGAGCCTTCACTAACTTTTACATAATCTTTTTCATAAACACTTTCTAAAATATCGCTAATTTCTTTTTTTACTGTTTTTGCATCAATATTATTTTTTTTATTATAATTAAGCTGTATTTGTCTTCTCCTATCCGTTTCTTTGATAGCTTTTTTTATACTCTTAGTTTGTTTGTCAGCATATAGAATAACTTTTCCTTCAACATTTCTTGCTGCTCTACCGATAGTTTGGATAAGTGAAGTTTCAGATCTTAAGAAACCTTCTTTGTCAGCATCTAATATACCAACCAAAGCACACTCTGGTATATCAAGTCCCTCTCTCAATAAGTTTATTCCAACCAAAACATCAAACACTCCCATTCTTAAATCTCTCATGATTTCAATTCTTTCAAGAGTATCAATGTCAGAGTGTAAGTATCTTACCTTTATTCCATTTTCATGAAGATATTCGGTCAAATCTTCCGCCATTTTTTTTGTTAATGTTGTTACTAATACTCTAAAATTATTCTCAACAACTTTTTTACATTCATGCATTAAATCATCAACCTGGTTTTTTGCAGGTCTAATTTCTACATTTGGATCTATAAGACCAGTGGGTCTTATTACTTGATCAATAAATTTTCCTTTTGTCTGCTCTAGCTCCCAAGGTCCGGGTGTAGCTGAAACAAAAACTGTTTGAGTTCTCATCATATCCCATTCTTCAAATTTGAGAGGTCTATTATCCATACATGATGGAAGTCTAAATCCATATTCTGCAAGAGTACTCTTTCTTGATCTATCTCCTTTAAACATTCCATTTAATTGTGGGACTGTAACGTGACACTCATCTACAAATACTAAAGTATTATCTGGAAAATATTCAAAAAGAGTAGGAGGTGGTTCACCTGGTTTTCTACCAGATAAAAATCTTGAATAATTTTCAATCCCAGCGCATGAACCTGTTGCTTCAATCATTTCTAAATCAAATTTTGTTCTTTCTTCTAATCTTTGTGCTTCAAGTAATTTATTTTCAGCCTTATGTTTTTTTAAAGTTACTTCTAACTCTTTTTTTATATTTATGATTGCTTGTTCTACTGTTGGTTTGGGAGTTATATAATGACTATTTGCATAAATTTTAATTAAGTTTAATTCTCTAACTTGATCCCCAGTTAATGGGTCAAACTCTTCGATTTTTTCTAATTTTTCACCAAACAAACTTAATCGCCAAGCTCTATCTTCAAGATGTGAAGGAAAAACCTCAAGATATTCACCTCTGGCTCTAAAAGTTCCTCTATAAAAATTTTGATCATTTCTTTTATATTGAAGAGCAACTAAAGATTTAATAATTTGTTCTCTGTTATAATCATAGTTTTTTTGAAGTGTTAAAGTCATCTTGCTGTATGCTTCAACTGATCCAAGACCATAAATGCAAGATACGCTCGCAACAATTAAAACATCATCTCTCTCTAAAAGAGATCTTGTAGCTGAGTGTCTCATTCTATCTATTTGCTCATTAATTGAAGCCTCTTTTTCGATATAAGTATCTGACCTAGGAACATAAGCTTCAGGCGTATAATAATCGTAATAAGAGACAAAATATTCAACAGCATTATCTGGAAAGAAACCTTTCATTTCACCATATAGCTGAGCTGCAAGCGTTTTATTTGGAGCTAAAATTAATGCCGGTCTGTTTGTTGCCTCAATAACCTTTGCCATAGTAAAGGTTTTTCCTGATCCTGTTACTCCAAGAAGAACTTGATTGAATTCTCCTTTATTGGCGCTTTGGACTAATTTTTTTATAGCTTCTGGTTGATCTCCAGCAGGTTTAAAATCAGATTTAATTTTGAATTTTTTACCACCTTCAAGTTTTCCACTAATTTTTGGATTTTTTCTCTGAATATCTGTAATTAAATCTTGATAAGTATTTTCCATATATTAAACAACGTATTAGAATAATTTTATATTTCAATGAGCATAATATCAGATAGTTTAAAAAGGATTAAACCATCACCTACTATTGCTGTTACTCAAAAAGCTAGAGAATTAAGAGCAGCCGGCAAAGATGTAATAGGGCTAGGCGCAGGTGAGCCAGATTTTGATACACCAAATAATATTAAGAATGCTGCCATAAAAGCTATTAAGCGAGGCGATACTAAATATACAGCAGTTGACGGAACTCCAGCTTTAAAAAAAGCAATAATTAAAAAATTTAAAAAAGAAAATAATTTAAAGTATTCGAACGAAGAAATAACTGTAGGTACAGGTGGTAAACAAGTTCTTTATAATGCATTCATGGCAACCCTAAATAGAGGAGATGAGGTAATTATTCCAGCACCTTTTTGGGTTTCTTATCCTGATATGGTTCTATTAGCTGGTGGTAAACCAAAAATTGTTAAATGTAATGAATCAGAAAATTTTAAATTAACACCACAAAAATTGAAGAAAGCAATTTCTAAAAAAACAAAATGGTTAATTTTAAATTCACCATCAAATCCTACGGGTGTAAGTTATACAAAAGCTGAGATAAAAAAATTGTCTCAAGTTTTAATTAAAAATAAAAAAATTCAAATTTTAAGTGATGATATTTATGAGCATATTACATATGACAAGGCTAAGTTTTTCACTATCGCTCAAATATCTAGTTTGAAAAATAGAACTCTTACCATGAACGGTGTAAGTAAATCTTATGCAATGACAGGATGGAGAATAGGTTATGCGGGAGGACCAAAAGAAATAATTAAAGCTATTCGTAAAGTTCAATCTCAATCAACATCGAATCCTTCTTCTGTAAGCCAAGCAGCTGCAGTTGAAGCTTTAAATGGAACTCAGAAATTTATAAAAATAAGATCTAAGGAATTTAAAAAAAGAAGAGATTTTGTTGTTAAGAGCTTAAATAAAATTAAAGGAATTAATTGTTTAACACCTAATGGAGCGTTTTATGTATTTCCAAGTTGCAAAGGTCTTTTGAATAAAAAAACTAAATTAAAAAAAGATACTGACTTTGTTCAAAAGCTACTTGAGAAAGAAAATGTAGCAGTTGTTCAAGGCTCAGCTTTTGGATTAGAAGGTTACTTTAGAATTTCATATGCAACCTCAATGAAAAATTTAAAAAAAGCTATGGAAAGAATTAAATCTTTCTGTGAAAGCTTAAGTTAATTAATGAAAACAGCCTTATTATTTGGCTCATCTGGATTAATCGGGGGGCATCTGCTCAATAAGTTAATTCAAAATAATGATTATAATAAGATTAAAATATTTGTACGCACAGAACCTGAAATCAAAGATTCAAAAATAGAAATAATTAAAGCAGATTTTAATAATTTAAAAAATCATATCGAAGATATTAAAGGTGATGATTGTTTTTTTTGCATTGGCACAACAAAACAAAACTCACCTGATAAAAATGAGTATAAAAGAATTGAGAGAGATTTGCCTGTAGAAATTGCTCAGATTGCAAAAGCAAATTCAATTGATTCTTTCGTTTATGTCTCATCAGGGTTTGCAGATCCCAAAAACTCAGGAGCTTATCTTAGATATAAAGGCGAAGTTGAAGAAGAGCTAAAGAAATTAAATTTTACAAAACTAGTGATAATGAGACCTTCATTTTTAATGGGAAATAGAAAAGAAAAAAGATTTGGAGAAAAAATAGGAATATTTTTATTTAAGCTACTTTCACCTTTATTTTTAGGTCCATTAAAAAAAATGAAACCAATTCATTCAGAAAAAGTTGCAAAAGCAATGATTAAAGTTGCAAATGAAGACATTCAAAAAAGTGTTTTTGAATCGAATGAAATAGCCAATCTAAATATCAATTAAATTTAATGTTCATGCTTTTCAATACCGTGTTTCTCTAAGAGATCATGCATTCTTTCATGTTCTTTATAAGTTAGACTATAAAAAATAATTATTGTAACAATTGAACCAACTACTACACCTTGAATAAATCTGAATATTGTTTTTTTATTTCTATCTTTTGTCTCTTTGCTCATTTTTTTTCCTCTTTTCTTCGCTTCATAAAATTTATAAAAAGCGTAAGAAATAAAAATTAAAGTTAAAATCCAAGATATTGGATGATTTGCAACAGCTATAAAAGATCCTCCAAATAATGCAGCTATAAATCCACTTATCCAACATACTGGGCACATGATTTTAAATCTTGAAATATTCTTTTACGTCTTTTTGAAACAATAAGTATATAGAAGAAATCTGTAACAAAGTATTTAAACTTAAAATAGATCTTACAGTTACGGCATTAAATCCTATTTCTGGTATAGGTCCATAAGGAGCAGCAAAGCTGACATCTATTGCCCCAATTAAATCAAATAGACCAACTGCATTCCATGACAGTAACAGACCCCATAAGATAGCATTTGGTTTTTTTATAATGTGGTAAACTAAAAATAAAGCAGTTATCCCAATAATAAAGTCACCCACAAAAGGAATTATCCATTCAGATGGTGCAGAACGTTCATTGTTAGTAAAAATCCAAAATAAAAACAAACCTGATCCAACTGCTCTGAACGTCATCCATCCAGTTACAAAAATAATCCAATTTAATTTCATTTTTTCTAGTGTGATAAAAATTTTTCAGCTTCAAGAGCAGCCATACAACCCATTCCTGCAGCAGTTACAGCTTGTCTAAAAATTTTATCTTTAACATCTCCTGCAGCAAAAACACCAGGTATATTTGTCTCTGTTGAATCTGGTTTTGTTGTTAAATAGCCCTCTTTATCCATATCTAATTGATCTTTAAATAGTTGAGTTGCAGGATCATGTCCAATTGCAATAAATAATCCGTCAATTTTTAATTCATCAATTTTATTCGTTTTTACGTTTTTAATTTTTAATCCCTTAACATTTTTAGGATCATTGTCTCCAATAACTTCTTCAACAACACTATCCCAAATAATTTCAATTTTTTTGTTAGCCATTAATTTGCTTTGGAGCATTTTTTCAGCTCTTAAAGAATCTCTTCTGTGAATTAATTGAACTTTTGATGCAAATTTTGTAAGAAACATTGCTTCTTCAACTGCAGCATTTCCACCACCTACAACCGCAACTGTTTTATCTTTAAAGAAAAACCCATCACATGTTGCACAAGCCGATACACCAAATCCCCTAAACTTTTGTTCAGATTCAATATTTAACCATCTTGCTTGAGCGCCTGTTGAAATTATAATTGAATCTGCGGTATATTTTTGACCACCATCTCCAATAGCTTCAAAAGGTTTTGATTTTAAGTTTACTGAAGAGATATGATCTTCAATCATTTCTGTACCTACAGCTTTAGCTTGGTCTCGCATTTGTTCCATTAACCATGGTCCTTGGATTACTTCAGCAAAACCAGGATAGTTTTCAACATCAGTTGTTGTAGTTAATTGTCCACCTGGTTCCATACCAGAAACCATAATAGGTTTTAACATTGCTCTTGCAGCATAAACTGCAGCTGTATATCCGGCTGGACCAGATCCAATTATTAACACTTTTGTGTGTTTAGTTGGATTTTGATTCATATCAAAGCTATATAGTAATTAATGAACAAATTAAAAGGGTTATTATTGACAGAAGGAATGCATGGCATGATAAGCCAAGTTGAAGGTTTAGCCAAAGCTTTAGATATCGAATTTACTCACCAGAAAGTTGAACTAAATAGTTTTTGGAAAATGATTCCTCCTAATTTAACCCCTGTATCAAAATTAGTTTTTAAAAAATTCGACACCCCAGATTTTGATATAATTATTTCATGTGGAAGAAAAAGTGTAATCCCTTCAATTTATTTGAAGAAAAATTCAAATAAAAAAATTTTTAATATACATATTCAAGATCCTAAAGTTTCGCTAAGTAATTTTGATTTCGTAATTGCTCCAGAGCATGACAGCTTAAATGGAAAAAATGTTATTACATCAAAAGGAGCTATTCACTACTTAACTTTGGATGAGATTAAAAATAATCATAGTTATCTTGAAGAAAAACTTAAAAAAAATAAGGATTATTTTTTATTAGTTTTGGGAGGTCCTAACAAATACTATGACTATAAAGATCAAAATTTAATAAATATTTTTGATAAAATTAAAAAAATTTTGAGTACTAATAATTTGCAAGCTATAGTAATTCCATCAATGAGAACACCAAAGAGAACGATAAATTTAGCAGATGAATTGTTGGGAAAAGAAAATCTTGTAGTTACTAATGTTGATAAAAAAGCTTATCTCTCTGGACTGTCTTTAGCAAAATATATTGTTGTGACATGCGACTCTACTTCAATGATATCGGAGGCAGCTATAACAGGAAAACCTTTATATATTGCAGATATACCGGCTAAAAAGAACGATGAAAGATTTAAAATGTTTAGAGAATTATTTAGTAAATTAAACATAGCAAAAAATTTAAATGAAAAACTTGAGATTTGGAACTATAAAAGTTTAAATGAAACAGCTAGAATAGCAGAAGAAATCAAAAAACAAATATCATAATGTCATTTTTAAATTCAATTGAGAAAAAATCCAAAAAATTTGAAAGTCCTTTTGCTCACTGGGAATTAAATGAACCTTTAACTGAAGGACAGGTTAATGAGATTGTGAATGCAGATATTGCCAATCCAATTGAACATAATCTTAATTATGATGGAACTAGAGCAATTGATGGAGGAGAGGGTAAATTTAGAGAAGGTATTTCGGATGGAGGAAAAGCATTAAAATTTAGATGCTTTATAACAAAAGAAAATGCAAATAAATTTCCAAATTTAAGAAATTTTATTCAAGAACTTCAAAATAAAAAAACTTACGAAAAAATTTCAAATTTAATAGGAAAGGATTTATCTAATTCCTATGTTAGGGTTGAAGTTATATGTGATCGAAAAGGTTTTTGGTTAAAGCCACATTGCGATATTAAAGAAAAGCTTATTTCATGCTTACTTTTTGTAAATAAGTTTAATGAAAACGAAGATTTGGGAACTGATTTTTATAATAGTGAATTAAAAAAAATTAAAACTCTTCCTTATAGAGACAATTATGGATATTTTTTTTCAAGTGGCCCAAATACTTGGCACGGAATGGAAAAAAAAGAAATTATTAAAGAAAGACGTTGTCTTCAAGTAAATTACGTAACATTTAAAACTGATTGGAAAGTTGAAGATTAAATTTCTTGTAAAGATTTGACTTCTATTTTTTTTGTCTTTAATGATTTGATAGCCTCCAAAAAAGCATACGCAGTTGACATATTTGTACAATAAGGAACTTTATTTATTAAAGTTGACCTTCTTAAAGATGTAGAGTCTTGAATACGGTATGCACGTTTTCCACCACCAGTATTAATCACTAGAGCAATTTTTTTTGAATTTAATACATCAATTATGTGAGGAGAGCCTCCGCTAACTTTATTTATTTTTTTACACTTAATGCCATTTTTTATAATTCTATTTGCTGTTCCTTCCGTTCCGCATAATGTAAAACCTAATTTTATTAATTGTTTTGCTAAGTCTACTCCTTCATTTTTGTGTCTATCTTTTAGTGAAATAAATGCCAGTCCTTTGGTTGGTAGAGAATTTTGTGAAGCCATTTGACTTTTGGCATACGCTAGACCAAAATCTTTATCTATTCCCATTACTTCTCCTGTTGATTTCATTTCTGGACCCAACAAAACATCAACGTTTGGAAATTTATTAAATGGGAAGACAGCTTCTTTAACAGCAAAAATTTTTTTATTTTTATCTTTCAAATTAAATTTTTTTAATTTTTCTCCTGCCATTATTCTCGAAGCAATTTTGGCTAAAGGAATTCCTTTAGCTTTAGAAACAAAAGGAACAGTTCTGCTGGCTCTTGGATTAACTTCAATAATATAAATTTCATCATTTTTAATAGCGAACTGGACGTTCATAAAACCTTTAACTTTTAATGCTAATGCTAATTTTTTAGTTTGATTATTAATTTCATCAATTAATTCTTTCTTAATAGCTATCGGAGGCATACAACACGCTGAATCTCCAGAATGAATTCCAGCCTCTTCGATATGCTGCATAACCCCAGCAACAAAAACATCCTTACCATCTGATATTGCATCAACATCAACTTCCATTGCATTATTAATAAACCTATCAATTAAAATTGGATTATTTTCTGCAGCTTTAAATGCTTCTTGAACAAAATCTTTTAGTTGGTTTTTTTCATGAACTATTTCCATGGCTCTACCTCCTAATACATAAGAAGGTCGCACAACAAGAGGTAAGCCAATTTCAGATGCTATTTTTATGGCCTCATCGTATGTTTTTGCAATTCCACTATCTGCTTGTTTTAATTTTAATTTAATTAAAAGTTTTCTAAATCTGTCTCTATCCTCAGCTAAATCAATCGATGAATATTGAGTACCAATAATTGGCAAAGAATTATCATGAAGAAATTTTGCTAATTTAATAGGAGTTTGTCCACCAAATTGAGCAATTATACCTATTAAATTTCCTTTTGATTTTTCTTTTAAAATTATGTTGTGAACATATTCTTCAATCAAAGGCTCAAAATATAATCTGTCACTTGTATCATAATCAGTTGAAACAGTTTCTGGATTACAGTTGATCATTATTGTTTCAAATCCAGCTTCTTTTAAAGAGTAACTTGCTTGGCAACAACAGTAATCAAACTCAATTCCTTGGCCTATTCTGTTTGGCCCACCACCAAGAATAATAATTTTATTTTTTTTAGAAGGCTCAGCCT
>CACDXO010000015.1 GCA_902556825.1 uncultured Pelagibacteraceae bacterium
AAAGTGTGGAAGATGGCCTACGTGCTATTTTTGATGATGGACATCAAAATAATATTATTGATAAAATGCAGACCAGGAAAAGATTGTATGATTTAGTTGAGTATGAAAAATATAACTCACTTGATGAAAAAATTTACAATTTTAGTACAGAGGATCATGAATAATGAGTGATGAAATTAAAAAAGGTTTATTAGGTATAGTTGTTGATGAAACCACTGTTTCTCAAGTAATGCCTGACATAAATTCTCTTACATACAGAGGCTACGCAGTTCAGGATCTTTGTGCAAAATGTAATTTTGAAGAGGTTGCCTATCTTGTTTTAAACGGAGAACTCCCTAATAAAAAACAATTAAAAAGTTTTATTAAAGAAGAAAGATCTGATCGAAAGCTTTCAAAAGAAATTTTAAGTGATATTAAAAAAATGCCGAAAAAAGCCCATCCAATGGATGTAGTAAGAACTGCAGTAAGCTTAATGGCATTAGAAGATAAGGAAACCAAAGATAATTCTCCAAAAGCTAACATGAGAAAAGCTATAAGAATATTTTCGAAAACTCCAATTGCTTTAGCTGCCTTTTTTAGAGCTAGAAAAGGTAAAAAAATGATAGTACCAAAAAAAAATTTATCTTTCTCTGAAAACTTTTTTTATATGTGTTTTGGAAAAGTTCCTACTAAAGAAATTGTTAAGGCCTTTGATGTATCTTTAATTCTATATGCAGAACATAGTTTTAATGTTTCAACTTTTACTGCAAGAACTATAACTAGCAGTTTGTCTGATATTCATGGGGCAATAACTGGAGCTATAGCAAGTTTAAAAGGTCCATTACATGGTGGAGCAAATGAAGAGGTGATGCATATGATGAATAAAATTAAAAAACCTGAAAATGCTCTAAAATGGATTAATAAAGCACTTAAAAATAAGGATGTCGTAATGGGTTTTGGGCATAGAGTTTACAAAAGAGGCGATTCAAGAGTTCCAACAATGGAGAAATACTTTAAAAAAGTTGCATCAATTAAAAAAGATAAAAAATTTATTAAAATTTATGACATTGTTAAAAATGTCATGATTGAGAGAAAAAATATTCACCCGAATGTTGATTACCCTACTGGACCTACTTACCATTTAATGGGATTTGATACAGATTTCTTCACGCCTATTTTTGTAATATCTAGAATTACTGGTTGGTCTGCACATATTATGGAACAGCATGCAGCTAATAAATTAATTAGACCGCTTTCTAAATATAGTGGAGCAAAGCATAGAAAAGTTATGCTTTTAAATCAAAGATAAATTTAATCTAAATCTAAATCTCCGCATTGTACTTTTGTGAATATACAAGTTGAGTAATGATAAGTAGTTTTAACGTCTTTTATAACCCCAAGAGCAGTTCCTTCAACAGATCCAGTGACTGTGTTGCACTGATTTAGGAATATAAGTAAAAATAAAAGTAAAATTATTTTTCTCATAACCTAAAGGCTTTATGAAAATGCCTCCGTCCAGTTCCCTTGTGTTGATGCTTTTGAATATTCTGTTGCTCTTCCTTCAAAGAAATTCATATGCTCAACTGCATTCAGCATAGTATCAAGCCAAGTTAAAGGGTTTTTGTCAATTTCATATATTGGTTCTAAGCCTAATTGAGTAAGTCTTCTATTTCCAATAAATCTAATATAATCTTTAACTTCTTTTGCAGTTAATCCTTCCATTGGTCCCAATTCAAAAGCTAAATCTATAAAAGCATCTTCATGATGAATTATAGTTCTGCAAGCTTCATAAAGTTCTTTTTTTAGTTCTGGTGTCCAAATTTCTGGATTTTCTTTTATAAATTCTTTGAACAATCTAATCATTGAATTACAATGCAAAGTTTCATCTCTTACTGACCAAGTAACTATTTGGCCCATTCCTTTCATTTTATTAAACCTCGGAAAATTAAGCAAGATTGCAAAACTTGCAAATAATTGCAGTCCTTCGGTGAACGCACTAAATACTGCCATAGTTTTTGCAATATCTTCTTTTGAATTAACATTAAAGTCTTGCATATAATCATATTTGTCTTTCATTTCTTTATATTTCATAAATGCTGAATATTCAGATTCGGGCATTCCGATTGTATCAAGTAAATGAGAATAAGCTGCAATGTGCACTGTCTCCATTGACGCAAATGCTGTCATCATCATTAAAACTTCAGTTGGTTTAAAAACTGTTGTGTAATGTCTTAAATAGCAGTTGTTAACTTCAACGTCAGCTTGGGTAAAAAATCTAAAAATCTGAGTTAATAAATTTTTTTCCGCTGGGGATAAATTTTTTTGCCAATCTCTTACATCATCTCCTAAAGGTACTTCTTCAGGTAACCAGTGAATTCTTTGTTGAGTTAACCAAGCATCATAGCACCACGGATATCTAAATGGTTTGTACACTGGATTCTCTACTAACAGACCCATTTTTTTTGGAGTGATTAATTTTTTTTTAACATTTTTTATTACTGACATGATAAACATTCCTCATATTCTTGTTCTTCATTTTGTTGATTTTTAGATTTATAAACATTAGCTGTAACATCGGTTAATTTTGCATCATTGACATTTTCAGCTCTCTGGATTGATTTAGATCTACAATAATAAAGGCTCTTAAGGCCTTTTTTCCATGCTTGAAAGTGAATTTGATGTAGCTCTTTTTTATGAATATCTGCAGGAACAAATATATTGATAGATTGTGCTTGAGATATATGAGGCGTTCTATCGGCACCTAGTTCAACAATCCATTTTTGATCTAATTCAAAGGCTGTTTTGAAGACATCTTTTTCTTGCTGCGTTAAAAAATCTAAATGAGATACAGACCCTTGATTAGTTGTAATACCAGACCATGTCTCATCATCATTTTTATTGTGTTTTTCTAATATTTTTTCCAGATACCTATTTCTAACATTAAAAGATCCTGAAAGTGTTTTGTGTGTAAAACTATTAGCTGCAATTGGTTCAACACCCGGTGAAGTTCCTCCACAAATAATTGATATCGAAGCTGTAGGAGCTATTGCTGTTTTGTTTGAAAATCTTTCTTTAATTCCATAATCTGCAGCATCGGGGCACGCTCCTCTTTCCTCTGCTAAATCTTTAGAAGCTTTATCTACATTTTTTTGAATATGTTCAAAAATCTTTTTATTCCAAACTTTGCTCATAACAGATTCGAGTGGGATCATCTTTTTTTGAAAGAATGAATGAAGACCCATAACGCCTAAACCTACACTTCTTTCTTTCATAGCTGAATATGTTGCATCACTAAATTCCTCAGGTGCTCTTTCAATAAAGTCTGTTAAAACATTATCTAAAAATCTCATTACATCACCTATAAAGTTTTTGTCATCTTTCCATTCTTCATATTTTTCTATATTTAAAGAAGATAAACAACATACAGCTGTTCTGTCTCTTCCATCTTTATCAACTCCTGTTGGCAAAGTAATTTCACTGCACAAATTAGATGTCTTGACTGTTAACCCAGCAAGCTTATGGTGTTGAGGAATAAGTCTATTTACTGTATCAATATAAATTATATAAGGCTCTCCTGTTTCTATTCTTGCTGTTAACAATCTTATCCATAAATTTCTAGCGGAAACAGTTGATTGAACCACTCCATCTTTAGGACTTTTTAGTGCCCACTGCTCATCAAGCTCAACCGCTCTCATGAAAGCATCACTTACAAGAACGCCGTGATGAAGATTTAACGATTTTCTATTTGGATCTCCTCCAGTTGGTCTTCTCATTTCAATAAACTCTTCTATTTCTGGATGATCAATTGGAAGATAACATGCAGCAGAACCTCTTCTAAGTGATCCCTGACTAATTGCCATCGTTAAAGAATCCATTACTTTAATAAAAGGAATTATTCCTGAAGTTTTTCCTACTCTACCTATTTTTTCTCCAATAGATCTTAGGTTTCCCCAATAACTTCCAATACCACCACCTTTAGCAGCCAACCAAACATTTTCACTCCAAAGATCTAAAATTCCATGAAGACTATCGTTTGCTTCGTTTAAAAAACATGAAATAGGCAAACCTCTTTTGGTTCCACCATTTGAAAGTACAGGTGTTGCAGGCATAAACCAAAGATTGCTAATGTAATTATATAATCTTTGAGCGTGTAAATTATCATCTGCATAATGGCTTGCTACTCTTGCAAATAAATCTTGAAAGGATTCGTTAAAACCTAAATATCTGTCGCTTAAAGTTGCTTTTCCAAATGATGTTAAGTTTTCATCTTTGGTTCGATCAATTTTGATTGTTATGCCTTTTGAATTTTGAAATAGTTCTGTTTCATTATTTAAAGAAAATAAGTCGGGTCTTTTATCTAAGTGGTTTTCTTGAGTTTGTGGAGAAAATTCAGAGACAGCTTTCTTGATTGCTTGAGACAAAACTTTGTTCATTTAACTCCCTTATTTTATCAGTTTTTTAGTAAAACAACTAGATGTTGTATGTAGATTTCTTTAATATACTATATAAATTAGAAATCAATAGAACATATATAGAACATAATAAATAAATATCAATAAAAAAATAAAAAAAATGTACATATATTAACATGGAAAATTCAGCAAAAATTGATCCTTATGGTTTTAGAGAATACGACGCCAGATGGTTGTATGATAAAAACATAAATCTTCAAGGTATTGAAAATCTTGGAAAAGGTTTAGGAACTCAAGTTATAAATCATACAAAAAAAAATAACCCTAGAATAATAGTTGGTCACGATTATAGATCCTACAGTGAAGAAATTAAATTAGCTTTAAAAAAAGGATTAATTTCAACAGGATGTTTTGTTGAGGACATTGGATTGTCTTTATCACCAATGGTTTATTTCGCACAATTTAATTTGAATTCAGATGCTGTAGCGATGGTAACCGCCAGCCATAATGAAAATGGTTGGACAGGAGTTAAAATGGGAATCAAAAAAGGTTTAACTCATGCACCAGAAGAAATGAAAGAGTTAAAGTATATAACATTAAATCAAAAATTTACTGAAGGAAAAGGGAGTGAAAAACAAATAAGTAATTTTCAAGAAGTTTATAAGAATGATTTAATAAGCAAAAATAAAATAAACAAAAAAATAAAAGCTGTTGTTGCGTGTGGAAATGGAACAGCGGGAATATTTGCTCCAGATATTTTAAGGGGTATAGGTTGTGAAGTAATTGAGCTTGACTGTAAATTAGATTGGAGTTTTCCTAAATACAATCCAAACCCTGAAGATATGGAAATGCTGCATGCTATAAGTAAAACTGTAAAAGAAAATAATGCTGATATTGGCTTTGGTTTTGATGGAGATGGAGATAGATGTGGTGTTATTGATAATGAAGGTAATGAAATATTTTCAGACAAAATAGGATTAATTATAGCAAGAAACTTATCACCTAAGCACAAGGGATCTAAATTCGTGGTTGATGTTAAGTCAACTGGGCTTTACTCAAATGATAAAATTCTTTTAGAAAATGATTGCAAAACTATTTACTGGAAAACAGGACATTCGCATATCAAAAGAAAAGTAAATAACGAAAAGGCCTTAGCTGGATTTGAAAAAAGTGGACATTTTTTTTTTAATAAGCCGTTGGGTTATGGATATGATGATGGAATTAATTCAGCAATCCAAGTTTGTCATTTACTTGATAACCAAAATAAAAAAATAAGTGAAATAATAAAAGAATTACCTAATACATATCAATCTCCCACTATGGCTCCTTTCTGTAAGGATGAAGAAAAATACCAAGTAGTTGATGAGTTGGTAAATCAAGTTAAAGAAATTAAAAATAATAAAACTAAAGTTGATGGTCAGGAAATTACTGAAGTATTAACAGTAAATGGTGTTAGATTTTCTTTTAATGATGGTTCTTGGGGTTTAATTAGGGCTTCATCAAATAAACCTTCTCTAGTTGTTGTCACTGAAAGCCCTACTTCAGAAGAAAGAAAGAAAAAGATCTTTGAATTCATTGATGAATTACTCCAAAAAACTGGTAAAATTGGTGAATACGATCAAAAGATTTAATTATGGGTTCAAATGATCAAAAATTATATTTTTTGAATCATTTGATTAGGAAGCCATAGGGCAATTTCAGGAAATATTATTATAATTATTACAGCTAATATCATTAATAGAAAAAGAGGAAATGCACTTTTTGCAATATATCCCATGTCTTTGCCAGCCATGCCTTGAAGTACAAATAGATTAAAACCTACAGGTGGAGTAATTTGCGCCATTTCAACAACTACAACTAGGAAAATACCAAACCAAATCATATCGAATCCAGCTTGTCTAATCATTGGCTCTATAATTGCCATTGTTAAAACAACAGCTGATATTCCATCTAAAAACATTCCCAAAATAATATAGAATATAGTTAAAACAAAAATTAATGCATATGGAGATAGGCTCATTTCTTGTATCCAAATCGCTAAATTTCTTGGAAGACCTGTAAAGCCCATCGCTAGAGATAAAAATGTTGAGCCTGCTAAAATAAATGCAATCATACAAGAAGTTTTTGTTGCTCCTAATAAAGATTCTTTAAAAGTTTTTAAATTCAAACTTTTTTGAAAGTAAGATAAAGTAAGTGCACCAACTACACCTAAGGAGGCAGCTTCGGTAGCTGTTGCAACGCCAGTATATATTGAACCAATTACACCTAATATTAATAGGATCACAGGTAACAATTGTTTTGATTTTTTAATTTTATCTAAAAAAGAAGATGTTTCATATACTTTTGGCATAATTTTATGATTTGTTAGTGACCAAATGATTACATATGACATAAAAATCAAAGCGATCATTATTCCAGGAAAAATTCCTGCTATAAATAATTTTGCAATAGACTCTTGCACGGTCACACCATAAATAATTAAAATAATTGAAGGCGGTATCAATAATCCTAAAGTTCCTGATCCCGCTAGACTTCCAAGTAATATTTTTTCTGGGTATTTTCTTTTTCTAAGTTCTGGAATAGACATTTTTCCAACTGTTGCAACAGTGGCAGCTGATGATCCTGAAATTGCTGCAAAAAGAGCACACCCAACTACGTTAACATGAATTAATCCACCTGGAAGCTTTTGCATCCAAGGTGATAAACCTTTAAATAAATTTTCAGATAATTTTGTTCTAAAAAGAATTTCTCCCATCCATACAAAAAGAGGTAATGCTGTCAAAGTCCAAGAGGATGCTGTTCCCCATATTGTTGTAGCCATCGCATCACCAACAGGTCTAGATGTAAAAAGTATCATTCCTATTGTGGATACACCAATCATGCTTATTGCAACCCAAATTCCACTACCTAAAAAAAATAATAAAACAGTAATAAAAAAAATTGTTAATAAAATTTCAGGCATTATATTTATTTAAAATTTTTAAAATAAATTGATGAAGAACACATATAAAAAAAACTGTTGAACCAATCGCAACACTAGTTTGGGGTATCCAAACTAATATTTCATCAGCTCCTTCGCTTCTTTCTTGAAATTTGTAAGATATTATAAGCATTTTAATAAAATAGAACGATAAATATCCTGAAAAAAAACTGGCAATCATTAAACACCAAGTTTCTAAATATTTTTTTTTATTACCTTCTAATTTTTCTAAGAAAAGCGTAATTCGTATATGACCTCCTTCAACAAAAGTATATGCTAAAGCAAAAAATGAAGATGCAGCCATACAGTATCCTGAATACTCTGCTAAACCTCTAATATAGAAACCAAAAATTCTTGAAGCTATTCCAATTAAAATAAAAAATGCTACCAAAATTAAAAAAAAAGCAGCTATGTATCCTGAATATTTATAAATACTTTTTAGATTATCGTTTAGTTTAGACATATAAAAAGGCCGTTTAGTTAACGGCCTTTTTAATTATATTAATTTTATTTGTATGCGGCAAGGACACTAGCACCTCTAGATCCAGCTTTTGCCTTCCACTCATCAGCCATAGTTGCTCCAACTTTTTGAAAATGTTTTTCTAAAGCTGAATTAACTTTACCAACTTTCATGCCTGCATCTGCAAGAGCTTTTTTGTCAGCTACATTACCTTTTTTAGACAATTCCCAGCCTTTTTTTTCAGCTACTGCTGCTTCAGACATTATAAGTTTTTGAGTTGCAGAATCTAATTTATTCCAAGCATCTTTATTAACGATCACCATATTTTTTGGAAACCAAGCTGCAATATCATAAAAATATCCAACTCCATTTTCCCAAATTTTGCTATTTTTACCAGTTGTTGGTGATGTAATCATACTTTCTACAGCTCCAGTTGAAAAAGCTTGACTAATTTCAGCTGCTTCAATTTTCGTTGGAGCCATTCCTGTAAGTTCAGCTATTCTTATTGTTGCCGAGTTGTAAGCTCTAAATTTTAAACCCTTAAGATCAGCAATGCTATTAATTTCTTTTTTGCTATACAAGCCTTGGGCTGGCCATGGAACAGCATATAAGAATACAAGTCCTTTGGCATCAAGTCCTTTTACAATTTCTTGTTTTGAAGCCTGATAAAGTTTCATAGCATCATCATAGCTAGTAGCTAAAAATGGCTGTGAATCAACTTCTAATAAAGGATCTTCTTTTCCAAGAGCCGACATAAACCTTTCTCCAATTTGAGCTTGGCCAGTCCTAACAGCTCTAAAAATTTCGCCACCTTTGTATAATGATCCACCTGGGTGAGCAACAATAGTTAGTTTACCACCACTTTTTTCTGTAACATTTTTAGCAAATTCAGTAGCGTTTGCAGAATGAAAATTTCCAGCTCCATAAGCAAGAGCCATATCCCATTTTTCAGCTGACATCGCAAAATTTGAATTTAATAAGAATGCAAAAAATATTATTAATAATTTGTTTAATAGTTTCATATTCCCTCCATTTGTAATTAATTTAATTCAATATGAAGATGGATTAATTGCAATAAAAAAAAGTATTTTATGCAAGTATAAATTGATTGGGTATGAAAAATAGAGCTAGCTTGCTCTGTATAATTATTATTTACACGTATTAATTGTTTAAGTTTTAAAAGAGAATCAAATAGAAGCAACCTAAGGGGCGGTAGAGGGAGACTGAAACCGCCTCTTTTTTTTTATAAACTTAAAAACCTATAAATAAATATAGTCCCAACAACAAACAAAAATAATCCAAAAAAGGCCTGAACTTTTGTTTTGTCTACTTTGTGTATAGTGTTTGCTCCAACTCTTGCCATAAAAGTAGTAATAGGAATAAATATTAAAAAAGCAGGTATATTTATAAAACCAATGCTTAGAGGCAAATTAGCATCTAAAAAGGAACCTGATATTAAAAAGCCTAGAGCTCCAACTATTGCAATAATTAACCCTATTGCAGCAGCACTGCCAATAGCTTTTTTTATTGGATAGCCAAAATACCTTAAAACAGGAACATTCATTACCGCTCCACCAATTCCCATTGAAGCAGAAACAAAGCCTGATCCAAAACCAGTTATTATTCTCGAAAAAAGATTAAATTTTTTCTTAGAATTAATGGTTTTATCAGAGCTTAGTAATAGATAAGTTCCTAAAAAATAAACTACTAATGAAAAGAATAAAACTAATGCTTTAGTCTGCATTAATGCAGCAAACACTGTACCTACTAAAACTCCTATTATTACAAAAATTATATATGTTTTAATTATATTTAAATCTACATAATTGTTTTTTTTGTGGGTTAAGACAGAAGATAAAGATGTTGGAACAATTATAGAAAAAGAAGTGCCAACCGCTAAGTGCATTATGTAAGATTTGTCTACATTTAAAGTTTCGAATATAAAAAATAGAAAAGGAACTGTTATTAATCCTCCACCAATTCCGAACAAGCCAGCAAAAAAGCCTACGGGGAAAGCTGTTAGGACCATTAAAAAAATGAAAAATGAATATTCATTTGATAGAATTGAACTAATCAATTTGACCTGCTAGACGTGCTTGAGGAGCTAATTTAACTTTGTCCATTATATGGTCTATTTTTTTTACATCAGCATCTCTTACACATAAATTTTCACTTAAATATCTTTTCCAAAAATTAGAACCTGTTTGGCCATGAAACAAACCTAAAGTATGCCTCATTATTTGATTTAATCTTGTTCCTTTTTTTGTCTCTTCTTTTACATAAGGAATAAGATTTTCAATAACTTCTTGTCTAGATGGAGTATTATTATTTTTAAAAATTTCTTTTTCGATTTCAGATAAAAAATATGGAGAATGATAAACCGATCTACCAATCATAACTCCATCAACTTTATTTAGGTGATTTTTAATCTGATCAGTAGAGGTAATGCCTCCATTTATGATTATTTCCTCGTTTTTAAAATCTTTTTTTAAATTATAAACAACATCATATTTTAATGGAGGAATATTAAGATTTTGTTTAGGTGTGAATTTTCCTAGCATAGCTTTTCTTGCATGTATAATAAATGTTTTGACTCCAGCATTTTTCAATTTATCTATAAATTTATATAAATTTTCATAATCTTCTTGATCGTCATAACCAATTCTAGTTTTAATTGTTACAGGAAGTTTGGTTGAAGATTGCATTTTACTTAAACAATCAGCCACAAGATCTGGTTCTTTCATTAAGCAAGCACCAAATTTATTTTTTTGAACCTTTTTACTTGGACAACCAAGATTTAAATTAATTTCATCATAACCAAATTCTTCTCCAAGTTTTGCTGCATTAGCTAAAAGTTTTGGAGACGAACCTCCTACTTGGAGCGCTAAAGGTTTTTCATTTATGTTGAATGATAAAAGTTTTTTTTTGTCACCTCTATCGATTGCTTCTGAAACAATCATCTCAGTATACAAAAGAACATTTTTACTAATTAAGCGTAAAAAATATCTTTCATGACGATCTGTGCAATCCATCATTGGTGCGACTGATACTTTTCTATTCATAATATAAGATTGTTATATTATATAATTAACTATTTGTAGTCTCTGAATCTTTTTGTTCTTCGCTAGTTATTTCTTCATCTTTAAGGTTATCTAAAGAAACATCTTCATCTTGTGATTCTATTGACTCCTCTGAAGGTTTGCTTTCAATTGACTGTTCGTCTGGTGAATTTGTTAATTCAGCAAGGTCTTCCTTGGATACTTGAATTTTTTCCGGAACTTTTCTTGCTCTTTTTGATGGTAATATTGGAACTCCACTTTTTGATATTTCACCTTTGTAAAGGTTTTCAAAATCGTCACCCACTATTTCGTCTTCCTCTGATGTATCGTCTACTTGTTCAACATTTTTACGAAGTTTGTAAACTGCGCTTTCAACCAAATCTTCGACTTTAACATTTTCTACTGCTATCTCTCTTAGTGATATAACGGTATTTTTATCGTTATCTCTTTCTAAAGTTGGTTCTAATCCTGAATTAAGTTGAGTTGCTCTTTCTTTTGCAACCAATACTAACTCATAGGGACTATCTACTTTATCAATACAATCTTCTACTGTTACTCTTGCCATGCGAGCTATTTATACTTGGTAAACTTTAAAATCAAGTGATTTTTATAGGATTTAAATTTTTTCTAATAAAGAACAAAGAAATTATTGAAACAGAAATATACGCTGCAGAAACTAAGGAAATCTGTTCTATTGAAAAACCTTTGTCTATTAAGATGCCAAATATAGCTGTTCCAAAGGCTGTTGCAAATACCATTAAAGCAGTAGTAAGAGCTTTAATAGAACCTATGTATTTAACTCCATATATCTCTGCCCAAGTTGATGATCCAAGGACATTACATAGACCGTTTGTAATTCCAATCAATCCAAAAAATACAAATGATGAAATAG
>CACDXO010000016.1 GCA_902556825.1 uncultured Pelagibacteraceae bacterium
GCAAGACCATTAATTGCTAAAGATCAAATAAGAATTGCAAAAAAATTTAAAGCTTATGCGGTATCACATGGATCAACAGGTAAAGGGAATGATCAAGTAAGATTTGAACTTGGTTACCACTACTTTGGACCAAAAATAAAAATAATAGCTCCTTGGAGAATTTGGAAACTGAAATCCAGAACTGACCTAATTAATTATGCAAAAAAATATGGAATTCCAATTCCAAAAGATAAAAAAGGTGCTCCACCTTTTTCGGTAGATGATAATTTATTTCATACATCAACTGAAGGAAAAGCTTTGGAAAATCCAAAAAATTCAGCACCTGAATTTATTTTTCAAAGAACAACTTCTCCAGAAAAAGCACCTAATAAGCCTTCTTTTGTAACTATAGGATTTAAAAATGGAGACCCAGTAACTGTGAATGGTAAAAAATTATCTCCTTCAAAACTTTTAGAAAGACTCAACCAATTAGCTGGTAAAAATGGAATTGGAAGAGTTGATCTTGTTGAAAATAGATTTATTGGAATAAAATCAAGAGGTGTTTATGAAACTCCCGGCGGAACTTTATTAATCAATGCGCATAGAGCAATTGAATCTGTAACATTAGATAAAGAAACTATGCATAAAAAAGATGAAATAATGCCTAAATATGCAGAACTCATTTACAATGGTTATTGGTATTCTAAAGCGAGATTTAAACTTCAAAAAATTGTCGATCTAAAAAGAAATAAAGTTAATGGATCCGTTAAACTCAAACTATACAAAGGCAATATTACAATTATATCTAGACAAACTAAAAGCAGCGCTTATTCAATGAAAAAGGTTTCATTTGAAGAAAACAAAACATTTAATAAATCAAATGTAGAAAGATTTATTAATTTCCATAAAAAACATTTAAAATAAAATATTACTTATTTTTTTTTTGCAACTTCACGAGGATCTGGTATTTCTCCGAATGAAAATCTTATTACATGAATTATTACCCAGCCCAAAGCCATTGATGTTAAAATATAGTAAATGAAAGCTAAAGACTCGTTTTGAGCAAAGTCTTTTAGATCTGCTCCCCAATAAATTAAATTCCAAAAGAAAAAAAAGAATAATTCATATATAATTATAACTTTAAACATAGTGTGAATGCTAACTATAATGATTTCTATTTTTTTCAAAATTTTTTACATTCATTTTTTGTCGCATGCTCAGTAATCATTGTTAAATTCTTAAGGTGCGACATAAAATACAAAGAATGGAAATAAAATTTCAAATAATCATAATTTCTAAATAATGAAAAATATAACCAAAAATCTTCAGTTTATTTTATTAACTATAATTCTAATTAGTACAGTTATTGCTGTTGGAATTGAAATTAAAAAAATGTTTTTAAATCAAACAGTTACTTTAGCTGATTTACTATTAATGTTTCTTTATTTGGAGGTAATGGCAATGGTTAGAGTTTTTTGGGATCAACAATCAATAAGTATTACTTTACCCTTGCTTATTGCAATAACAGCTTTATCGAGATTTATAATATTACAAGGTAAAGAAATGGATCCATCTGGACTAGTTTATGAAGCTGTAGCTATAGTTCTTATTGCTTCAGCTATAGTAATTTTAAGATTAAGGCATAGTGATAAACTTGGACTTAAATCAAAAAAAAAATCTTAATAAAATAATATGAGTGCTAAGTATTTAATTTTTGGAGCAACTGGCTCTATTGGCTCTAATTTGGCAAATAAATTATATAACTCAAAACATGACTTTCATCTCGTTTCAAGAAATGAGGAAGAACTTAAATCTTTATCAGAAAAATTAAAGTGCACATACACTGTAGCTGATGTTTTGGAAGACAATTTTATTGATAATGTAAAATCTGAAATTTCTGAAGTAAAAGGAATTGCTTATTGTGTCGGCTCAATAGATTTGAAGCCATTTAAAATGGTCAAGGAAAATGACTTTCAAAAATGTATGAAGTTAAATCTTTACTCGGCAGTTGAGATTATTAAAGCGTATCAAGATAGTTTAAAAAATAATAAAGGATCAATAATATTATTTTCTACGGTTGCTGCACAAAGAGGCTTCGCTAACCATTCAATTATTGCATCAACTAAGGCCGCTATCGAAGGATTGGCAATTTCACTTGCAGCAGAGTTTGCTCCAAATATTAGAGTAAATTGTATAGCTCCAAGTTTAACAAATTCAAAAATTTCTCAACCATTGTTAAAGAATACTATTATGGCTGAAGGTATTGCAAAAGCTCATCCTATGAAAAGAATTGGTGAAGGAAAAGATGCTGCTGCAATGGCTAAGTTTTTACTTACAGAAGAAAGCTCCTGGATAACAGGACAAATAATCGGTGTAGATGGAGGAAGGTCCTCTATATAATGAAAAAAAATAGTAAAACACCTATTGCTTCAAAGTTTACTAGAAAATATATTTATTATTATTATTTGTTTTTTTGGTTAGTTCTGATTGGCTATTTACTTATAAGATAAAAAATTAAATTTATGAAATATAATGTAGATGAAGTCATTGGTATGGCTTGGTCTGACAAAATTTCTTTTGAAGAAATCAAAAAAAAAACAGGTCTTATGGAAAAAGAAGTTATTTCCATAATGAGAAAAAATTTAAAAAAAAAAAGTTATGTTATTTGGAGAAAAAGAGTAAGGGGCCGTATTTCAAAACATAAAAAAAAAACTAAATATAAATTAAAATTTTATGAATTTTAAGCCATCTAGAGCTTTTGCTATTGAAAAATTAGAGAATTTCATTGAAAAAAATCTTATAAATTATTCGAAATTAAGAAATTTTGATTTTGGACCTGATGATAGATCAAATATTTCCTGTTTATCACCTTATATATCTCATGGAATAATTAGTGAAAAAGAAGTAATCGATAAATCCTTAAAAAAATATTCATTCATAAAAAATGAAAAATTTATTCAAGAAGTTTTATGGAGAATTTATTGGAAGGGGTGGTTAGAATTAAGACCAAATGTTTGGTCCGATTATTTAGCAGATTTAAAAAAAATAAAAGAAAATTTTAAAGATAATCAAAACTATTTAGATGCGATTAATGGTAAAACAAATATTGAATGCTTTAATTATTGGGTAAATGAGCTCAAAAATCATAACTATCTTCATAATCATGCAAGAATGTGGTTTGCAAGTATTTGGATTTTTACTCTTGGTTTACCTTGGCAATTAGGTGCTGAATTTTTCATGAAATATCTTTTTGATGGAGACTGTGCATCTAATACTTTGGGCTGGAGATGGGTTGCGGGAGTTCAAACAAAAGGTAAAAATTATGTTGCTTCGGAGTGGAATATAAAAAAGTTCACTAATAATAGATTTGACAATATTAAACTTAATGAAAACCCAGTTCCGATAATAGATGATAGAAATTATACGATTTTGAATAATGATTTTCTAAATGCAAATTTATCTGAAAATCAGCATCTATTAATATTTGAAAATAATATGTCTTTCGAAAAATCTAACTTTAACTATAAATCGTTTAAAAATATTTATTTTGTTTTTAATGAAAATGAAACTAGACAAATAAAATTAAACGAAAAAGTTCTCAACTTTAAAAGGTCTCTTGTAAATAATCAAATTGAAGATTTAAAAAATAAATCATTAAATTGTAAAATGATTAATATTAAAGATTTAAAAAAAATAAAAGAAAGTTTATTGGCTTTATATCCATCTGTCGGAGAAAATCTCGACTACATCAATTCAAATAATCTTAAAAATGTTTCTTTTTTATACAGAAAAATTGACCAGTATTCTTGGAAATATTGCAATAAAGGTTTTTTCAATTTTAAAAATTATATACCAAAGATAATTCAGGAATTTATTTAGAAGAGCACCTTTTAGAGCAGTATTTTACTCGATCCCAATTTAATTTCCATTTTTTTCTCCAAACAAATGATTTTTTGCAAACTAGACAGATTTTAGAGGGTAAATTTTGCTTTTTCATTTGAGTTGATTTTTATTTTTTAAAAATAAAAAGTATGCAACGAATTCATAAACATAGTGAAAAAGAAAAAAAAGAGGTTTTATTGAAAGTACTTTTGCTAAAAAATTATATTTTGGAATCTTTGACCAAATGATCACAAAAGCTTTAGCTCCCCCTATCACCTTTCCATCTTCGATAACATGAAGTCTTCTTAAAAGTTCTTCTTGTGATTTTGATGTCAATTTTAAAGCTTCTTCATTATTTGTAATGTCAACCCATTCTAAATTACTATCAGCAATTTTTTTGTAATGATTTATCTCTAGTCTGCAAACGCTGCAAGAATTATTAAAAAAAACTTTAATTGCCATATGTATTTTTATTTATGAATTTTTCTGCTTCTGATAATATTAATTTTTTTCTATCAAGTTTCATTTTATCAAAAATTCTTACCATCATTGAAAGTCTAGGATTTTTTAAAAAGAAGGATCTATTTCTATTTATAAATCTCCAGTACAATCCATCCATAGTGTTACACCAATCACCTTTTTTAAAATCCATCATTTTCATAAAATAACTTGATCCACATATATATGGTTTTGTTGCAAAAATTCCTCCATCACTAAATAAACCCATCCCATAAACATTTGGTACCATCACCCAATCAGATGAGTCTACAAACATTTCCATAAACCATTTATAAACAACTTTGGGTTTTAACTCGCATAGGTTCATTATATTTGAAAGTATCATTAATCTTTCAATATGATGTGACCAGCCATGGTGTAATGCATTCTTAATTGCATAATCTAAAGGGGGTAAACCTGTTGTGCCTTCATACCATGAATTTTTCATCCTTCTATTTTGTTTAAAAAAATTTCTTGTCTCCATTTCTTCACTATATTTTTGATAAACTCCTCTCATGAACTCTCTCCAACCAATAACCTGCCTTACATATCCCTCTAGAGAATTTAGTCTAATTTTATTTTTTTTATGAAATTCTAAAATTTTAGAAATTATAAATTCAGGAGTTATAAGACCCAAATTAATATATGGACTTAATGCACTATGAAATAGAATGTTATTTTCTTGATGAACTGCGTCCTCATAATCGCCAAATAAATTTGATTTTTCTTTTATGAAAAAATTTAAAAGTTTAACAACATCATTGTACTCGGTTGCAAACCAAAAATTTTTGGTATTACCTAGATGATCCTTGAACATTTTTTCAATAATAGGTTTCAAATGCTTTGTATGTTTTGTTTCTGTTATATTTGGAAACTTTGGAACTTTTATATTTTTTGGAAGTTTCTTTCTATTATCTTCATCAAAACTCCATTTTCCCCCTTCGGGATTTCCATCTTTCTTCATTAAAATATTTAATTTTTGTCTTGTTCCTTTGTAAAAAGTTGCCATGAAAGGTCTTTTATTTTTTGATAAATAATCATTAAATTCCTCTCTAGAATTTAAAAACATCGGTGATTTAATTTTATTCCATATTAGATCATTTTTTTTAAAAAAATTTAGTAGCTTTTTTTCGAAAAACTTGTCTTCAATTTCAAAACTTGTAATTTCTTTAATTTTTTTTGACTTAATGATTTTTTTAACTTTTTCCAAATAATCTTTTTTGAAATCTTTTGAATCAATTTTAGTATATTCAACTTTAAATTTATTTTTTTTCAAGTAATCTGCGTGGGATCTCATTGCTGATAAAAATAATAAAATTTTAAATTTATGATGTTTTTCATAAGTGCATAATTGATAATCTTCAGCCATAAAAAAAATATGGTCATCTTTAAAACTATTTAAATGTTGAATTGGAAATAGTTGGTTTCCCAAAATAAAAAATAACTTCATGAGAAAGTTATAGGTTATTTAATTTAAAAATTAATTAGATCTTTTGAAGCACTCGATGGTATTTTTAAGAAGACATGCGATTGTCATTGGGCCAACACCACCAGGAACAGGTGTTAAAGCTTTTGCAACTTTTGAAACTTCATCAAATGCGACATCACCCACTATTCCATCTTCTGTTTTATTTATTCCAACATCAATAACTATTGCGTCTTTTTTAACCCAATCTCCTTTTACAAGCTCAGGTATTCCAACTGCAGCAACTATTATATCGCCTTTTAAGCACTCACCTTTTAAATCTTTTGTTTTTGAATGAGTAATTGTTACAGTGCAATTTTCTTTTAATAAAAGTTGCGTCATCGGCTTTCCATTTAAATTTGATCTTCCAACAACAACTGCTTTTTTCCCACTTAAATTTGGTTCAATTTTTTTTATCATCAAATAACACCCAAGTGGTGTACACGGAATTGAACTTTCATAACCTGAGGATAGGTTTCCAACATTCATGGGATGAAATCCATCAACATCTTTGCTTGGTAAAATTGTTTCAATAACCTTTTGCTTATCTATGTGTTTTGGCAAAGGTAGTTGTACTAAAATACCAGATACACTTTCATCTTTATTAAGTTCTTCAATTTTATTTAAAACCGCTTTTTCCTCAATTGAATCTGGATATTTAATTACTTCTGATTTTAAACCTACCTCATTCGCTGACTTTTCTTTATTCCTGACATAAATTTGACTTGGGGCATCTTCTCCGATCAAAATTACAGTTAATCCAGGAACTTTATTATATTTGGATTTTAATTCAAAAACTTCTTTCTTTAACTCTTCTCTTAATTCTGCTGCTATTTTTTTTCCGTCTATTAAAATCATCGATTAGTTAAATATTATTGGTGCCACGTAAAGCTTCATACACATTTCTATAAACCAGATCAATAAAAGAAGTATAATTGGTGAAATATCAAAAGCACCTAAATTTGGCAAAAATCTTCTAATTCTATTTAAAAAAGGTTCTGTTAAACGATATGTAAACTCTAATATTGAATAAACAAATCTGTTTGATGTATTTAAAATGTTAAAAGCTATCAACCAACTTATAACTACATTTGCAATAACAACGTAAGTATAAATTTTTAAAATTTGAAGTACTAAATAAAATATAGCAATCATTTTTTTTCTACATAAATTGACTGGCTTGGAAAGGCAAATGAAGCATCATTTTTTTCAACAATTTGTTTAGTTTGAATTGCCAATCTTTCTTTAACAGCTAGCCACTCATCCCAATCATCTGTTTTGGTAAAACAACGTATATACATATCAATTGAGCTGTCTGCAAACTTATCAACCCTAACTGCATATCCAAGCTCAGGTTTATAGTCTTCACTTTTTTTTATATAATCTTCAATTTCATTTCTAATTGTTTTGAGTTGGTCAACTGTTGAATCGTATTGTAAATTAATTGTCCAACTAATAATCCAATTGGTTGTTTGGCTTACATTTATCACAGCATTTTCTGCAAATTGAAAATTTGGTATTATTGCAATTGATTTATCAAATTTTCTTATAACAGTTGATCTAAATCCTATTTTTTCTACAATTCCTTCAATTATTCCTTCGACTAAAATCCAATCTCCAATTTTAAATCTTTTTTCAACTAAAACTAATATTCCTGAAATTAAATTTTTAAATAAATCTTGTGCACCCAATGCAACAGCAACACCAAATAAACCTAAACCTGCAATAATTGGTCCAATTTTTATACCCCATAATTCAAGAACTGCAGCTATACCTAAAATAAAAATTAATACTTTTAATGACTTAATAATCCAACCAATAAGTTCTCTTGTTAAAATTTTATTTAAACCGCTTAATACATAAGAAACTGGTTCTATAATTTGATGCATAACCCAAAAAATAAAAATGGTTATTAAAGTTCTATTAATTGTATCTACAATTTCTCTACTCTCTTCAGAGAAAGACATGTAATAACTTGCAATAAAAAAACCAATAACTATTGGCAAAAATCTAGCTGGTCCTTCCATTGCAGAAACAAAAGAGTCATCAAATTTATTTGTTGTTTTCTTTGCTATATTTTCTAATCTTTTAATAATAACTTTACTGATGATTCCTCTAAATATTAAAAATAAAAAAAATATTCCAACACCAATTAATATTTCAAGAATATCTACACCTAGAATTCCTCTTTCCCAAACTGAAAGAAAAAGTGATTTAAAATTGTGTCTAAGAATTTTAATGCGTTAGCACTTGTAAAAATTATTGCTTTGTAATCTAAAAAATTTATTTTTTCATATTCAACTTTTTCAATTTGAATAACTGGCATATGTGAAACCTTATGACCAAGGTCTCTAAATTTTAGTATTAACTCCTCACTATCTTCCAGAGGTCTTGTTAACAAAATATGCATACTATTTTTTATAACTCCCCATGGATTGACTTTTTAAATTTTCACCAATTTCTATTCCTAGTTCTGCCGCATGTTTTATATCTTTGGAAGACTTACAATAAAATCTTTCTTTTCCATCTAAAGAAAAAAGTTCTCCTTCTAGTGTTATATTTTCATTATTTATAACTGATATTGCACCAACTGCCGTTTCACAGTCTCCTTCTAAAACTTTAAGAACATTTCTTTCAGCTTGAGCACTTTTAAAAGTTTTTTCATCATTTATTTTTTTTAAAACATTTTTTATAAAGTCATCATCATTTTTGCATTGTAATGCTATAACTCCTTGTCCAGCACTTGGAATAATTTCATCAATAGAAAAAATTTCAGAAATGTGTTCGTCTAAATTTAAAGAATTAATGCCAGCATAAGACAATATTACTGCATCATATAAATTTTGATTTAATTTGTATATCCTAGTGTCAACATTGCCTCTAATTAATTTATAATTTAAATCACTTCTTTTATTTTTTAACTGAAATTCTCTTCTATAAGAAGAAGTTCCTATTATTGAGTTTTGATTCAAATCTTTAAATTTTATTTTATTTTTAGAAATTAATACTTCTCTAGGATCATTTCTTTCTAAAAAACAATTTGTTATTAATCCCTCTGTTTCATCTGATGGCATATCCTTTAAAGCATGCACAGCAATATCAATTTTATTTTCTAATAATTCTATTTCTATTTTTTTTGAAAAAAGTCCCTTGCCTCCTATTTCAGAAAGTCTATCTTTTTGATTTAAATCTCCTGCTGTAGTAATTTTTTTTATTTCAACACTCTCAATATTTAATTCTTTGGATACTTTTAAAATTTTTTCTTTTGCTTTTTCAGCATATATTAAAGCTAATTTGCTACCTCTTGATCCAATAATAATTTTTTTGCTTTTCATTAAATTAATTTATACTCCATCTTTATATTTAGAATTTTAAATTAATAAAAACTAATTTATGTCAAAAAAACCAGTAATTCTTGGAATAGAGTCTAGTTGTGACGAAACTGCAGTAGCTTTAATTAGAGAAAATAAGGAAGGTGAGCCAGAAATTTTATCTAATATAATTTCAAGTCAAGTAGATATTCATAAAGAATTTGGAGGAGTGGTCCCTGAACTTGCTGCCAGAGCCCATATAGAAAAAATTGATTTAATTGCTAAAAAAGCATTAGACGAAAGTGGAGTTAATTTGAATGAAGTGGATGCAGTTGCAACAACTGCAGGTCCTGGTTTAATAGTTTGTTTATCTGTTGGATTAAATTTTGGTAAAGCAATTGCAGCATCATTAAAAAAACCATTCATCGCTATTAATCATTTGGAAGGACATGCTTTAAGTCCCAAATTAAATTCAAAAATAAATTACCCATATCTTTTATTGTTAATATCTGGAGGACACAGCCAATTTTTATGTGTTGAAGGTCTAGGAAAATATAAAAGACTTGGAACAACTATTGATGATGCTGCGGGAGAAGCATTTGATAAAACTGCAAAATTACTTGGTATCGAATTTCCAGGAGGTCCACAAATTGAAATCTTAGCAAAAAAAGGTGACCCAACAAGATTTAATTTACCAAAACCTATAATTAATAAAGGTGGGTGCAATTTATCATTTGCGGGACTTAAAACGGCTATTCTTAGAATTACAAAAAATATAAAAAATGAAAAAGATAAATACGATCTTGCAGCCTCTTTCCAAAAAACAATGGAAGAAATATTATATAAAAAAAGTAAAGTTGCTTTTCAAGAATTTAATAATATTAATAACAATAAAAATAAAATCTTTGTTGTGGCTGGCGGAGTTGCGGCAAACAAAAAAATAAGAGAAATTTTAATAAAACTTTGTAAGGAAGAAAACTTTGAAGCAATATTTCCACCTATTAACTTATGTGGGGATAATGCTGCAATGATTGCATTTGCTGGTTTAGAAAAATTCAAACAAAATCAATTTAATGATTTAGATTTTCCTGCAAAGCCAAGATGGCAATTAGATGAAAATGCTGCTTTTTTAAAAGGATCAGGTATAAAGATTTAATACTCTATTTATTTTGTTAACTTTTATTTTTTTTAAGAAAAATTTTTTTTAACCACAACCACCACCACTACCACCACCATCAGAACCACCTCTTTCCACTTCTGATGCTTTAATTGCTTTTTCCATATCTCTCTTACCTTTAGCAGTTAGCTCATAGGTGCCTGATGAAGTTTTCTTTGCATCAAACCATTTTGTTTTTACTTTTCCTGTACCCTTTATTTGAAAATTGAATTGCACGCCCGTATCAAGATTCAATATAATAATTTGTCTAGTTTTCTTATCTAATTTAGATTTTAATTTTCCTTTATACCATTTGCCTTCAAAAACATTTCCATTTGAGTCTGTATATTTTCCTTTACCATGAATTCTGTTGCTTTTTAATTTTCCTTCATATATTGAGCCATCAGTAAAAGTTACTATACCTACGCCATGAGCTTTAGTAATTCCTCCACTTTTTTTATACTCACCATCATAAGTTGATGAGTCAAAATTTATTGTTCCCGAACCTGCAGCATATGAGATGCTAGTAAAGCCAGAAAAAAGTATTAATAACGATATTAAAAAAAATTTTTTCATAATTTTTTATTTAAATTAACTTAATAAATATACATTTTATGAACAAATTTGACTATAAGATTTAAGTTTAATTTTACTAGATTTTAAGTGTTTTTTGTCAAATGTGAGATCACTTGTAGATAAGGTATTTGGTAGTTCAGTTATTAAAACTTTAT
>CACDXO010000017.1 GCA_902556825.1 uncultured Pelagibacteraceae bacterium
ATAAATAAACTTTGAGAAATATCAAAATTTAAATTATTAAAAATATTTATAGTTTCAGTTTTATGAAATAGAATTTAGTAATCAGACATTTGTTCATAGAGATTTTCACGTTTCAAATTTAATGATTAAAAATAAAAAATTGTGTCTAATAGATAACCAAGACGCTGTCTTTGGAAATTTAGCCTATGACCTTGCTTCATTAATAGATGATGTGAGACTCAAAACAAGCAAAAGATTGAAACAAGGTATTTTTGAAGAATATATTAAAACAAATAAAAATATGCATATTGAGAATTTTAAAAATGATTTTGAAATTTTATCGGTATTAAGAAATTTAAAAATAATTGGAATTTTTACCAGATTATCAATTAGAGATAAAAAGCATAATTATTTAAAATTTATACCTTATGCATGGAAGTTAATTGAGCAAAGAACTGAAAAAAATAAAAAATTTATAGAACTAAAAACTATTTTAGATAAATATTTTCCCCCAAAAAAAAGAAATAAATATGAAAATTAATACTGCATTAATTTTATGTGCTGGTTATGGAAAACGTTTAAGTCCAGTAACTTTGAAAATTCCAAAACCTTTAATCAAAATTAATGAAATAACTTTATTAGAAAATACAATAAATTTTTTAGAAAAATTAGATATAAAAAATATAAAAATTAATACATTTTATCTTCATGACCAAATTCAAAATTTTATTTTAAACTTCAAATCAAATTCAAATATTGAAATTTTTAATGATGGAAATATAATTTTAGATACAGGTGGTGGTATTTTAAATCTAATAAATACATCAGATGAAAATGATTTTATTGTTTTAAATCCAGATACCTTGTGGAGCGATAATTATTTAGTAACAACATCAAATATGATGAATTACTACTTTGATAAAAAAGTAAAAAATTTATTAATGGTTGTTAATAAAGAAAATAGCTTTGATAAAAGAATGAGAGGTGATTTTTCATTAAGTGATGAGAGACTATTAAAAAATAAAGAAAACAATTTTATATATACAGGTCTGCAAATTATTAATAAAAGTTTATTTAAGAATGAAAAAGTTATGCCATTTTCAGTTACTAAGATTTGGGATAATGCAATAAAAAATAAAATTTTGTATGGATTTGAAAGTAAAGAGCATTTTGTTCATTTAACTGATTTGGAGATATATAATAAATTAGTTAAAAATAATTAAATCATTAGCTCTTTTTTTATCTAAATACAAAGCCTCTTTAACTTTTTTATTATTATCAAATTTAATTAATAAAGGATTTCCTGTTGGAATTTCTAGTTTTGTAATTTTTTCATTATCTATATTAAATAAATTTTTGCATAAAGCTCTGATCGAATTTCCATGAGCTGCAATAATTATATTTTTATTTAGTTTATCTAAGATATTTTTTTTAAAATAAGGAATTACTCTTTCATAAGTATCTTTCAAAGACTCAGTGTCTGGAATTTTATCTTTTGGTATATTTTTATAAATTTCAATATTAATAGGATGATAAGGATTATTTTTATTTAGTGGTTCTGGTCTAATATCCCAAGATCTTCTAAATTTTAAAACTTTCTCTTCTCCTAAAGTTTTTTTCATTTCATCTTTATTAAGACCAGTTAAAGCACCATAGTGCCTTTCATTAAGTTCCCAGGCTTTGATCACATCATCATTTTTTATTCTTAAAGTATTTAAAATTAAGTTTAAAGTTTCTATTGCTCTTTTTTGATAAGAACAAAAAAAATAATCTAAATTTAAATTAAGTTCTTTTATAAGCTCACCAGATTTACAAGCTTCTAATTTTCCATTTGGTGTGAGCTCAACATCTACCCATCCAGTGAATTTTTTTTCTAAATTCCACTCACTCTGACCGTGTCTTACTAAAATTAAATGACTCATAGTTTAAATTTAATTATAAGATAAATTGATAAATGACAAAAATAATATTTCATATTTTAAACATTATATTTGTATTTTTATATATTTATCCAGGAAGTTTATTGGGTTTTTTAATTTATAAAGATATTTCAAAACAACCCCAAATACTCCCAGATTTTGCAGTTTCATCAAACCATCTTATTGCTTTTCTTTTATTATCTTCGCTAGGTTTACTAAGCTATTTTAAGAGTTTAAAAAGAATTATTTTATATTTAATTTTTATTTCTATAATTCTTGAATTATTACATTTGTATATACCAAACAGATCATTTCAATTTTCAGACTTGTTTGGTAATATAGTTGGAGTTTTAATATCTGTTTTAATATTAATTTTATTTAATTTTTGGAGAAAAAAATGAGTTCATTTGATGAAAGAGAAAAGAGCTTTGAAAAAAAATTTGCACACGACCAAGAACTTCAATTTAAAGTAAGTGCAAGAAGAAATAAATATATAGGAGAGTGGGCTTCTAAAATTCTTGGTTATGATGAAGGCAAAGAAAAAGAATATATACAATCTGTAATAAAAGCAGATTTTGCAGAAGCTGGCGATGAGGATGTTTTTAGAAAAATAAAAGAAGATTTAAAAAATAATAATATATCGGACGAAGATATAAGAAAAAAAATGGATGAGCTTAATGAAAAAGCGAAAGCAGATTTTAAATAGTTTTTTCGTTATTTTATTTTTATTCACTTCGGCCTGTTCTTCTATTCCTAAAAATACTGCTAATAGCTGTTCGATATTTTCAGAAAAATATTTTTGGTATAAGCATGTTAAAAAAACAGAAAAAAAATGGGGAACACCTGTTTATTTACAATTAGCATTTATAAAAATGGAGTCAGATTTTGATTGGTTAGCAAAACCACAAAGATTAAAATTATTTAAAGTAATTCCATATAAAAGACCATCTAGTTCATTTGGTTACTCCCAAGCAGTTAAAGGTACTTGGGAACAATACAAAAAAGAAAACAATAAGCCTTTGGCTACAAGAGCAAGATTTAAAGATAGTGTTGACTTTATTGGATGGTATACAAATAAAAGTTCACAAATATTAAAAATATCAAAAAAAGATGTTTTTAGACAATATATTGCTTATCATGAAGGTTGGGGAAATTATAAAAATTACAAAAGTAACAACAAAATTATTCTACTTGCAAAAAAAGTTCAGAAACAATCTTCAAAATATAAAAATCAACTTTCTGAGTGTCAGAAAACATTGAGTACAAATAAATATATAATTTTTTAGCGAAGTTCTTTCTTTAATTCTATATCTATTGCATCTATTCTTTTTGTATTTTTTGCTAAAGATAAATACATTGTTGGAGTTACATAAAGTGTAAAGAATGTAGAAATTATCATTCCTCCCAAAATTGTAGAGCCAACTGCTAATCTAGAGCCTTCACCAGCTCCAGGACCAATATTTCCAATTACTAAAGGCATCATTGCAATCATAGTGCTTAGAGATGTCATGATAATTGGCCTGAACCTTATACTACAAGCTTCTTTAACTGCTGTTTCAATATTTTTTCCAGTTGTTCTAATTTGATTTGCATAATCGACTATTAAAATACTGTTTTTAGTGGATATACCAATAAGTATAACCAATGCAATTTGTGAGAAGATATTTATTGAACTATTCAGAAATAAAATAAAAACCAAACCACCAAAAATTGCTAATGGAACAGTGAGAATAATTATAAATGGATGGATAAATGAATTAAATGTTGCTGCCATAACCAGATATGCCGTTAATAATGCCAAGGCAAATATGATAAAAAGTTCGTTACTAGTTTCTTTAATTTCTTCTGATTTACCTTTCCAAGTAATTTGACTTTTAGGAGAAACTTCTGCCATTATATTTTCTAAAAATTTAATTGCTTCTGAAAGTGTATAATTTTCTGAAATATTAGCTGAAATAGTTACTGCTCTTTGTCTGTTATATCTAGACAATTCTTTCGCTGTTCCTTCTTCTTCAAAATTTACTAGGTTGGTTAGCGATATTAGTTTTCCTGTCGTATCTGATCTTACAAAAATTTTTGATATTCCTTCCTTATTTCTTCTATCTGATAAATATTGCTGTAATATTATTGGATATTCTTTTCCTAATTTATTAAATGTTGTAACTCTTTTACCTCCATAAAGTGTTTCTAAACTTTTACCAACTGTTTCAGTGGAAACACCCAAATCTTTTGCTTTATTTTTATTAATTATAAGTTTTACTTCAGGTTTATTTCTAGAATAGTCTGATTCTATTCTTGACAAATTTCTATTTCTTCTTAATTTTCCAATTACTTCATTTTGAATACTTTCTAATTCTTCATAAGTACTTCCATAAATAACCATTTGCACAGGTTTGTTATAGCTCGAAACTCTTATTGATTGAGGGGATATTGGAAAAGCTACAGCCTGAGGCACTGTAACAATTTTACCAATAGCTTGCCTCATGACTGTTTGAGAATCTTGTTTCCTATTTTTCCAATGATCTAGCAAAGCAATAATTATAAAACTGTTGTATGAAGTGGCAGAGCTTCCAAAACCAGGCACTCTCATAATAAATCTTGAATATGGACTATCCTCAGCTTGTAATAACGGAATGAGTCTTTTTTCAATAACTTGAGCTTTTTCTTGCGTGTACTCAAAAGAACTTCCTTCATCAGTAAAACCAATGACTAGATAAGCTCCTCTGTCTTCCATTGGTAATAATTCTTTTTTTGAAAAATTAAATAATAGAATAGAAGCTAAAATTATAAGTATAATAAAAAAAGAAATTGTTTTAGTCTTTTTGACTAAGAGCTCTAATGTTTCTTGATAAAATTTTGAAAAACTTAAGAAAATTCTTTCAAACTTTCTTATAATAAAATTTTTACTATTTTTTTTATTTAGAAATTTACTCGCAAGCATTGGAGATAAAGTTAATGCGACAAAGGACGAAACAACAATAGAAAATGACAGAGCTATTGCAGTTTCTCTAAATAGAGTTCCAGAAATACCTTCAATAAATATTAGTGGCAAGAAGACAGCGATAAGAATTAATGTAGTGGCGATTATTGCAAATGTAATTTGTTTAGATCCTTTATATGCTGCAACAAGAGGATTTTCCCCACTCTCTATTCTTCTGTAAATAGCATCTGTCATAATTACAGAATCATCAGTAATTATACCAATCGCCAATATAAAACTTAAAAGGACAAAAATATTTATTGATAGTCCAAATATATAAATCCCAAGAAACGAAGCTATTAAACTAACCGGCAAAGCTATTGCTGGAACGATTACAGCTTTTAAATTTCCTAAAAATAAATAAATAATTACTACAACTAAAACAAAAGCAATTATAAGAGTTTTGTATACCTCATTAATTGCCGCTCCAATATAAGTGGCTCTATTAAATGCTACTTCTAGCTCTAGCCCTTCAGGCAAAGCTTTATTTACTTCTTCTATTTTTTTCTTAATTTCTTTAGAAAGTTCTACAGTTGATGCTCCGCTTCTAGCATAAATTCCTATACCAACTGTCTTTAAATTTAATTGATCTTTTCTTTGTGCTTTAAATAAAGTTTTTTCTGAAACTGGACCAAACTCTATATTTGCAACATCAGATAATACCACGACTTTTTTATTAGTTTTTTTAATTGGAAGTTGTTTGATTGATTCTATGCTATTATAGGATTTATCTAGGTTTAAGGTTAAATCGATATTATTTGCCTCAAGAGTACCCGCAGGCAGTCTAATATTTTCACCACGCAGAGCTCTTTCAACTTCCTGAACAGTTAAATCATTTGCTGCTAATTTAATAGGATCTACCCATACTCTAATACTTAACTCTCTAAGCCCACCAACTAAAATTCTACCTACATTTTTTACACTCGAAAATGTATCTACTAAATATCTTTCAGCATAATCACCAAGTTCTAAATCACTCCAAGTGGAAGATGAAAGTGCTAACCACATTGTTGTGGTAAAACCTGCTGCTTGCTTAAGTATTTGTGGTGGATCCGATTCTGATGGCAAGTTATCAACAACTCTTGCAACTCTTTCTCTTATATCATTAGCTGCATTATCTAAATCAATACTTGTATCGAATTCAACTTTTATTGTGCTTCTTCCATTTGAAGATTTAGAATCAATATTTTTAATTCCTTCTGCACCACCAATCACATCTTCTAACACTTGTGTTACTTCTTGATCAATTATAGGGGCAGAAGCAGACGCATAATCAACTTGAACCTGTACTACCGGAGGCTGAAGACCAGATGGAAGTTCTCTTACTGGTAATTTCCAAAAAACAAAAAGTCCAAATACAATTAAAATTAAAGACATCACCCATGAAACAACAGGTCTTCTAATGCTTAATTCTGTTATGAACATTTAATTAAGTTTTTTTCTTCCAATCAGACTCACTATTTTTTGAGCCCTTTTCAATAGGTTTGATTTTACTTCTTGGGTAAACTTTTTTTAATCCCTCAGCAATGATTATATCTCCAATATTTAATCCAGATAAAACTTCAATGTTACCTTCTTGTCTTGTACCAATTTTTATTTCAGTTTTATTTGCAATATTATCTTTTGATACTTTATAGACGTAAGCTTTTTCACCTTCCATCAATACACTAGTATCTGGTATACTAAGAGAATATCTTAAATTAAACTTTACGCTCACCTCAAGTAAAGATCCTGATATTAATTCTAAATTTGTATTAGGGATTTTAACTCTTGTTAATAAACTTCTGGTTTCAGCATTTATTCTACTAGATATAAAATCAACTTTTCCAACAAAAATTTTATTTTTATAGCTAGAAACTTTTACTTCTATAGGCAGACCTTTTTTAATAACAGAAGAATAATTTTCAGGAATTTTAATATCAGAATAGATAACTGAATTATCATCTAAAGTTATAATAAATGTACTATCGGAAACAAATATATCTTCAGTTAAACCGGTATATCCTAAAACACCATTAAAGGGTGCTATAATACTTCCACTTTTTAACTTAACAATTGTATCTCCTTTTTTTACATAATTATTAAGATTTAAATCTCCAATTAAATCTTCTTTTTTTATTCTAAAAGATTTTGTTTTATTTGATACCGCAGTTCCAAATGTTTCAATTTTTTCTGAAAATTCTTTTTTTACTACTTGAGTTACTATAATTCCTGGAGGAGGTCTTTTACCAAATTTTTTTTGAAAATGTTTTCCAATCATAGTTCTTGCAACAATTACTGAAGCAATAATTAAAAAGAAGACAATTATTATAGAAATTACTTTTGTTGATCTTTTCATATTTTAATTTTCCCGTATTCTGACCAAGAACCATCGTAAATGGTTGGCATATATTTATTATTTATTAAAGAATATGCAAGTGCCAAAACAGCAGCAGTTACTCCAGAACCACAGGAAAATACAATATTTGTTGTTATTTCATCTCCTAAAGTATTTTTAAATACATCTAAAATTTCATTTTTGTTTTTAAATGTATTGTCATCATTAATTAAATTTCTAAAAGGTATACACATAGATTTTGGAATTGATCCACTTCTTATGCCTTTTCTTGGCTCTTCAACTTTACCCTCAAACCTTTCTTTGCTTCTTGCATCAATAACTTTAAATTTTTGATTATTAATATTTTCATTAATTTGATTTATACTTTTAACTAAATTTTTTCTTTCTGATGCAACGTATTTAGTTGGATTAACTTTTAAAATTATATCTGTTGTTGGTTTGTTTTCAGATTTCCATTTTTTTAGTCCACCATTTAAAACATGTACTAGCTTATCATTATGACCAAAGTATATAAAATTATACCAACATCTGCATGAACTTATTACATCAGAATTATCATAAATTACTATTTTATTTTTCCCAATTACTAACGCTTGTAAGCATATGGGGTAAATTAATCATTTGATCTGAGTTTTTGTCTAAATCAAAAAATAATGCATTTTCTATATGTGCCTTTAAATATTCCTTGTATCCATCTCTTTTTTCATTTGGCATATGCCATGAGCAATCAATTAATTTTATGTTACTAATATTTTTTTCAACCCAATCTGTACTTACAAGAGACATTATTAAATTATTTTTCTAAATATTTTTGATGATAATCTTCAGCTCTACAATAATTTTTTATTTTCGATAATTTTGTTACAACTTTGCCAGACAATTTTTTATTATTTTCTTCAATAATATTTTCAGCAATTTTCATTTGATATTCATTTAAATAGAATATTTCACTTCTATATTGACTGCCAATATCAGGACCCTGAGCATTTAAAGTTGTAGGATCGTGAATTTCAAAAAAATATTGTAAAATGTTTTCGTATGAAATTTTTTTAGGATCAAATTCTAATTTTACAACTTCTGCATGATTAGTGTTTCCTGAACAAACTTTCTCATAAGTTGTTGTATCACTATTTCCCCCACAGTAACCGACCTCTGTTTTTGTAACTCCTTCCAGTTTATCAAATTTAATTTCTGGTCCCCAAAAACATCCTAGTGCTAATACAGCTATTTCCATTGATTATTGTTTTAATTAAACTAAAGTTATTATTATGCTTTCCAAAAATCAATTAGGCTTTTTGTACATGTTTATGTCTGTTTGTGCATTTTCTTTAATGGATTTAGTTGTAAAATGGTCGGATTCATATCCTTTAGGACAAGTAATATTTTTTAGGGGTTTTTTTGGAGTGTTGCTTTATTTTTTAATTATGCCAAGAGAAAGAATTAAAAATTTTTATTATACAAAAAGACCAGGTTTACATTTTACTAGATGTATTTTTGGTTTAATTGCACTTTTGGCAATATTTACTGCATTAAGAAATTTACCTTTAGCAACAGTAGTTAGCATTTCATTTGCTGCTCCAATTTTTACAACTATTTTATCAATTTTTTTACTTAGTGAAAAAGTTGGATTGTTTAGATGGTTAGCAGTAGTGGTTGGTTTTATTGGAATAATTATCATAACAGAGCCAGGGTTCACTTCACTAAATATTTATTTTGTTTATCCAGTAATATTTTGTTTAGGCATGTCCTATGTGGCTATTACTATAAGACAATTATCAACCTCAGAACCAGTCTGGTTAATTTCACTGTATTTTTCTGCAACTATAACTTTAGCAAGTTTTTTTACAATTCCTTATGGGTGGATTATGCCTGATATAAAAGATCTTATGTTATTGATGTCAATTGGAATATTAGGTGGAGCTGCAAATTTATGGCTGAGTCAATCATATAAGTTTTCAGAAGTTTCATTAGTAACTCCTCTAAAATATTTAGCTTTAGTTTTTGCTATAATTTTTGGATATTTTATTTGGAATGAGGTGCCTTCAATAAAAACTTTGATTGGAGCTTTCCTTGTCATAACATCTTCTATAATTATTTTTAGAAGAGAGATTACACTAAAAAAAGAGGTTACAATTCCGAGGCATGACTAAGCCACCGAAATATTGGAATAAAGCAAGAAAATATTTGTCTAAAAAAGACAAAGTAATGAAAGACTTAATATACAAGTATAGAGATAAAACTTTAACCACAAGAAAAGATATTTTTTTTTCTTTATGCAAAAGTATAATTGGTCAGCAAATAAGTGTTGCTGCTGCAAATTCAGTATTTACAAAATTTAAAAATACTTGTAATGGAAAAATAAATCCAAAAATTGTAAAAAAAATTAATATTCAAAAACTTAAAAGATGTGGTTTAAGCAGACAAAAGGCTAAAGGCATAAAAGAACTTTCAATCAAATTTTCTAATAAATCATTTAATCCTAATTTAATTAAAAAAATGAACGACGAAGATGCTATAGTTTATCTTTCTTCTTTAAGACAAATTGGAAGATGGTCAGCTGAAATGATATTACTTTTCACTTTTAATAGAGAAAATATATGGCCTATACAAGATATAGGATTGCTAAGAGCTATATCAAACAATTATAATAAAAAATATTTACCACCAAAAT
>CACDXO010000018.1 GCA_902556825.1 uncultured Pelagibacteraceae bacterium
ACTGATATAAAAACAATAAATGACATTTTAATTAAATTTCCAATAGAAAATCTATATCAAGCTCTTATTATCGCAAATAAAATTCTAAATAATAATAATTACAATAATAATATAATTGATTTAAGAGTACCAAATCAGTTAATTTTATCTAATGAATGAAAAAAGTCTAAATACTATAATTGACTTTGGATCATCAAAAATCAGAATAGGTGTGTTTGATAAAGAAAGTTCAAGCAATGTATATGCATCAGAAAAAGATTGTATTTCAAATTTTAACGAAAAAAATTTTGATATTTCTGGATCAAATGAAGCTTTAAATTACTTAATTAAAACTGCTGAAAAAAAGATAGATAGCCATATAAAAAATATCAATCTTATGATTGATACAAACGATATGTTTTCAATTGATGTTTCTCTAAAAAAGATATCTGATCATAAACAATACTCAAATAAAGATATTCATTCTTTATTACAAGAAGGAAAAAATTTAGTTCAAAATAATTATTCTAATAAAAAAATAATTCACATGATAGTGAAAAAATTTACTTTTGATGATGTTGAATATTTTGAAATTCCAGATAAAGATTTTAATTATAATTTATTAATTGTTGAACTAAAATTTATTTGTTTTTCAAATAATATTTACAAAAAATTACAAGATGTTTTTAATGACAATCATTTAATTATTAAGAACCTTTTTTGTTCAAGCTATGTTAGATCCGCAAACCATAACCTTATGTTTGAAAACTATAAAAAAAAAATTTTTTTAGACATAGGATATAGCAAGAGTACTATTACTTTTTTTGAAGATAAAAGACTTTTATTTTTTAATATATTGCCAGTTGGAGGAAAACATATTTCAAAAGATATTTCTATTTTATTAAAAATAGAATTTGATGAAGCAGAAAATTTAAAAAAAAGCTTAAATAAATCTGATACGATATTTGAAAATAAATCTGATGAAAATATCAAATTAAAATCATCTGATTTACCCAACCAAATTATTCATGCTAGAGTTGATGAGATAATAAAATTAAATTTAGCAAATGAGTATTTTAACTCATTCTTTCAAAAAAAAGATGATTCTGTTTTAATCTTTACTGGTGAAGGATCTAAAATTTTAAATAAAAACTCAATCTACTTAGAGGAAAAATTTGATTTTTTTAATGAAATTAGTTTTCTAGAAGAAGATTCAACTTTAGTGTGTGAATCTGGATTTAATTTTAGTAAAGAAAATAAATTTCAGGAAGTAAATTTTCAACCAAAAAAACGAAAAAATAAAGGTTTTTTTGAGAAATTCTTTTATTTTTTTAATTAAATTCTGTATTTTCTTGTAACATTTGTTGTATTTTTTTGAATTTGATTGGCCTGTACTAATTGTTCATGTCTATTTTGAATCAAAAAACTTTAAAACAGAAAGTTAAATTTGAGGGCATTGGCCTTCATACTGGCAAAGAAGTTTCTGTAACGGTATATCCTGCCAGAACAAACACAGGAATAATTTTTAGAAGAATAGATATAAAAAACAATAATATTGTTTTACCGAACGTATTTAACGTAACTAATGCAACGCTATGTACAACAATTTCAAATGAATCTGGTGTGTCAGTTTCAACGATAGAGCATTTAATGGCCGCTCTGTATGGATTGGGAATAGATAATGCTTTAATTGAAATTAATTCCCAAGAAGTGCCAATAATGGATGGTTCTGCAAAAATATTTATAGAAAGATTTTTAGAGGCCGGCTTCGAAACTAGTGAAGTTCCAATTAAGCTAATAAAAATTATTAATGAAGTAGGTGTTCAAGAAGATTCAAAATATATTTCTATTGGAAAATCTAATGTAAGTTTAGATATTGAATTTGAAATAAAATATCCAAATACTTTAATTGGAAATCAGAAAAATAAAATAAATGTCTATGAAAACGATTTATCGAATATTTACAACTCTAGAACATTTTGTTTATATAAAGATGTTGATAAACTAAGAAAAGCAGGATTAGCCAAAGGAGGAAGTTTGGAAAATGCGGTTGTTGTTAAAGATAATAAAGTTTTAAATAAAGAAGGTTTAAGAAACAATCTTGAATTTGTAAATCATAAAATTTTAGATTGTATTGGAGATCTATATCTTTCAGGATACAAAATTATTGGATCTATAAAATGCTCGCAAGGAGGGCATAGTTTAACAAATCAGCTATTAAGAAAAGTTTTTTCAGATAAAAATAATTATCATATATTTGAAATTAAAGAAAAGTCTCTTCCACATACATATATAAATAAATCTCTATTGAAATCTATTGCATAATAATTAGAATTTTTTTTAAATTCTGTTAAGAATTTAAAATGAACTATATTGTCAAAATTATTTTAATTGTATCGCTACTGTCTATAGTGGCTTGCAAAAGTAATGATAAAGAAACCGTCTCCGTAGTAGAAGAAAAAGATTTAGATCTTCAAATGATTGATGCCTATAAAGAAGGACTTGAATTCTTAGAGGGAGGCTTTCCTCTTGATGCTGCTAAAAAGTTTAATGAAGCAGAAATAATTTATCCACAATCAATTTGGGCACCAAGATCTTCTTTGATGTCAGCATACTCATACTATTATGGAAACTTTTATTTAGACGCAATTGATGAGTTACAAAGATTTATAAAAATTTATCCAAATAATGACCGTGTAAATTTTGCATATTATTTGCTTGCGATGAGTTATTATGAGCAAATTACAGACGAAACAAAAGATTTAGGAGCAATTTTAGATGCTCAAAAATATTTCACATATGTTATTAAAAAATATCCTAATTCAGATTATGCTCAAGATTGTGAATTCAAATTAGAACTTATAAATGAAATTTTAGCATCAAAAGAATTATATCTAGCAAAATATTATATTGAGAGAGAAAAATGGATACCTGCAATAAATAGATTTAAAATTATAGTAGAAAAATATGACACAACAATTTATGTTGAAGAAGCAATTCATAGATTAGTAGAAATTCACTATAAACTTGGTTTGATCGAAGAATCCAAGAAATATGCCAAATTGCTTGGATATAACTATCAATCCAGTGATTGGTATAGACAATCATATAAGGTTTTCAACAAAGATTATAAAAAAGTTTCAAAAAGAGAAAAAAATAAAAATAAATTATCTACTTTAGAAAAAATTAAATCCTTGTTGAGAAATGAAAAATAAAAGCAAGATTAAAAAAGAATATCAAAATAAAACTGAAGAAATTAAAAGACATAATATTTTATATTATGATAAGAGTAGACCAATAATTTCAGATAGTGAATACGATGTATTAAAAAGAGATATAATTGATTTAGAGAATAAATATTCTTATTTAAAAAATAAAAATTCACCCTCTTTAATAGTAGGCCTAAAACCTTCAAAGAATTTTCTTAAATCTAAACATAGAGTTAAGATGCTTTCATTATCTAACGCTTTTGACTCAGAAGATTTAAAAAATTATGAAAAAAAAATAGCAAATTTTTTAAATCTAAAAAATAATGATCATATAGAATATAGTGTTGAGCCAAAAATTGATGGAATTTCTGCATCATTAACATATAAAAATAGTAATTTTGTTTTAGGGCTGTCAAGAGGAGATGGTATAGAAGGTGAAATAATTACTGAAAATTTACGAACAATTAAAGATATTCCAAAAACAATTAAAGATAAAAACTTTCCAAAAGATATTGATATAAGAGGAGAAGTTTATATAGGAAAAGAAGATTTTGAAAAAATAAAAGATCGATTTGCAAACCCAAGAAATGCAGCATCAGGCTCACTTAGGCAAAAAAATCCAAATGAAACAAAAAAAATCCCACTAAAATTTATTGCTTATACTTATGGATTTAATAGTGAAATAAATTTTAAAAAACAATCTGATTTTTTGCGACTTCTAAAAATTTGGGGTTTTAATACTAATAGATTAAATAAAATTATTAGTGGTATTGACAATTTGGTTCAAAATCATAAAGAATTAGAAAGCAAAAGGTATGATTTAGATTTCGACGTAGACGGATTAGTATATAAAATAAATAATTTAGATCTCCAAAAAAGGTTGGGCTTTGTTGCAAATGCACCTAGATGGGCAATAGCACATAAATTTTCAGCCGATAGTTCATTTTCAAAAATATTAAATATAGAAATTCAAATAGGAAGAACTGGAGCATTAACGCCGGTCGCTAAAATAAAACCAGTGAATATAGGAGGTGTTGTTGTTTCAAATGCCACTCTCCATAACGAGGAAGAAATAATTAGAAAAGATATAAGAATAGGAGATACAGTTAAGGTTGAAAGAGCAGGAGATGTAATCCCACATGTACTTTTAGTGGATTTGAAAAAAAGGTCCATAGATTCAAAAAAGTTTTCATTTCCAATAAATTGTCCTTCTTGTGGCTCCAAAGTAATAAAAGATTTCAATAAAATTTCTAAAAAATATGATGCAGTAAAAAGATGTTCAAGCGAAGGATATAAATGTGAAAAAATTGCTATAGAAAAAATTAAACACTTTGTTTCAAAAGAAGCATTCAATATTGAAGGATTAGGAAAAAAAGTTGTTGAAAAATTTTGGGAATTAAAATTTATAAAGTTACCATTTGATATATTTAATTTAAATTACAAAAAAATTGAAACATTAGAAGGATGGGGTGAATTATCTACAGATAATTTAAAAAAATCAATTGAAAGATCAAAGAATATAGAACTGGATAAATTTATATTTTCATTGGGAATACGGCATATAGGACAAGAAAATGCGAAACTTTTATCTCAATACTTTTTAAATGTAAAAAATTTTATCTATTTAACAAAAAGTTTTAATTTTAATTCTCTTAGCAACCTAGATGGCATCGGAGAAACTCAGATAAATTCATTAAAAAGTTTTTTTTCTGATAAAACAAACCTAAATGTAGTTAAAAAACTTATTTCAATTTTAAATATTAAAAGCATTAAACAAAATGCAAAAGGTAAATTAATGAACAAAACTTTTATGTTTACTGGTAAACTTTTAAATATAAGTAGAGCTGAGGCAAAATCTTTAATAGAGGAAAACTCAGGAAAAATTTTAAGTAATGTAAGTAAGAAATTAAATTATTTAGTAGCTGGAGAAAAACCTACTGTAAAAAAAGTTAAGCAAGCTAAAGAATTGGGTGTAAAGGTTATCAACCAATCAGAATGGAAAAAACTTTTAAATTAATCCAAGTAGCCAATTTTTTTCATTAGAATTTAAAAATTTAGATATTTTAGAATAAACATCCATATGGTACGTAAATAAATATTTTTTTTCAGAAGCACTTAACATTTTAAAATTTATTAAATCAGGATCAATAGGTGCTAAAGTTAAATTTTTAAAAAATATCTTACTTTTGTTTTTTTTTACATAAATTAAATTTTCTATTCTAATTCCAAATTTTTTGTTTTCGTAATAACCAGGCTCGTTGCTTAAAATCATACCCGGTAAAATTTTTATATTATTGTATTTTGAAATAGATTGAGGACCTTCATGAACATTTAAAAAATAACCAACGCCATGACCAGTGCCATGACCATAGTCCAAATTAATTTTTTTTAGAAAAAATCTTGCTTTTTTATCTATTTTTTCTCCAGTATTAATTTTATTTAGGTTAGTATTAAAAACTGCGATATGTCCTTTTAAAACTCTGGTAAAAATATTTTTTATTCTTGGAGTTGGCCTTGAAAAGCAGATCGTTCTTGTAACATCTGTTGTTCCATACTTGTACTGACCTCCCGAATCACACAAAAAAATATCTTTTTTATTAATTTTTCTATTTGAATTTTTATTTGCTCTGTAATGAATTATTGCACCATTTGGCCCTGCGCCTGCGATGGTATTAAAACTTGGGTATAAAAAATTTTTATTTTGTTTTCTAAATTTTTCTAATTTTTTTTCAGCCTTTATTTCTGTTAAATTAATATTTTTTTTATTTTTAATCCAATACAAAAACTTTGTTAAAGCAGCACCATCTTCTATATGGGCATTAATTGTATTCTTAATTTCTATTTTATTTTTTATTGCTTTCAATGCATAACAAGGGTCAATTTCATTTAAAATATTAAATTTTGATGAAATAATACTTTTATTAAATACAGAACAGCTATTTTTATCAATAGAAAAATTTTTACCTTTCAGATTATTTATTACTTTTACAAATTCTTTAAATTCGTAAAATTTGATTTTATTAAAATTTATTGAACTTTTAATTTTTCTAATTTTTTTATTATCTGAAAAAAAATATATATTTTTATTATTGATAATTATTTGACAATTTGGAATAGGGCTATTTGGATTATCAAAACCTCTTATATTTAACAACCAAGCACAGTTTTCAGGCGCACTAATAAATATATTTTGTATTTTTTTAATTTTAAGTATTTTAGACAATCTATTTAGTTTTGAAGTTATTTTTTCACCAGCTTCGGCTTCTTTTAAACAGTAAAATTCTTTAGTTTTACTACGAATTTTTAAATTAAATATTTCGTCTATTAAATTATTATTAATTGGAATTAAATTGCAGGTATCTCTAAAATTTGATCTTAAACTTAATTCAGTAAATAGTTTAGGATCAAATCCTAATATAAGCTTATCTTTTATTTTTTTTAATACATGAAATGGTCTAATTTTAGGTATTTCAAAAATTTTAAAATTTTTTCCACATTCAATACTTGCTTGCAATGTATATCTACCATCAACAAATAAAAAATTTTTATCTTTTAAAACTATTGCAAGTCCGGCTGAACCAGAAAAATTTGATATAAGCTTCAATCTATTAGGAAAAGAATATTCAGAAAAAAATTCATCATTTTTTGGTATTATGTAACCATCAATATTTTTCTCATCCATTAATTTTTTCAATAAATTAATCATTTTAAAACTACCTTTTTAATTTTTTTTGATATCTTATCCATCCTGGGCTTTTTATTTCATTGTCAAAATCTATATCTTGATTAAATTCAAAATCATCTTCGCTGTCTTCCTCAAAATAATTATTTTTTTTCAAATTTTCATGTGGCAATTCATCAATAAATCTAGATGCTAAACTATCTATCCAATCGCCCTGATAAAATCTATTCATTGAAAATGATATAATTGCTTGTTTTTTTGCCCTAGTAATTCCAACATAAGCCAATCTTCTTTCTTCTTCCAGTCCTTTCTGCCCTTTTTCTTCAATTGATTTTTGATGAGGAAACAAACCTTCTTCCCAACCCGGTAAAAACACTACATCAAACTCTAGTCCTTTTGATGCATGCATTGTCATTAAATTAACTTTTGTGTCTTCCCAATCACGATCAAGAGAAGTTGCTAAGGAAACATGTTCTAAAAAACTTTCTAAATTATCATACTCTTTCATTGCATTAATTAATTCTTTTATATTTTCTAATCTATTTTCATTTTCCAAGTCTTTCTTATCTTTTAACATTTGGCTATAGCCAGATTCATCTAAAATAATTTGAATTAATTTTATATGCCCTATTTTTTTATTAAATAAATCATTTCTCCATTTTTCTAGTAAATTTAATAAACTATTTAATCCTAATTTTGTTTTTGGTTTTATTTTATTTTCTTGAATTAATGAAATTGCAGATCTTTCCAAAGATAATCTATTTTTTTTTGCAAATTCATTAATCTGTTTTACAGTTGTTTCGCCTATAGATCTTTTTGGAATATTTATAATTCTTTCAAAAGAAAGGTCATCTTTATTTTGATAAACTACTCTAAGATAAGCAATGCAATCTTTTATTTCAGCTCGTTCATAAAATTTTGTACCACCTATGATTCTATATGGTATCCCAATTTTTAAAAAACGTTCTTCAAACTCTCTTGTTTGAAATATTGCTCTTACTAAGATAGATATATTATTAAGAGAATATTTTTTTTTTAACTTTTCAATTTCATCACTAACTCCAATGGCTTCATCCTTACCATTTCTAAAAGAATTTAATGCAACTAAATCTCCATCTTCACCTTCGGTATAAAGATTTTTACCAACTCTAGCTTCATTGTTTGATATAATTTTAGACGCAACTGATAATATATTTTGAGTAGACCTATAATTTCTCTCTAGTCTAACTATTTTTGTATTATAGTATATTTTATCAAATTCTAAAAAATTTTTTATCTCGGCTCCTCTCCAACTATAAATTGATTGATCATCATCACCCACGCAGCAAATATTTTGATTATATTTTGCTAAATAGTTTAACCATTTACTTTGAATTAAATTTGTATCTTGATATTCATCTACCAATATATATTTAAAATTTTTAGAATACATTTCAGTGATATCTGGGTTTTTTTCAAAAATTTTTACTGAATGTAATATTAAATCACTAAAATCACATGCATTTAGATCAAGCAATTTAGATTGATAAATTTTATAAATACTCAAAAAACCTTTTTCTAATATTTCTCTTTTTTTTAATACCACATCTTCAGGGTACCATCCTTTATTTTTCCATTGATCAATTATTGAAAGAATATATTTAGGAGAAATTTTTTTGGTATCTATGTTTTCTGCTTTAGATATATTTTTAATTAATTTAACTTGGTCGTCTTGATCAATTATTGTAAAGTTTGAATTCAAACTAACAGCCCTTGCATGTTTTCTTAACAATTTTGCACAGACCGAATGAAAGGTACCAAGCCAAGGAAGACCTATAGCTGTTTTTTTTAGAATTTTCCCAATTCTATCCTGCATTTCTTTGGCAGCTTTATTTGTAAAAGTTACAGCAAGAATCTGATTAGGATATGCTTTTTTTTTTTGAATTATATGAGCTATTCTTGAAATTAATACTTTTGTTTTTCCTGATCCTGCGCCAGCTACTATTAAAAGTGGTCCATCAAGGGATAAAACAGCTTCTTTTTGTTTTTCATTAAGATTTTTTAAATATTCTAAATTTAACATTTTACTATTTTTAGTGTAAATCCTACTTTCAGCAACTATGAAAAATTACTTAGCTAAAACCCAAGAATTTAAGATTCCAGATTACATTCTAAATTTTAGAAAGAATAATCCATTTGCAGCAATTATTCTCTCAATAATACTGGTTTTTTTAATTTTATTATATTTTTCCATACCTGCTTTCTATAGTTATGAAAGTTTTGATAAGGAAATACAAAAAAAAGTATCCAAAGATTTTAAATTAGACTTAAGGAATATTTCTAGTGTTACATATCTGATGCTTCCTTCCCCACACTTTTTGATTGAAGAATGTGACATATATTTTATTAATGATCCCGAAGAAAAAGTTTTAAGTGCTAAATATTTAAAAATTAATATTTTTTCTAAAAATTTACATAAGAAAGAGAAATTAAAGATATTCAAATTAAAAAGATAGATTTAGATTTAAAATTTTTAGACATTAAAAATTTTTATAATCATTTAAAATATAATATTTCTAAACCAATTTATTTATCAAATAGTAATTTTTTTTTTAGAGATGAACAAGAAGAAATAATATCAATTTCAAAAATACAAAAATTTGATTATTTTTTTGATATTAAAAATAAATCAAAAAAACTAAATATTCTTGGAAATTTATTTGGATCAGGCTTTAATTTTAAATGGGAAAAAAACTTTTTAAATCCCTATTTATCAATAAGTGATTTAAAATTTAAAAATCCTAATGTAAATATTTCAAATAAATTTGACAGAAGTGATATAAAATTTATTAAAGCCAAAACTAATATAACTTTTTTAAGAAATAACCTAAGCTTAAATTATAAATTTAATGAAGATAAAATTGAACTCATTGATGATAATGATAAAATAATTAATCAATCCAAACTAGTTGGAAATATTGATT
>CACDXO010000019.1 GCA_902556825.1 uncultured Pelagibacteraceae bacterium
AATCTTTTGAACTAAATGAAAGTGCAGTTAAAGTCACATTTTATTGATTATTTATAGTATTTAACAGTTATTATTAAGTTAATGGCGGGAGTGAAGGGACTCGAACCCTCGACCTATCGCGTGACAGGCGATCGCTCTAACCAACTGAGCTACACCCCCGTGTTTTGGTGGGCAGTAAAGGACTCGAACCTTTGACCCCCTCGGTGTAAACGAGATGCTCTACCAACTGAGCTAACCGCCCGAAAAACAGGCTACTAATACATCAAGGTAAGGATAAAGTAAATTGTTAATTATTGAATGCTAGCTTGTGATTTTTGATCTTTTTCAGTTTTAGAAATATTTTCTACTTCAGTCCATTCAACTCTTTTTAATTCGTTTTTAAGAGCTATTTTTAATACTTCATCAACATTTTCGACTGGTATTATTTTTATATCTTCACGAACTTTTTTTGGAATATCAATTAAATCTTTTTCATTTTCTTTAGGAATTACAACTTGTTTTATTCCTGCTCTATGTGCTGCCAATAATTTTTCTTTCAAACCACCAATAGCTAAAACTTGTCCTGTTATTGTAACTTCACCAGTCATAGCAACATGTTTATGTACAGGATTACTTGTTATTGAAGAAACAATAGAAGTAACCATTGCAATTCCAGCTGATGGTCCATCTTTTGGGGTTGCTCCTTCTGGTACGTGAATATGGAAATCTTTTTTTTCAAAAGTAGGAGGTATAATTCCATATTCCAAACTTTTTGATCTAACAAATGATTTAGCTGCTTTAACTGACTCTTGCATAACATCACCAAGTTTTCCTGTGATTTGCATTCTTCCTTTACCAGGCATATTGACTGTTTCAATTTTCAAAATCTCACCACCAAATTCCGTCCAAGCTAGCCCTGTAACTACACCCACTTTATCTTCTGATTCTACTTCACCATATTTAAATTTTTTAACGCCAAGGTAATCATGTACATTCTCCTGATTAACATTTACTTTTTTTTCTTCACCGCTAACTATTTTTTTTACTACTTTTCTTGCTACTTTAGATATTTCTCTTTCTAGATTTCTTACCCCAGACTCTCTTGTGTAACTTCTTATTATTTCTTTAATTGTACCATCCACTAAGTCTAATTCTTCATTTTTAACACCATTTTCTTTAACTTGTTTTGGTAATAAATATTTATTTGCTATACTTATTTTTTCATCTTCTGTGTAACCTGGTATTCTAATTACTTCCATTCTATCCAATAAGGGAGGAAGTATATTTAGAGTATTCGCTGTAGTAACAAACATTACATCTGAAAGATCATAATCAACTTCTAAATAGTGATCATTAAAAGTTGTATTTTGTTCTGGGTCTAAAGCTTCAAGTAAAGCAGATGATGGGTCACCTCTATAGTCATTTCCAACTTTATCAATTTCATCAAGAAGAATAAGTGGATTTCTAGTTCCAGCTTTTTTCATCATTTGAATAATTTTACCTGGTAAAGAACCAATATATGTTCTTCTATGTCCTCTAATTTCAGCTTCATCCCTAACACCACCTAATGACATTCTTACAAATTGTCTATTAGTAGCTTTTGCAATTGATTTACCAAGTGAAGTTTTTCCTACACCTGGAGGACCAACTAAACATAAAATCGGACCTTTTATTTTATCCATTCTTTTTTGAACAGCTAGAAATTCAATAATTCTTTCTTTAACTTTTTCCAGCCCATAATGATCTTCGTCTAGCTGTTTTAATGCATTATTTAAATTAATATCTATTTTATCTTTTTTAGACCAAGGTATATCAATCATCCAATCTAAATAATTTCTTACCACAGTAGCTTCAGCAGACATCGGGCTCATATTTTTTAACTTCTTAAGCTCAGACATGCATTTTTTCTGAACTTCTTTTGGCATTTTTGCCTTTTGGATAGCTTTGTTTAAATTAGAGGTTTCATCTTTACCATCTTCTATCTCTCCAAGTTCCTTTTGAATTGCCTTTAATTGTTCATTTAAATAATATTCTCTTTGAGTTTTTTCCATTTGTGTTTTAACTCTTCCTCTAATTTTTTTCTCAACACCAATTATGCTAGCTTCGTTCTCCATTATTTTTATAATATTATTTAATCTTTTTTTTAACATCGTTAGTTTCAAAGATATGTTGTTTTTCAGAAATAGTGATATTTAAATGAGATGCTATATTGTCAGCAATTTTAGATGAGTCTTTTAATTCTTTGATTTTTGAAATTGTTTCAGAAGAAATTTTTTTATTTATTGATGTAAGTTTTTCCAGTCTTCTAACGGCAGTAATTGCTAGCGGCATCAAATCTTCATTTCCAGGAAAAATATCGTTGCTATGTTCGTAAGAGCAATTTATAAATTTTTCGTCATCATTAAAATCAACTATTTTTACCCTTTTTAAACCTTCAACTAAGACTTTAACTGTTCCGTCAGGTAATTTTAAAAGTTGTAAGATAGAACTCTCACAGCCATACATAAATACATCAGTTTTTTTTGGATCATCTACTTCAGAATTTTTTTGTGTTACTAAAATAATTTTTTTGTTATCTTTCATAACTTCATTTAAAGCAGTTATCGACTTATCTCTTCCAACAAATAAAGGTATTACAATACTTGGGTATACAACAATATCCCTCAATGGCAAAAGCGGTGATTTATGTTTAACTTCCATACCTTAAATATGGATATTATATAGAAATTTGCAATAGCAAATTACGTCTTATTAGATATTTTATGCGGCAGATGTTTTTTCAGGCTTAACTTTTCCTTCATTAGAATGTACTAAAATGGGATCATTTTGACCTTTGGCCGCACCCAAATCAACTATTATTTCTTCAACATTTTCTTGCCCTGGTAAGTCAAACATTGTTTTTAAAAGTATGTTTTCTAATATTGATCTTAATCCTCTTGCACCAGTTTTTTTTAATATAGCTTTTTGTGCTACTTCTTTAATAGCGTTTTCTCTGAATGTAAGTTTGACACCTTCTAGTTTAAACAATTCTTTATATTGTTTAATTAAAGAATTTTTCGGCTCGACTAATATTTTAATAAGTGATTTTTCACTTAAATCTTCTAGAGTAGCTGTTATAGGTAACCTTCCAATAAATTCTGGAATTAAGCCGTATTTTAATAGATCCTCTGGTTCGAGATTTTTCATCCATTCACCTGTTTTTTTATCTGCTACACTTTTAACTTCTGCACCAAATCCAATTGAAGAACCTTTGTTTCTTTGAGAAATAATTTTATCTAACCCAGCAAAAGCACCTCCACAAATAAATAAAATATTTGTTGTATCTACTTGTAAAAATTCTTGTTGTGGATGTTTTCTTCCTCCTTGAGGCGGCACACTTGCAATTGTACCTTCCATAATTTTTAGAAGAGCTTGCTGCACACCTTCACCAGATACATCTCTTGTGATTGAAGGATTTTCAGACTTTCTACTAATCTTATCAACCTCGTCAATATACACGATGCCTCTTTGAGCTTTTTCAACATTGTAGTCTGCTGCTTGTAATAATTTTAAAATAATATTTTCCACATCTTCACCAACATAACCGGCTTCTGTTAGAGTGGTAGCATCAGCCATTGTAAAAGGAACATCAAGAATTCTAGCCAAAGTTTGTGCTAGGAGTGTTTTTCCACAGCCTGTTGGACCAAGTAATAAAATATTTGATTTTGCTAATTCAACCGTCTTGCTGGTTTTGTTCTCGTAGTTTAATCTTTTGTAATGATTGTGGACAGCAACTGATAAAACTTTTTTTGCAAAATCTTGACCTATCACATAATCATCGAGCACTTTACAGATTTCCTTTGGTGATGGCAAACCATCTTGATGTTTTACAAATGTGTCTTTATTTTCTTCTTTAATAATATCCATGCATAGTTCAACGCATTCATCACAAATGAATACTGTTGGACCAGCAATTAATTTTCTTACTTCATGCTGACTTTTGCCACAGAAAGAACAATATAAAATATTTTTGTTGTTTGTAGTCATGTTTTTTTATTTCGAATCAATCTAATTACTTTATTACATTTGAGTCAATCTAATCAAGTATAGGTTGTGGAAAAACTATATATGGTTATTTATCCTCTGTTGACCACTACTTTGTCTATAAGTCCAAAATCTTTTGCATTCTCTGGAGTCATAAAATTATCTCTTTCAAGTGCAGTTTTAATTTCATCAACAGATTTGTCTGTATGCTTTGAATAAATTTCATTTAATCTCTTTTTCAAAGACAGAACTTCATTTGCATGAATTTCAATATCAGTGGCTTGGCCTTGAAAACCTGCTGAAGGTTGATGAACCATTATTCTTGAATTTGGAAGTGAAAATCTTTTACCTTTAGTGCCTGCCGCTAATAAAAAAGAACCCATGCTAGCAGCTTGTCCAATGCACAAAGTTGATACATTAGGTTTTATATATTGCATGGTATCGTAGATTCCTAAACCTGCGGTTACTAAGCCTCCTGGACTGTTTATATAAAGAGAAATTTCTTTTTTTGGATCTTCGGATTCTAAAAATAAAAGCTGAGCTGTAATCAGCGATGCAACATTATCATTTATCGGACCAACTAAGAAAACTATTCTCTCTTTTAATAATCTAGAATAAATATCGTAGGCTCTTTCTCCTCTACTTGATTGCTCAACAACCATAGGGATTAAAGTATTTAAATGCTCTGGTATTTTATTCATAAGTTGATTCGATATACTTATACAACTTGTGATTACTTTTTGCTAACTTTTTTTACTTTTAGTGGTTTCTTTAAGCTAGTTTTTGTTTTTTTTTCATTTTCTCCTTTTTTTGAAGAAGAGATTTTTTCATCAGACGAATGATCGTGATCATGATGTTCTTTCATATGCTTTTCGTTTTCTTCCTTTAAAAGTTTTTCAGCCTGCTCTTTTGTAATTTCTTTTATATTTGTCTTAGCTTTTAGTTTAATTTCTTTTAAAATTTTTTCTTCATAAAGTTGTCCTCTTAGATTTGCTAAAACAGAAGGATTGCTTTGATAATATTCCTGTAACATTTTTTCTTGACCTGGCATCATTCTAAGTTGTTTTTGTATTTCAACTTGCATTTCTTGTTCACTAATATTTATTTTATTTTGCTCTCCAAACTCATTTAATATCAATCCTGTTTTAATTCTATTGATTGCTTTTTTTTCTATATCTTTTTTATTTTTTTTTAATTCATCATCTTTCATTCCTTGAGATAATATTTTGACTTCTTGTTCCTTTAAATTTTCAGGAATTTCATCTAAATTAATTTTTTCTATTTCTTTTAATAACTGTCTGCTACTTAGTGCATCAAGTGAATTTTTATATTCTTCATTAATTTGTTTGGTAATTAATTCTTTTAAATCTTTTAAATCTTTTGCTCCAAGGTTTTTTGCAAAATCATCATCAATCTTTACAGCTTTAGGTTTTTTGACTGCATTAATTTTGCAAACAAAGATTGCTTTCTTTCCTATCAATTCTTTTTCTGGAAAATTTTCAGGTAAATCAACTTCTACTTTAGCTTCTTCATCTTTTTTTACTTTTAATAATTGTTTATCAAAGCCTTTAATAAATAAATCTTTTCCAATTTCTAACTGGGTGTTTTTTCCTTCATTGCCCTTAAATTCTTTTCCATCTACTGTGGCTTTATAATCAAAAACGACAAGATCTCCTTCATTTGCTATTTTTGCTGGATCTACATCTTCAAAACTTTTTTGAGATTTTGCAATGTCTTGAATTCTTTTCTCTGTTTCTTTAGCATCAATTTTAACCTTAAATTCATCAAACTTAATATCTTGCAAACTTTTAATATCAATCATTGGCAATTCAGTTACTGATATGACGTACTCTAAATCTTTATCTTCTCCATAGGTTTTTAAATCAATTTTTGGCTGACCTGCTGGTTTTATTTTATTTTCTTTTAAAGCCTTCGTACTTGTATCTTTTAAAACTTTGTCTAGTACTTCACCAAATATGGCTTGACCAAATTGCTTTTTTAAAATTTCTCTAGGAACTTTTCCTGGTCTGAAACCTTTTAGAGTAACTGTATTTTTAACCTCTTCATATTTTTCATCCATATATGAAGAAATAGTTTTTTTATCTATAAAAACTTTTAAATCTTTGTTTAACCCTTTTTTATTTTCTACTGTAACTTTCATAAAATTTTATGGTAGGCGAGAAAGGACTCGAACCTTCACAGCTTGCACTATTGGTTCCTAAGACCAACGCGTCTACCAATTCCGCCACTCGCCCAATTAAAAAGGTTTTATATATTATAGAACTCATTTGTCCAATTAGAATAATAGTGTAAAACATATTAAATATAAAAAAAATGATTATTTCACCTTGTATAAGTATTTGTAAAACTGACCCAGTAACTGGTTATTGTTATGGGTGTGGAAGGAGTAATGAAGATAAAAAACTGTGGAAAGATGAAAAAACTAGTGATGAATGGAAAAAAAACAACCTAATAAATATTAAGAATAGATTAAAAGGTTGGCAATTAGAAAGTTTTATAGAATCTTATGAACATAAAGTAAAAAGTGGAATTTCTTTATTCAAAAAACAAAACTTAAAATAAAAAATGACTTTAAATAGTCAATATATAAATCTAAATAAAAAAATTATTGGATGCAATAAATGTAAAAGACTAAAAAAATTTAGAGAAAAAATTGCTAAAGAAAAAAGAAAGCAATATATAAATGAAAAGTATTGGGGAAAACCTATAACTGGATTTGGAGATTTAAGAGGCAAAATAATATTGGTTGGTCTAGCACCAGCAGCACATGGAGGAAATAGAACTGGAAGAGTGTTTACAGGTGATAGATCGGCAGAGTTTTTGTACAAATGTTTATATAATGCAAAAATGTCTAATAAATCTACATCGGAATATAAAAATGATGGTTTAAAACTTTATAATTCATACATTACAACTGCTTTAAAATGTGTTCCTCCTGGAGACAAACCTGCCTTAATAGAACTTAAAACCTGCTTCAAATATTTTAAAGAAGAAATTAATATGCTTAAAAATGCTAAAATTATTATTGCTTTAGGAAAAATTGCATTCGATGCATGTATACAATTTTATAAGGAAACTCATTTTTTAAAAAATAAAGATTATATATTTGGTCATGGTGCAAAATATCAATTGCCAGATAAAAAATTTTTAATTGGATGTTATCATCCAAGTCCTAGAAATGTTAATACCGGAAGAATTAATGAAAAAAAAATGACTTCTCTTTTTAAAAATGCTTTAAAACTATCTTAAAAAATATTTTAAAATTTTACTAGTCAGATGAAAAAAATATATTTTGATAATATGCTATTGCTCTTAATTTAGAATTATCTGTATCTGACATTATAGCAACACCATTAATCTCATCTAAATCTAAATTATGAAATTTTTTAAAATGATCTTTCACATTTACTTTCACAGTTACCCATTTATTTAAATTTTTCTTAGTTGTTGAAAGAACATAGTCAATTGATTTTTTTGTAAATGGACTTGAATGATAAGTGTTAATATCACTATTGCTAGAAAAAACATAATTCATTGCTCTATTCGAAAGTGGAGTAGCTCCAGTTTTTTTTACAACAAAAACTCTAGCTGCATAATCATGTCCTCTTTTACTATTTTCATCTAGACCGGGTAGATCTTTTTCAACTTTCCAAGTAATATTAAGAAATGGTGTTTCATTTAAGTTGATTTTAACTTCTTTGCCTAAGCCAGATGCTGAATTATCTGCAACTGCACGTATAAAATTTCCATTTTCATTATTTCCTAGTGAATAATTTGTTTTTGAGTCAGCTCCTCTTACTTTTCTAACATTTAATTCTGATAGTTCTTCTTTAGTAAATTCAAATACATTCACTATTTCAGCTAAAACTATATTTAAAAATATTAAATAAATTATTAAAAAAAGATTTAATAATTTTATCATAACGCTATATTAAATTAATAAGTTGATCTTCCACCACTTATATCAAATACAGCAGCGGTAGAAAAAGAATTTTCTTCAGATGCAAGCCAACATACTAGTGAAGTAAGTTCTTTTATTTCTAAAAAGCGTCCTCTTGGTACTTTAGAAAGCATCCATTGAACGTGCTCTTTTGACATTTGATCTAAGAGTTTTGTATTTGCGCCCGCTGGGGTGATTGCATTTACAGCTATATCATATTTTGCTAACTCTTTCCCTAAAGATTTAGTAAGCCCTATAACTCCTGCTTTAGCAGAACTATATGCACTTGCATTTGCGTTTCCATCTTTTCCTGCAACAGAAGCTATATTAATAATTCTTCCATAGTTATTTTTTATCATATGAGGAACAATTAATTTACAACAATAAAAAGTGCCATTAAGATTAATATCTAAAATAGAATTCCAATCCTTTACATTATAATTCCAAAGTTCAGCTGTTGGTCCAGTTATACCAGCATTATTAATCAATATATCAATTTTATTATTTGAAGATATCTCGCTAACAGTTTTTTTAACTTGATCAAAATTTGATACATCAACAATATTGAAATTTAGGTTTGTATTATTAATATCTTTAGTAGCCTTCAATAATTCTTTTTCGTCTATGTCCCATATAAAAACCTTAGATCCAGAGTTTAAAAATTTTTTTGCTATATCAAGTCCAAATCCCTGGGCTCCGCCAGTGATAACTGCTGTTTTATTTTTAAGATCAAATTGATGCATATAAAAATTATTTACTGGATAATAGATAATAAGTTATTGAAGAAAAAACTGCACCTATAATCCATGAAAAAGATTGTAAAAAATTAAGTTCAACATTCCATATAGTTGCAGAAGCAAATATAAAGCCAATAAATAAAGAATATATTGATTTAATATGCCAACCTCCTGAATAGTAATAAGATGCATCTTTGTTAGATGAAAAAAGATCTTTATTAATAATTTTTTTATTTTTTATTACATAATAATCCATAAGCATTATTCCTGCTATAGGTCCAAAAAATGAACCTATTGTATCAACAAAAGATAGAATTCCAATTCTACTAAGAATTGGATCCCAAAAAATAGCAAATAATAGTCCTAGAAAAACAATCGTTAATCCTGAGCTTCTTAAACTAGATTTATTTGGAAAAAAATTAATAATTGTATTTTGTGATGGAATATAATTTGCAATTAAATTGGTTGAAGCTGACGCAACTAATATGAATAACAATGCTACAAATGTTAAATAAGTGTTATCAAACTTGCCTATAATATCTGTAGGGTTGGTTAAAATCCTGTCAACAGGTATTAAATTTTTTCCTAAAAAAATACTGGATCCTAGTACCAAAGAGATTGCTAAAAATGAAAAAATTATTAAGTTTAAAAGTAAAGATAAATTGCCTTTGTTTACTTCATTTTCATTTTTAACATATCTAGAAAAATCACCAAAATT
>CACDXO010000020.1 GCA_902556825.1 uncultured Pelagibacteraceae bacterium
TCTTTCTTTTATTTCTTTTTTAAAAAATATATTTGATATTTTAGTTTTCAAAAAAACTAATATTATTTTAAAACTTGCTTTTGATTTAATCAAAAAAATTATTTTATTTAATATCAACATTAAAATAAGAATTATTTTGAATTAAATAATATATCAACATAATAATTGGCGGAGAGAGTGGGATTCGAACCCACGGTACCTGTGAGGGTACACACACTTTCCAAGCGTGCGCCTTAAACCACTCGGCCATCTCTCCAGGTTTTAAATTTATTACAAAATATGTTCTTTAAATAAATCTAAATTATTTAAAATATATTCTGGATATTCTTTATCAATAATAACTTTTTCGTATTTATGGTTTCTTTTAAATAGATCATCTAGATTTTTTATTTTATTTTTTATTAAATCTACTGAAGAAAATTCTTCTGATCCAAACTCTGCGTGCTGAAATGTTTTTAGTTTTTTAGATATTTTTTCAGGAGAGTATAAATTATTAAAATGCCAACCGCCGTTACTAATTATTTCAATATTTTTTTCAACACCAATTTTCCAAAATGGTTTAAGTAAATTTTTTTTCAAAATTTTTTTTCTTAAAAAATTTATACTTTTTAGATCCTTTTTTTTACAAGCTCTTGTACCTTCCCAAGGTGACTCATATGGATTAAATACATTTAATTTATAAACAAAAAATTTTTGCATAAAAATTACATATTTTTTATTTAATTTTAAATTACTTATTTTGCTTGGATTTGGAATTTCATCTGAGTCTGAGTATAAAATAATATCATTATCTGATGCATCTTTTAAACCATTTAATATATATTCTCTTTGGAATTCCTCGACTTTCCATCCGTTAGACAAATCTGGAAAATTTTTCTCAATTATAAGATGTCTAACCTTTTTTTCATATTGCTTATTTTTTAATTCAAAATTTATTTCTTTTTTGTTTCCTTTATGATCATATTTAGACTCACAAATTATAAAATGATCAACATAATTATTTAAAATTTCAATTCTTGCATTTGTAATTAAATTTTCATCATAAAATGTTATGCAATCATAAATTTTATTTTTATTCATTTAATTAATTTTCTTTGCTAATTTTCAGAACACCAATAAATGCCTCTTGTGGGATTTCAACTTTTCCAAATTGTTTTGATCTTGCTTTACCTTTTTTTTGTTTATCTAAAAGTTTCCTTTTCCTATCTCTAGCTCCACCGCCATGAATTTTTGTTAAAACATCTTTTTTAAATCCTTTAATTGTTTCTCTCGCAATTATTTTTCCTCCAATTGCAGCTTGTACTGGAATCATAAAGTTATGTTTTGGAATTAAATTTTTTAATTTTTCACAAACCTCTCTACCAATTGATTGTGCAAAATCTTTATGTACCATCATGGCTAAAGCATCAACTGGTTCAGAATTAACTAATATACCCATTTTAACTAAATCTCCTTCTTTATGCCCTATAATTTCATAATCAAAACTTGCATATCCACTAGTCATGGATTTTAGTCTATCGTTAAAATCAAAAACAACTTCATTTAATGGAAGCTCGTAATTTATTACTGCCCTATTGCCTGAATAACTAAGATTTTTTTGGATACCTCTTTTATTTTGACAAATTTTTATTATTGATCCCAAATATTGATCTGGAGTTATAATTGTTGCTTTTATCCATGGTTCTTCAATAAATTTTATGAGTGTAGGATTTGGTAGACTTGAAGGATTTTGTAGATCTTTTACTTCACCATTATTCATGTGTAATTTATAAACTACTCCAGGTGTTGTTGTTAAAAGGTTTATATCAAATTCTCTTTCCAATCTTTCTGTAATAATTTCTAAATGTAATAAACCTAAAAATCCACATCTAAAACCCAATCCTAGTGCAGAAGAAGATTCAGGTTCAAATGAAAAACTAGCATCGTTTAATTGAAGTTTAGCAAGCCCATCTTTTAATTTCTGATACTCGGAACTATCGACTGGAAACAGTCCACAAAAGACAACCGGCTTGCTTGGTTTAAATCCTGGCAAAGCATCTTGTAATGGATTGATTGCGTCACAAATAGTATCTCCTACCTTAGTATCAGATAAAACTTTAATTCCAGTTGTAATAAAGCCAATTTCTCCAGCATTAAGCTCATTTATATCTTTTGGTTTGGGGGTAAATACTCCAACTTTTTCTACAATATATTCTTGATTTGTAGACATCATTTTAATCTTCATATTTTTTAAAATTTTTCCATCAATTACTCTAACTAGTATTACAACTCCTAGATATGAATCATACCAACTATCAACTAATAAACATTTTAATTTTTCATTTTTAACACCACTTGGACTAGGGAGAACCTCAATTATTTTTTCTAAAATTTCATCAATACCTTCTCCAGTTTTTCCAGAGCATGGAACTGCATTTGAAGTATCAATTCCAATAACTTCTTCTATTTGTTTATTTGTTCTATCTAAATCTGAAGCAGGTAAATCAGTTTTATTCAGCACAGGTATAATTTCATGATTAATATCTAAAGCTTGATAAACATTTGCTAAAGTTTGCGCTTCCACACCTTGAGTGCTATCAACAATTAATATTGAGCCTTCACAAGCATAAAGCGATCTACTTACTTCGTAACTAAAATCTACATGCCCTGGAGTATCAATTATATTTAAGATAAAATTTTTTCCACTTTTAGATGTATAATTTAATTTTACTGTTTGAGCTTTAATAGTAATACCTCTTTCTCTCTCAATATCCATTGAATCTAAAACTTGATCTTTCATTTCTCTTTCAGTTAGTCCACCACATTTATGAATTAATCTATCTGCTATAGTTGATTTTCCATGATCAATATGAGCAATAATTGCAAAATTTCTAATATTATCAATTTCGCTCATTATGATCTTAATTTTGCACTAGCTTTTTCTTCAACATCAGAAATAATTTTTTGAGAAATTTCATTTAAATCTTTTTCATTCAAAGTCTTAAAGTCTGATTGAATCGTAACTTTCAAAGCTATTGATTTTTTATCTTTTGGAATATTTGCGCCTTCGTATACATCAAAAATTTTAATATTTTTAATCAATGATTTATCGACATTAGAAATAATTTCTATCAATAATTGTGCTTGAAAATCTTTTTGAACAACAAAAGCAAAATCTCTGTCTGATTTTTGATATTCTGAAAAAGTAATAGTTGGTTTTTCTTTTTTATTTTGCTTTTTATATTTAACCAAATCTTCTAAGAAAATTTCAAACCCATAAGTATTATTAATTATTCTTGGATGTATTTCTCCAAAATAAGCAATTAAACTTTGATTGTTTTTTGTCATTATTGAACCAGATCTTCCTGGGTGATAATAGCTTGGGGTATTTGTATCTACTTTAATCTCTTTTCTATCAATACCCAATTCTACTAAAGTTTGTACTACATCTTTTTTTATATCAAAAATATTTAGATCTTTTTCTTTTCGAATACCACAAACAACTGTTATTTGTTCTCCAGGTTTATTACCAGTAAAATAAGGTCCAATCTCAAATAATGATTGATTTTCAAAACCTCTATCAATATTTTTTTTTAAAAAAAAAATTAAATTTGAATATAGAGAATTTCTTAAAACATTTAAATCAGAACTTATTGGATTAACAATTTTTATTTCTTCAAATTTTTCTTTAAAATTATTATTAATTTTTTCATCAGTAAATGACCAAGTTATTGCCTCTAAGTAACCTTTTGAAGCAACAGATCTTTGAGCTAAATGAAAGTGTCTTTGAAAAAAGTCTAAAGTTGGTTTTAATCTTTTTCTTTCAGGTTCTATAGATTGAATTTTATCAAATCCCTTAATTCTTATAATTTCCTCAACAAGATCAATTTCTCCATGTACATCTGGTCTCCAGCTTGGAATTTCTACAGCAAGAACTTTATTTGTTTTTTTAATTTTAAAACCTAATCCTTCTAAAATATTAATTATTTCATTAGTTTTTAATTTTATTCCAATAGTTTTAGATGCAAGGCTTGGATCAAAAAATATTTTTTTATTTTTTATTTTTTTTGTTGATTGAATGTCTGACTTTGATACTTGACCTCCACAAATTTTAATTATCATTTCAGAAGCTTTATCTAATCCTATCTGAATAGAATTTGGATCTATCCCTCTTTCAAATCTAAACTTTGCATCACTATTTAATTGTAATTTTTTTGCTGTTTTTCTTGTAATTTCTGGATCAAAAAATGCTGATTCTAATAAAATATTTTTTGTATTTAATTCAGTTCCAGACCTTGTTCCTCCAATTATTCCTCCTAAACCTAAAACTCCTTCATGGTCAGAAATAACGCACATTCCATCATCTAAACTATAATTTTTATTGTCCAAAGCTTTAAAATTTTCTCCTTTTTTAGAATTTCTAACAATTATTCCTTTGTTTATTTTATCGGCATCGTAAGCGTGAAGAGGTCTGTTTAAATCAAACATCACATAGTTTGTTACATCAACCACTGCTGATATAGGTCTTAAACCTAATGAAATAATTCTTTTTTTTAACCACTCAGGACTTTCTTTATTTTTTATATTTTTAATTAAACAACTACCAAATAAGGTACAAGCTTGTTTTTTGTTTTTTTGTATTTTTACTTTTAAAGTTTGTTTGCCATGCTTTTTTAATTTAATATTTTTAATATCTATTAATTTTCCAAAACCACTTGCCGAAAGATCTCTTGCAATACCTCTAATTCCTAAGCAATCTGGTCTATTTGGAGTTATAGATAATTCAATTACATTATTTGAATTACCTTTAAAATAGCTCTTGCCTACTTTTTTTTTATAATTTTGATTTAATTCAATAATGCCCTCACTTTCATCTGATAAATTTAATTCTGCTTCGGAACAAAGCATTCCATAAGAAGTCTCTCCTCTTATTTTTGAAACTTCTAATTTCATATTATTTTTTGGAATTATTGATCCTGGTGGGGCATAAATAGTTAATAAATTATCTTTTGCATTTGGGCCACCACAAACAACTTTTACTAATTCTTTTTTTCCAATATCAACGTGACATAATTTTAGCCTATCTGCATTTGGATGTTTTTCTGATTTAACTATTTTTGCAATAACAAAATCACTTAGTTCGTTTTTCACAGGTTCAACTTTTTCAACTTCTAAACCTGAGTGATTTAATTTTTCTATAATTTCTAACTCAGATTTTTTTGTTTTTAAGTGGTCTTTTAGCCATTCGTTTGTAAATTTCATTTGCTTAAGCCTCTATAATTTGTTGGAACATCTAGAGGATCAAAACCATAATAATTCAACCATCTGTAATCACATTCAAAGAAGGATCTTAAATCATTAATTCCATATTTTAGCATTGCTAACCTATCTATGCCTATACCAAAAGCAAAGCCTTGATATTTTTTTGGATCAACTTTTGAATTTTTTAAAACATTAGGATGAACCATTCCACAGCCAAGAATCTCTAACCACTTGTCTCCTTCACCAATTACAATTTTATTATTTTCAACTCGATATCCAATATCAACTTCAGCTGAAGGTTCTGTGAATGGAAAATGACTTGGACGAAATCTCATTTTAATTTTATCTACTTCAAAAAACTCCTTTACAAAATAATTTAAACAACCTTTTAAATGACCCATGTTTATATTTTTATCTATATGAAGTCCTTCCAATTGATGAAACATAGGTGTATGTGTCTGATCACTATCGCTTCTGTAAGTTCTTCCTGGCGCTATAATTTTAAAAGGTGGCTTTCCATTTAACATTGTTCTTACCTGGACTGGGGAGGTATGAGTTCTTAATAATGTTTTCATATTTTTATCAAGATAAAAAGTATCATGCATATCTTTTGCAGGATGATTTTCGGGAGTGTTAAGAGCTGTAAAATTATAATATTCACTCTCAACATCAGGGCCTTCTTCTACACTAAAACCGATTTCTGAAAATATAGATGAAATTTCATCAATTACTTGTGACACAGGATGTATTTTTCCAATTCTAAAATCTTTTTCTGGTAGTGTTACATCATCTTTTTCTTTTTTAACTTGTTCATCTATTTCAGAATTTGTAAGCGTTAAAACTTTATCATTAAATAATTTTGTTAGTTCTTGTTTTGCATTGTTTATTTCTGATGCTACTTTTTTTTTATCTTCTGGAGATAATGATCCAAGTTTTTTAAACTCTGAATTTATCAAACCATTTTTTCCAAAAATATTAGTTCTTATAATATCTACTTCTTGAGAAGTCTTGGCATGATTAAGTTTAACTTTTAATTCACCTTTTAATTTTTCAAAATCCGACATTTTTACAGATTATTTCTTAACAGAAGAAAAACAATAGTGAAGATTAATTAAGAGCTGCTTGGGCTTTTTTAACTATAGTTTTAAATGCTTCTGGATTATCATATGCTATTTCAGCTAGAATCTTTCTATCTATTTTTATTCCAGATTTATTTAATCCATTTATAAATTTTGAGTAAGTTAAGCCCTCAGATCTTACCCCAGCATTAATTCTCTGTATCCATAATGATTTAAAATCTCTTTTTTTATTTCTTCTATCTCTATAAGCATATTGCATCGCTTTTTCCATAGCTTGCCTAGCAACTCTAATGGTATTTTTTCTTCTTCCCCATTGACCTTTAACAGCCTTAAGAACTTTTTTATGTTTAGCATGACTTGTTACGCCTCTTTTTACTCTTGCCATTTTATCCTCTTAAGCTGTAAGGCATATATGATTTAACGATTTTACCATCTTGTTTTGACATTATGGTTGTGCCCCTTTGTTTTCGTATTTGTGAATTTGTTCTTTTTATCATACCATGTCTTTTTCCTGCTTGTGGCATTACTACTTTTCCTCTTGCAGTTATTTTAAATCTTTTTTTTGCTGAGCTTTTTGTTTTTAGTTTTGGCATAATTGGAGGTTTTATACAAATAATACTATTATTTTACAACATCAATTATTGCTTATAAAGGCTGAATAACCATTATCATTTGCTTTCCATCAAACTTTGGCTGTAACTCAACCCTGCCTATTTCTTGCATATCTTTCTTTATTTTGTCCATGAGCTCATTTCCAAGATGTGAATGTTGCAATTCTCTTCCTTTAAATTTTATTGTAAATTTTACTTTATCACCTTTTGACAAAAATTTTTGTGCATTTTTTATTTTAAAAGTATAATCATGAATTTCTGTTACCGGTCTTAATTTAATTTCTTTGAGTTCTATTTTTTTTTGCTTTTTTTTAGCTTTGTTTGCTTTTTTTTGGGCGTCATATTTATATTTACCCATATCCATTATTTTACAAACTGGTGGTTTCGCATTTGGCGCTATTTCAATTAGATCTAAACCTTCATTTTTTGCTCTTCTTATTGCTTCGTCGGTATTTATAATGCCTAGGTTTTCTCCTTCATTTGTAATTACTTGTACATCTGGAGAAGTTATCCTATTATTTGATCTAGGACCTCTGTCTTTAGTTCTTCTTTGAAAATAATTTTTTTTAAACTCTGCCACTTAATTTGATAATACTTTATTTAATGCAGAATATTTTTTTATAAATAACTCTAAATCCATATTTTCTTGTATATTAGAATCCAATCTTCTAATAGTTACACTATTGCTGTCAACTTCTTTTTTTCCACAAATTAACAAAATAGGTACTTTAGACAATGAATGTTCTCTTATTTTATAGTTTAAATTATGATTTTTTAGATCAACTTCAGAAGTGATTCCTGCTTTTTTTATTTTTTTATTAACTTCTTTTGCATAATTATCAAAATCTTCAGATACTGGTATTACCATAGTTTGAAGTGGTGATATCCAAAAAGGTAATTTTCCTGAATAATTTTCTATTAATATTCCTATAAATCTTTCTAATGATCCAAATAAAGCTCTATGCAACATAACAGGTACTTTTTTAGATCCGTCTTTATCAACAAATGATGCGCCAAGCCTTCCAGGTAAATTTAAATCTACTTGAAGTGTTCCACATTGCCAATCTCTTCCAATTGCATCTCTTAATACGAATTCAATCTTTGGTCCATAAAATGCACCTTCCCCCTTGTTTACAGTGTATTCAAGATTGGAGGCTTTAATCGCTTCTAACAAAGCTTTTTCAGATTTGTCCCAAACATCATCTTCGCCTACACGTTGATCTGGTCTATCTGAATATTTTAAAATTACATTTTCAAAACCTAAATCTTTATAAATTTCTAAAATTAAATTAGTAACGTTCAAACACTCGTCAGTAATTTGATCTTCGGAGCAAAATATATGTGCATCGTCTTGAGTGAAGGCCCTTACTCTTAACAGACCATGCAAAGCTCCTGACGGTTCATACCTATGAACTTTTCCAAACTCAGACATTTTAAGTGGCAAATCCCTGTAACTTTTTAATCCTTGATTAAAAACCTGAACACAGCCAGGACAATTCATAGGTTTAATTGCAAATACTTTTTCATCTGGTGTTGTAGAAGTATACATATTTGCTCCAAATTTTTCCCAATGACCTGATTTTTCCCACAATGATCGATCTAATATTTCTGGAGTATTTATTTCTTTATAGCCTGCATCATCTTGTTTAGATCTCATGTAAGCAATTAATTTCTGAAATAAATTCCAACCTTTTTCATGCCAAAAAACTGATCCAGGGCTTTCTTCTCTAAAATGAAATAAATTCATTTCTCTACCTAGCTTTCTATGATCTCTTTTTTCAGCCTCTTCAATCATATTTAAATGATCATCTAGCTCTTTTTGTGTGGACCAGCTTGTTCCATAAATTCTTTGAAGCATTTCATTTTTAGAGTCACCTCTCCAGTAGGCTCCTGAAACTTTCATAAGTTTAAAATATTTTCCAATTTTTCCAGTAGAAATTAAATGAGGACCTCTGCATAAATCATGCCATTTTCCATGAAAGTAAACCGAAACCTCTTCATCTTTTGGTATATCCTTAATTATTTCAGCTTTGTAAATCTCTCCAGCATTCTTAAAGTGCTCGACAGCTTTATCACGTTTCCAAACTTCTCTATGAGTAGGCTCATTTCTCTCAACAATTTCTAACATTTTTTTCTCTATTTTTCGGAGATCTTCTTCTGAGAATGGTTTTTTTCTTGCGA
>CACDXO010000021.1 GCA_902556825.1 uncultured Pelagibacteraceae bacterium
AATTTTTTAATCATAATAATATAAAATTTGATGTAATTTATATTGATGGTTATCACAAAGGTTCGCAAGTATTTAAAGATTTTAAAAATTCATGGCAAATACTAAATGTTGGTGGAATATTGATTTTCGATGATTATATTTGGAAATTTTTCTTAAAAATTGAAGACAATCCTTGTTATGCAATAAATAAATATTTAACAGAAATTAATAAAAATATAAAAGTTTTGAAAGTTTCAAATTCACAACTTTTTATACAAAAGACTAGTTAGCACATCTCATTAACATAAATTTTAAAATTATTAAAAAACATGAATCAGAAAGTCCAATTATTTAAAAAATTACAAAAGAAGAATAAAAAAATTTAATTGAACTTATAATTATTATATATCAACGTAAATTTAACCTTTGAGCAAAGGTTGATTTTAATTATCTATAAAAAAATGCTATAATTAATTTTTCCAAAAAATATAAATTTATGAATAAAAACCAAAATTATCAAGCAGACTCAATAAAAGTATTAAAAGGTTTAGAAGCTGTTCGAAAAAGACCAGGAATGTATATCGGAGATACTGATGATGGAACAGGTTTGCATCACATGGTTTATGAGGTAGTTGATAATTCAATTGATGAAGCTTTAGCAGGCTATTGTAAAAATATAAGTGTAAATATTAATTTAGATGGAAGTATAACAGTTAGCGATGATGGAAGAGGAATTCCAATTGATCTTCATAAAGGTGAAAAAAAATCTGCGGCTGAAGTAATAATGACCCAACTTCATGCTGGAGGTAAATTTGATCATGATTCATATAAAGTTTCAGGTGGATTACATGGAGTGGGTGTTTCAGTTGTTAATGCACTTTCAGAAAAATTAGAGCTAACAATAGAGAGAGATGGAAATAAATATTTTGTTGAGTTCAAAAACGGCGATTCAGTAAAACCTTTAAAGGTAATTGGTAAATCTAAAAATACCGGAACAGAAATTAAATTTTTACCATCAAAAAATATATTTTCGTCTACTAAGTTTAGTTTTAATATAATTCAAAAAAGAATGAGAGAACTTGCATTCTTAAACAAAGGACTCAAAATTTCATTAAATGATTTAACCTTAAAAAAAAATAAAAATGTAGAATTTAAATATGATGGTGGAATTCTAGAGTTTGTAGATTTTTTAGATAATGATAAAGAAAAATTAAAAAATAAAAATGATAATGACTTATTTAAAAAACCAATATTTATCGAAGGGAAAAAAAATAATTTTGAAATTGAATGTTCTTTAAAATGGAATGCTAGTTACTCTGAAGAGATTTATCCATATACGAATAATATTTATCAAAGAGATGGAGGAACTCACTTGTTAGGATTTAGGAGTGCATTAACAAGAGTAATAAATAAATATGCAACAGAGCAAAATTTACTTAAAAAAAATAAAGTTTCTATTTCTGGAGATGACATAAAAGAAGGACTAACATGTGTTGTTTCTATAAAAATTCCTGATCCAAAATTTTCATCTCAAACTAAAGATAAACTAGTTTCCTCAGAAGTAAGGAACATAGTAGAAAATATTGTAAATGAAAAATTGTCAGTATGGTTTGATCAAAATCCCTCAATAGCAAAAATTGTTTTGGCTAAAGTTGTTCAAGCAGCATTAGCTAGAGATGTTGCGAGAAAAGCTAGGGAAAATGTTAGAAGAAAGGGTGCTTTAGATTTAACTGGACTTCCTGGAAAATTGGCAGATTGCCAAAATTCTAAACAAGACGGAACTGAACTTTTTATTGTTGAAGGAGATTCTGCTGGAGGCTCTGCAAAACAAGGAAGAAACAGAGAAAATCAGGCTGTTCTTCCACTAAGAGGAAAAATTTTGAATACTTACACAAGTTCAAATGGCTCAAAAAAAAATACAAATGGAAATGAGATTAGAACAAAAACTTTAGCTAAATTAATTTCATCAAATGAAATTGTAACTTTAATAAATGCTCTTGGTTTAGATCCTAAAAATGAGGAAATAGACCTGAAAGATTTGAGATATGGAAAAATTATAATTATGACAGATGCAGATGTTGATGGATCACATATTAGAGCTTTGCTTTTAACTTTTTTTAACAACAAACCATTTAACAAGTTAATTGAAAATGGACATGTTTACCTAGCACAACCACCTTTATTTAAAATTAATAAAGGTTCAAAAGGAATTTATATAAAGGATGAAAAAGAATTGGAAAAGTATATTTTAAATAGCTCGAAAGAATTAAAAAAAATAAAAAAAGGCTCAAAAGAGTATGAAAAAAAATTACAGGAAGAAAAATCAAAAATTAGTATTCAACGATTTAAAGGCTTAGGAGAAATGAACCCAGAAGAATTATGGAGTACAACGTTGAATCCTGAAACTAGAAATTTATTACAAGTTCAATACTCAAAAAATTTAAAAAAAGATCATGAATTAATACATACCCTAATGGGCAATGATGTTTCTCTTAGAAAAGACTTTATTGTTGAGAATGCTATTAATGTATCAAATTTAGATGTCTAGCAATGGAGTTTATCAAAGCTTCAAATCTATACTCATTAAATAAATCAACTTACGTTAATTTAAGATGGATCGCTTATATTGGGCAACTAAGCGCAATCTTTGCAGTGCAATTTTTTTTAAATTATAAATTTGATTATATTATTTGTATTTTAATAGTATTTTTAGGAGTTTTTACAAATTTTTTTTTACATGTTAAAACAAAAGAAAATCAACTTAATAATAATTTATCAACAGCTTATTTGTCGTTTGATATATTTCAGATAGGAATCTTATTTTATTTTACAGGCGGAATTACTAATCCATTTATATTTTTAATTATAATACCAGCAGTATTTTCTTCCCAGTATTTACATTTTTTTAGTTCAATCATTCTAGTTACAATAATAACAATAATTGTAATATTTTTATCTTTTTTTTACCAAGATTTACCTCACCCTGGTGAACTTCACTATCATGTTCCTGATTATTATTTATTTGCTATACCTATATCTATAATTATAGGTCTTTTTTTCTTAGTATATTTTGGATTTAAATTTGGAGAAGAAAGTAGAATTAGAAAAAAAGCATATGATAAAATTCAAGAATTAATGGCAAGAGAAAGTGAGTTACTTTCTTTAGGTGCCCAAGCAGCTGCGTCAGCGCACTCCCTTGGAACACCACTTTCTACAATTTTATTAATAGCTACTGAGCTTCAAAAAGATTTTGGAAATAACAAAAAGTTTAAAAAAGATTTAGATTTATTACTTAGCCAAAGTATAAGGTGCAGAGAAATTCTAAAAAAACTTTCATTAAATCCAAGTATTGAAGATGAATTTTTAAACATTAGTCTCCCTTTAAATGATTATATTAGTGAAATTGTAAGGTCTTATGAGGAAATAAGTAAAAAAATATTTTCAATTAATTTAAAAAATAACAAAAACCCAATATATACAAACAAATCTATAGAAATTATATATGGTCTTAGAAATTTTGTAGGAAATGCAAACAAGTTTAGTAAAGAAAAAATAGATATATCCATTATTAGTGATAATAATGAAACAAGTATAATTATTAAAGATGATGGACCAGGATTTCCAAAAGATTTAATTGATAAAGATAAATTAGGCGAACCTTATATTAGAACACTAGATCAGAAAAATATTTCAAAATATGGGTTGGGACTTGGAACTTTTATAGGTAAAACTCTTTTGGAGAAAAATTTTGCAAATATAAGTTTTAAAAATTCTTCAGATAATGGTGGAGCTGAAGTATTAATAAAATGGAAAAATAACGATTTAAAATTGATTTAGTGAAGTTTTTTTTTATTTTCAAACAAACCACTCAATTGACCAATCATTACATCACCTAGTTCTTGTACGTCAGTAATCTTTATTGCTTTTTTATAATATCTTGAAACATCATGGCCTATTCCAATTGCTAAAATTTCTATATCACTTTTATTCTCTATAAATTTTACAATTTTTTTTAGATGTTTTTCTAAGAAATCACCTGAGTTTATTGAAAGCGTAGAGTCATCTACAGGAGCTCCATCTGAAATGATCATCATAATTTTTCTTTCTTCTTTTCTTTTTTTTAACCTATTAAATGCCCATAATATTGCCTCTCCATCAATATTTTCTTTTAACAGTCCTTCTTTAAGCATAAGTCCTAAATTTTTTTTTGATCGTCTCCATTGTGTGTCAGCACTTTTGTAAATTATATGTAATAAGTCATTTAGTCTTCCAACATTTTTTGGTTTATTATTTTTGTTCCATTCCTCTCTACTTTTTCCACCCTTCCAGTTTTTTGTTGTAAAACCTAATATTTCTACTTTGACTGAGCATCTTTCAAGGGTCCTAGATAATATATCTGCACAAATAGCAGCAATAGTAATTGGTCTTCCTCTCATCGACCCAGAATTATCAATTAATAGACTTACAACTGTATCTTTAAATTCTAAATCTTTTTCTTTTTTGAATGATAGAGAATTTTGTGGATCAATTATAACTCTAGTTAATTTTGAACTATCTAATAAACCTTCCTCTAAATCAAACTCCCAAGCTCTATTTTGTTTAGCAAGCAATTGTCTTTGGAGTTTATTAGCTAATTTTGTAATTAAATCTTGGAAATTAGTAAGTTGTTGATCTAAGGTTTTTCTTAGTTTGGATATTTCTTCATTTGTTTCTAGAGTTTCAGCTTTAGCTATTTCATCAAATTTACTTGTATAAATATTATATTCCTTGTCTCCTATATTTGAATTTATTTTTTGGGAAACTTTTTCATTGCTTTGCTTATCGGAATTAGTGTCTACAAGTTGCTCATCTATTTTAGAATCATTTAAATCATAGTCACCATCAATACCAATTTGGTCTTCTTCTTGATTTTTTTGCTCTTCATCTTGTGCTTGATTTTGATTATCCTGATTATCATTATTATAATTTAAATTATCATTTTCTTTATTATCTTGGTCCTGTTCATCATTTTCTGAATCAAATATTTTCATTTGTTGTAAAATTTCTGATAGTTTAGAATTGAAGTTTTCTTGATTTTCAATATTTTCCATTAAATAAGATAAATGATTTTTAAAGGAAGATTCAAATTCTTCTTGCCAATAGCTTAAGATTTTCTCTGATAATGTGTTTAATTTAATTCCTAAGAAGTTTTTTAACATAAAAAGTTCAAAAGCTTCTACTACTTGCACATCTTCTTTTGACTTAAGTTGGTCTTTTCTCTTCAGTAAAACTTTGTTTGAATAATTATCTTTTAAATTTTTAGAAATTCCTTTTAATATTTTTGTTCCTAAAATTTCATATCTTATTTTTTCAGAGACATCATAAAGACTTCTACAAGAAGAATTTTTTGGTAGATTTTTTTCATAAATTTTTTTATTTGAAAATTTTCTTTTTAGGGCTTCAGAATCAGCTTCAGCTCTTAATTTAATATAATCGTTTTTATTATTTAGATTATCGAGTTCAAAAAAATTATAATTTTTTGAACTTAAATTTTTTTTTTCTTCTTTTTCTAATTTATAATCGTCCGAAATTACTCTAACAGTAGAGATTAAAGCTTGTTTAAACTTTTCTTTTAAATTATCTTCTTTATTCATTATTTCTGATTATTTATCAATGATTCTGGCAAATCTTCTCCGAAACATCTTTGATAATATTCAGCAATAGTATTTTTTTCTGCTTCATCACATTTATTTAAAAAAGTAACTCTAAATGCGTATCCTGTATCTTTAAATATTTCAGAATTTTCTGCCCAATGAAGTACTGTTCTTGGACTCATAACGGTTGATATATCCCCACCCATAAATCCTTTTCTAGTTAAAGTTGCCACTTTAATCATATTTGAAACTTTTTCTTTTCCTTTAGTATTATTTAAATTTTTATTTTTTCCTAAGATTATTTCCATTTCTTTTTCCATAGCGAGATAGTTTAAAGTGCTAACAATATTCCACCTGTCCATCTGACCTTGATTTATTTGTTGAGTTCCATGATATAATCCACTCGTATCTCCAAGACCAACTGTATTTGAAGTTGCAAAAAGTCTAAAATATTTATGTTGTTTAATTACTTTATTTTTATCTAATAAAGTAAAATTTCCTTCTGCTTCTAAAACTCTTTGAATTACAAACATAACATCCGGTCTTCCAGCATCATATTCATCAAATACTAAAGCTATTGGATTTTGTATTGACCAAGGCAATATACCTTCTTTAAATTCTGTAACTTGTTTTCCATCTTTAATAACAATTGCATCTTTTCCAATAAGGTCAATTCTGCTTACATGACTATCAAGATTAACTCTAATACAAGGCCAATTTAATCTTGCAGCAACTTGTTCAATATGTGTAGATTTACCAGTTCCATGGTAACCAGAAATCAAACATCTTTTATTGAACGAAAACCCAGATAAAATTGCTAGAGTAGTATCTTTATCAAAAATGTAATTTTTATCTAAATCTGGAACATAATCATTTTTCTTAGAAAATGCCTCAACTTCCATATCACTATCAATACCGAATGTTTGATTGACTGAAATTTTTATGTCTGGTTGTATATTTAAATTAGTTTTCAATTTTTTTCCCTATATGTATTTTTTAATTGAGTATAAGCTAAAGTAATTATCTTAAGTTTATCTTCATATTTTTTATTTCCAGAATTAATATCAGGGTGAAATTTTTTGACAAGTTTTTTAAATTTTTCTTGGATTTTTTCCCACTTAATTCCAACAGATATACCAAGAATTTCAAAAGCTTTTACGTCATTATGATTAAATTTAAATTGATTCATGTGATCAAAATGACCTTTAAAACTAGTTTTATTTAATTCATCTTTTAGAGCATTATTCCATAGTATTTTAAAAAAATTATCTGACGAACTAAAGCTTTGCGTAGGCTTGTGCCAAGTCATATCAGATCTTACAAATTCATAAATTTGATTATCATCCATACCTTCAAAATAGTTCCAATTTTTGTTGAATTCTTTAATGTGATTTAAACAAAGCATCCTATATTTTTTACTATTATCTTTTTCAACCGGCGCTTTGTAAGAACCTTCTTCCAAACAGTTATTCCAATCACAGATGTTTTTCATTATATATTATTATAAATTATGAATATAAATCAACTGATAGAAATAGTAAAAACAAAATTAAATAATAATATCATTTGCGACAATATAGAAATAGAAGACAAAACATTTTTACATAAAAATCATACTTCACATGATAAGACTAAATTTCATTTAAAAATAATAATTACTTCAAATAATTTAAAAAATAGGAATAAAATTGAAGCAAATAAAGAAATTTATAAA
>CACDXO010000022.1 GCA_902556825.1 uncultured Pelagibacteraceae bacterium
ATTAAAATTAACATTATCAAGAGCATTAACTGAAGATGATATTGGATTTAAAGTTAGAAGTTTGGCATCTCTAAAAAGAGCAAAGCAAAAAGAAAATAAAGAGTTAAACAAAAATGTGAGCATTGAAGATTTAAAACCGGTAAAGAGAGATGTTAATATACCAGAAGTTATTACAATAAGAGAGCTTGCAAATAGAATGGCAGAACAATCTAGTAGTATTATTAAGCATCTTTTATCAATGGGTGTAACAGCAACAATTAATCATAATATTAATTCTGATATAGCAGAATATTTGGTCCAAGAATTTGGTCATAATCCAATTAAAGAAGAAAAAGCAGAAGAAAAAATTAAAAAAATTAAAGAAATTAAATCTGAAAATTTAAAAAGCAGACCTCCAATAGTTACAGTTATGGGTCATGTCGATCATGGTAAAACATCAGTTTTAGATGTATTAAGAAAAACAAATGTTGTATCTGGAGAGTTTGGAGGAATTACTCAACATTTAGGCGCATATCAAATTAATCATAATTCAAATAAAATTACATTTATAGATACACCAGGTCATGCAGCTTTTACACAAATGAGAGCAAGAGGATCTAAATTAACAGATTTAGTTATTTTAGTAGTTGCAGCTGATGATGGTGTAAAACCTCAAACAATCGAGTCAATTAAACATGCAAAAGCTGCACAAGTTCCAATTGTAGTTGCAATAAACAAATGTGATCTTTCAGAGGCTGATCCTCAAAAAATAAAAAATCAATTATTAGAGCACGAGTTGATCGCAGAAGATTTATCTGGTGATACTTTAATGGTTGAAATTTCAACTAAAACAAAAAAGAACCTAGATAAATTAATAGAATCAGTTTTGCTCCAAGCAGAGTTATTAGATTTAAAAACAGACTACGAAATAAAATCTAATGGAGTTGTCTTAGAGTCAAAAATTGATATTGGAAGAGGTCCAATTGTAAATATAATTGTAACTACTGGAACTCTAAAAAAAGGAGATTATTTTGTTAGTGGAATGCAATGGGGAAAAGTGAGAGCTTTAATTAATGACCAAGGATTGAATATTAACTCAGCAAGCCCCTCAACTCCGGTAGAAGTTTTAGGTATAAATGGAGCTGCAAAAGCTGGAGATGATTTTATTGTTTTAGAAAATGAAAAAGATGCAAAAAGATTGTGTGATGAAAGAGTACAAGAAAATAAAGATAAAAAAAATCCTTTAACTTTTGTTACCCAAGACTCGGCGTTTCAAGATAAGAAATCTGAAGAATTAAATATAATAATAAAATCAGATGTTCATGGATCATCTGAAGCAATTAAAAATGCAATATCTCAAATAAAACATGACGAAGTTAGTCCAAAAATAATTTTATCAGATATTGGAATGATTACTGAAACAGATGTATCCTTAGCTAAAGCTTCTAATGCAGTTTTGATTGCTTTTAATGTTAAACCAAGCAAAGAAGCAAAAAAAATTGCTGAAAAGGAAAAGATTAATATTAATTCTTATAATATTATTTATGAATTATTAGATTTTATTAAAAGTAAAATGTCTGGTTTATTATCCCCAGATGTAAAAGAGAAAATCATTGGTTCTGCAGAAATTCTAGAAATATTTAAAGTATCTAAAGTTGGAAAGGTTGCTGGTTCTAAAGTGATTGAAGGGGAGATTTTACAGGATTCTAGTGCTAGAATTATTCGTGATGGTACTATAGTTTTTAATGGTAAAATTGGTTCTATATTTAGAGAAAAAAATCAAGCAAAACAGGTATCAGCTGGGCTAGAATGTGGAATTACTATTAGAAATTTTAATGACTTTCAAAAAAAAGATATTATTGAAGTGTATAATTCCACCATATCAGAAAGAACAATATAAATTTATGACCAAACTAGGAAAACCTGTTTCGCAGAGACAATTAAGAGTTGGTGAAATGATCAAACAAGCTCTTGGAATGATTTTTTTGAGAGATGAAGCGAAACTACCAAATTTTGACACAAAAGAAATTACTGTCACCGAAGTCAGAATGAGCAATGATTTAAAAATTGCTAAAGCATTTGTATTACCATTAGGTGGTAAAAATGCTCAAGAAGCTGTAATAAAATTAAAAGAATTTTCATTTGTAGTAAGAAAAGTTTTATCAAAAAAAATAACAATGAAATATTTACCAAAACTTTTATTTGTTAAAGATGAATCTTTTGATTACGCTGAGAAAATTGAAAACTTAATAAAACAAACAAATAAATAAGGAAAAAAATGAAAAAAAAGAGTAAAGAACTAGCTATTCATGATAGAGACACTGGGTCTTCAGAATTTCAAATAGCTCAGTTGACTGATAAAATTGAAAATTTATCAAGTCACGTAAAAAAATTTAAAAAAGATAAGCATTCTTCGGTCGGCCTGCTACAAGCAGTAAACAGAAGAAAAAAATTGCTAGATTATTTGAAAAAAAATAAGTTAGAATCTTATCAAAATGTAATATCAAAGTTAAATTTAAGAAAGTAGAAATAAATGTTTAAAGTATTTAAAAAAGAAATTGAACTTAATGGAAAAAAAATAAGTTTAGAAACAGGAAAAATTGCAAGGCAAGCAGATGGAGCAATAATTGCAAAATGTGGTGAAACAGTTGTTTTGGCAACTGTTGTAGGTGCAAAAAAAATTAATCCAGATATGGATTATTTTCCATTGTCGGTAAATTATCAAGAAAAGTATTATGCAGCGGGAAAAATTCCTGGTGGTTATTTTAAAAGAGAAGCTAGGCCAACTGAAAGTGAAACACTAATTTCAAGACTAATTGATAGACCTATAAGACCATTATTTCCAGATGAATTTAAAAATGAAGTGCAATTGCTTCCAACAGTAATATCTTACGATAAAGAAAATGAAGCTGATATATTATCAATTATTGCTTCGTCAGCAGCTCTAGCTATATCAGGTATGCCATTCATGGGACCTGTTGGAGCTTCTAGAGTTGGCTTTATTGATGGCAAATATGTACTTAATCCATCAAAAAAAGAATTAGAAAATTCAAAGCTGGATCTTGTTGTTGCAGGTACTAAAGATGCAGTTTTGATGGTTGAGTCTGAAACGAGCGGTTTAACTGAAGAGGAAATGCTAAATGCAGTTAAATTTGGACACGAAAATTTCATCCCTGTAATTAATATGATCGAAGAACTAGCTTCAGAATGCAAGAAAACTGATTGGGTTGTAGAGAAAAAAGATCTTTCTGAAGTTAAGAAAAAAATTGAAGAAGAATTTACAGACGAACTAAAAAAAGCTTTTTCAATAAAAGATAAGCAAGAAAGATCAAATTTAATATCTGAAATAACCGACAAAGCAAAAAAACTATTTGAAGAAAATGAAAATTTTACAGATTTAGATGTTAATTCTGAGCTTAAAAATTTAGAAAAAAGAATAGTTAGAACAGATATTTTAAAAAATAAAAATAGAATTGATGGCAGGGGGCTTTCAGATATTAGACCAATTATGTGTGAAGTTGGAATATTGCCTAGAACCCATGGTTCTGCTTTATTTACAAGAGGTGAAACGCAAGCGATTGTTACAACTACACTAGGAACCTCAGACGATGAACAGAGAATAGAAAGTTTAGAAGGTCTTCAAAGAGAAAGATTTATGCTTCATTATAATTTTCCTCCATTCTCAGTCGGTGAAACTGGAAGAATTGGTACTGGAAGAAGAGAAATTGGACATGGAAAACTTGCATGGAGAGCTATAAATTCTTCTTTACCATCAAAAGAAAGTTTTCCATATACATTTAGAATAGTATCAGAGATAACAGAGTCTAACGGATCCTCTTCAATGGCAACTGTTTGTGGAACTTCATTATCACTAATGGATGCTGGTGTTCCTATAAAAGAACCTGTTGCAGGTATTGCTATGGGATTAATCAAGGAGGGTGATGAATTTAGTGTACTATCAGACATTCTTGGTGATGAGGATCATTTAGGTGATATGGACTTTAAAGTTGCCGGAACTAAAGATGGAATTACATCACTTCAAATGGATATTAAGATCACTGGAATCACATTTGAAATAATGGAACAAGCTTTAAAACAAGCTAAAGATGGAAGAATTCATATTTTAGGAGAAATGAATAAAGCTTTAGATAAATCAAGAGAAGGTGTTGGTAAGCATACTCCAAAGATGGAAAAAATAACTGTTGATAAAAAAGATATTGCCACAGTTATTGGAAAAGGTGGAGCAACTATAAGAGAAATAGTTGAAAAATCAGGGGCCAAAGTAGATGTTAACGATGAAGGAGTTGTAACAGTTGCAGCGCCAGATGAAGAGTCACGAAACATTGCTTTACAATTTATTAAAGATCTTACTGCGAAAGCTGAATTAAATAAAATTTATAACGGCAAAGTTATGAAAATTATGGAATTTGGAGCATTTGTTAACTTTCTTGGAAAACAAGATGGCCTAGTTCATATTTCTGAACTTGCAGATAAAAGAGTTGCTAAGGTAACTGATGTTGTTAAAGAAGGTGATGCAGTAAAGGTTAAAGTTATTGGTTTCGATAGAGGTAAAGTAAAATTATCTATTAAACAAGCAGCAATTTAAAAATAAGCAAAAAAAAGTTTCTGTTTTTGATGGTCACTTGATTTTGTGCTTGATTCTGCTAATTAGGAAAATAGCTATTCCGCTTATGACTGCGAATACTTCTAGTGCATGACCAGAATTTCCTAAAAGTAATTGAACGAAATAAAATAGAATACAAACTACAAACCAAACTATTATCAACATTACTTATTTTTTTTTCTCTCTCTTTTTAGTTTTCTCTTTTCCTTAAAGGAAAGTTTTGCTTTTTTCATTAAATTTGAATCTTTAAAAGATTTACCACTATATCTTTTAGACATAAAATTAAGTTATATTTTTTGGATCAGGCATACCAACTTTATTATAACCAGCATCTACATAGTGAATTTCACCAGTAACACCACCTCCAAGATCACTTAATAAATACAAAGCTGAATTTCCAACATCATGAATATCTACGTTTCTTTTTAAAAATGAGTGATCTTCGTTCCATTTATAAAGAAATTTTGCATCACCAATTGCAGAAGCTGCTAATGTTTTAATTGGACCTGCGCTAATTGCGTTTACTCTAATTCCTTTTGATCCTAAATCTCTTGCAAGGTATTTGACACTAGCTTCAAGTGCAGATTTACAAACACCCATTACATTATAATTTGGAATAGCTTTATTGGACTCGTAAGTTAAAGTAAGCATACTTCCACCTTTATTCATTATTTTAGAAGCTTCTTTTGAAACCTCAGTAAATGAAAAACATGAAATTAACATACTTCTTAAAAAATTTTCTCTAGTAGTATTCAAATATTCTCCTGATAATTCTGATTTATCAGAAAAGGCAACTGCATGAACAACAAAGTCAATTTGGCCCCATTTTGATTTTATGTCTTCAAAAAGTTTAATAATTTCTTCTTTCTTTTCTACATCACAACTAAATGTTACGTTTGAATTTAGCTTCTCTGCTAAAGGAACAACTCTTTTCTTTAAGGCATCACCTAGATAAGTAAATGCCAATTCGGCCCCTGCTTCAGCTAATTTTTGAGAAATACCCCAGGCAATAGATCTTTCATTAGCAACGCCCATGATTAATCCTTTTTTACCCTTCATTAAGCTCATAAATTAAACCTTTTCAAAAACTAAAGTTGCATTAGTTCCACCAAATCCAAAACTATTAGACATAATAGCATTCAAAGTTACATCTTTTTCAACTTTTGTAACTATTGGATATTTTTTTGCTTCATCATCCATATCAGTTATATTTATAGAAGCTGATATAAAGTTATTTTTCATCATAATTAAACTATAAACTGCCTCATGTACCGAAGTAGCTCCTAATGAATGACCTGAAAGAGATTTCGTAGAACTAATTTTAGGAACATTATCTTTAAAGACTTCTCCCACAGCTTTTAATTCTGTTATATCTCCAACTGGAGTTGAAGTTCCATGTGTATTTAAATAATCAATTTTATTTTTACTTGTATTTAAAGCCATTTGCATACATCTTACAGCTCCTTCTCCAGACGGAGCTACCATATCATACCCATCAGAAGTCGCTCCATAGCCAGTTAATTCAGCATAAATTTTTGCACCTCTTGCTTTTGCATGTTCGTATTCTTCCAAAACTAAAACTCCACCACCTCCTGAAATAACAAATCCATCTCTTGTTTTATCGTAAGGTCTAGATGCTTTTTCTGGGGTATCATTATATTTTGAGGAAAGAGCAGTCATCGCATCAAACATAGCTGTCATTGCATAATGAACTTCATCACTTCCTCCAGCAAAAACTATATTTTGTTTTCCAAGTTGGATTAATTCCATTGCGTTTCCAATACAATGTCCACTAGTTGCACATGCAGAGCTAATTGTATAATTAACCCCCTTAATTTTGAATGGTACTGCTAATGTAGCAGAGGCCGTACTAGACATAGTTCTTGGAACTACAAATGGTCCCATTTTTTTTGGATTTTTTTCCCTTGTTTTGTCTGCAGCTAAAATAACATTTTGTATTGATGGTCCACCAGATCCCATAATCATTCCAGTTGAAGCATTACTCACTTCTTTATCTT
>CACDXO010000023.1 GCA_902556825.1 uncultured Pelagibacteraceae bacterium
AGTTGCAGCAGTTGCCATCAAAGCTATAGATAAAACTAAACCAAAAACAAGAAGTCCATAATGATCTTTCGCTGCTCCCGCAACTCCTAATACGTTATCAAGACTCATTGTAAAATCTGCAATTAAAACTGTCCATATAGCTTTCCAAAAACTAGAATTATCTACATTTATTTTTTCATTATCTGTTGATGATTTTTTAATTACATCTGTATAAAGTTTATAACAGATATATAACAGTGCTAGACCACCAATTAATCTTAATCCTGTAATTTGCAGTAAATAAGCAGTAAGTAAAGTTAATATAATTCTTAAAATTACAGCTGCACCAATTCCCCAAAAAATAATTTTTTTTCTTTGCTCAGGTGGAAATTGAGAAGCAACCATTCCAATTATAATCGCATTATCACCAGCTAAGACTAGATCAATAAATACAATTTGAGAAAAAATAATTATTTGTTCGCTCATGATTTACTATCCTCTATTATCATGTCAGCAGCTTTTTCGGCAATCATAATAGTTGGTGCATTAGTATTTCCTGATGTTATGTGAGGCATAACTGATGCATCTACAATCCTTAAATTAGATAAACCGTGCGCAATAAGTCTATCACTTACAACTGCCTTTTCATCTTTACCCATTCTACATGTACTAACAGGGTGAAATATTGTATTAGCAAATTTACCAGCTTCTACAGCAAGTGTTTCATTATCAGTAATATTAATACCAGGTCTTAATTCTTCAGGCTCATATTCTTTATAAGCTTTTGAATTCATTACGATGTTACGGACAATTTTTAAAGATTTTCCTGCTATCTCTCTATCTTCTTGTGTTGATAAATAATTCATTTTTATTTTTGGTGACACTCTTGTATCGGGGGACTTTAGTTCAATTGAACCTCTGCTTGTTGGTCTTACATTGGTTATAGTCGGAGTAAATGCTGGAAATTTATGAAGGGAAGCTTTACCCAAAACATCAGTGCTAGCAGGAGATATGTGAAACTGTAAATTTGGAGTTTCAAGATGAGGGTCACTTTTTATAAAGCCACATGCATAACTTGCCCCAACTGTTAAAGGTCCTTTTCTAAAAAATAAGAATTTTAATCCAGTTAATATTTTTTTTGGAATACTGTAATAAATATCATTTAATGTTTCTAAGTTTTTTATTTTATACACTGGTCTTAACATTAAATGATCAGTGAGATTTGCACCAACTTCAGAGTGATCTTTAATTATTTCAATATTATTATCTTTTAAAAGTTTACTAGGGCCAATTCCAGAGGCTTGTAAAATGTGTGGTGATCCTATTGTTCCAGCACTTAAAATTATTTCCTTATTAGCTTTGACAGAAAATAATTCATTATTAATCCAATAGTTAACATTTGTTGCTTTTTTATTTTCAAAATTAATATTTTTTATATGTGCGTTTGTAATAATTTTTAAATTTTTTCTATTCTTTACAGGATTTAAATAACCAACTGCAGTACTACATCTAAAACCATTTTTTACGGTAAAAGGAAAATAACCCATACCTTCATTATTTCCAGTATTGAAATCTTCGGTTTTTTTGTACCCAAACTCTTCAGCAGCTTCTAAAAAAAGATCTAATACCTTAAAAGTAGCTCTAATTTTCTCAACTTTTATTGGACCACCAGAACCGTGGAATTCATTTTCTCCAAATTGAAAATCTTCAGATTTTTTAAAGTAGGGCAATACATCTTCCCAGGACCAACCTACATTACCTAGTTGCCTCCAATAATTATAATCATTTGATTGACCTCTTATATAAAGCATTCCGTTTATTGAAGAGCTTCCACCTAGAGTTTTTCCTCTCGGATAAACCATTTCTCTATTATCACAATTTGGTTCTTTCTCTGTATTAAAGCACCAATCAGTTTCAGGATTGTGCATAGTTTTAAAATAACCGCCTGGAATATGTATCCAAGGATTAGTATCTTTTCCTCCTGCTTCGAGAAGCAAAATTTTATGATTAGGATTGGCTGACAATCTGTTAGCTAGTACACAACCAGCAGATCCAGCCCCAATAATTATAAAATCAAAATTATCCATTAGATTAGAATGCTTATAATGCTTAAAATCAAAAATTCCAGTAATACCAGCATTAATAGCGACAACTTTTAATATATTTCTACTTGTTTTAAATTTTTTTATTTGAGACACTTTGTTTTTTAAAAAATAACAAGAGGGTAATTATAATGAAAAAAATCATTTCAATGATATTTGCTGTTTCTTTAGTTCTTGGTTTTGCAACTAGTGCTAATGCAGCAAAAACATTTAAATGTCAGACTGTTTTGAACGCAAAAGGTGATGAAGTTATCATGCTTAAAGACTTTACTGACACAGTTACTAAATTAACAGGTGGTTCACTAAAATTTGAAATCATGCCTGCCGGAACAGTAGTTGGAGTTAAAGAAACTCTTGACGCTGTAGACAAAGGTTTGATTGATTGTGGTTTTGCTTGGACACACTATTGGTCAGGAGAACATCCAGCAGCAATGTTGTTTGGTTCACCAGTAGCAGGAGCTGGAGTGGGAATTGATAACATAGCATTCTTATCTTGGTTCTTATCAGGTGGAGGAGAACAACTATATGATCAACTTTGGAAAGAAATGAAAAGGGACATCAAAGGTTTTATGCTTCAACCAGTTGGACCAGAAGCTTTAGGATGGTTTCCAGAGCCAATCAAAAACATGGATGATTTCAGAAAATTGAAATTCAGAACTCCTCCAGGAATTCCAGGTCAAACTTATAAAGATATCGGAATTGCATCAGTTGCTATGGGTGGTGGAGATATTCTTCCAGCACTTGAAGCAGGAACTATTGATGCTGCTGAATGGTGTTGTCCAAAGCCTGACATGGTTTTTGGTTTCCAAAAAGTTCTTAAACATTACTATTTACAAGGTTTACACCAAGTAGTGGTAAATGCTGACTTTTATATAAATGGAACTAAATATAATAAATTAACTGACCATGAAAAAACTTCCTTGAAAGTTGCAGCAGATGCTTCATTAATGAAATCTTTAGCAAGAAGAATTCTTGTAAATGGAGAAGCATTACATGAATTGACTACTAAACACGGTGTTCAATTACACGATACTCCTAAAGATTACTTTGTTGAGTACATGGCAGCTGCTAATGCTACTTTAAATAAAAATGCACAACAAAATGCATTTTTCAAAAAAGTATGGGATTCTCAGAAAAAATTTGCTGATACAGCAGTTCCTTTCTGGGCAGGTGCTCAAATGTCAAATGCGCAGCTAGGTATGGCTCACGCAGCAACATTGAAGTAGTATTTTAAATAAAAGATATATTAAAAAAGCGGACTTAAAATTAAGTCCGCTTTTTTTTTAGGAAAATTATGACAGAAGATCCAAGTAAACTAGATATTTCAGATGAAATGATTGCTGAGAGACGAGGAGGCTCAGGTAAGATGCCTGAAGATATGCCTAGTTGGATGTCAAAAACAATTGTTGGAATAGATAAGTTCAGCAAAATAATTGGAAATATAGTTTGCTGGATAACTATACCTTTAATTTTAGGTATGGTTTATGAGGTATTTGCAAGAAAGTTATTTTTATCACCAACTATTTGGGCCTACGATATGAGTAGGTTTTTTTATGGAGCACTTTTTATGTTAGGAGCTGGTTATGCTCTATCAAAAGGTGTTCACATAAGAGCAGATTTTTTATATAGAAATTTTAAAGTTAAAACTCAAGGAACGGTAGATTTTTGGCTTTACCTATTATTTTATTTTCCAGGTTTGTTAGTATTTCTTTACATGACAATAGGATTTGTTCAGGAATCGATAATGAGAGGTGAAAAAGGAATGGATACTACTTGGATGCCTTACATGTGGCCTATTAAAACATGTTTATTGATAGGTATTATTTTTTTATTAATTCAAGGAATTTCAGAATTACTTAAAAGTTATTATGCTGCCACTAAAGGCAGGTGGCCAGGAGAAAAATGATATCACATTTAATAGACCCAGCAATGCTTGGCTTTATTCTTGTCGGTGTAATGCTTTTTGCCATTTTTATAGGATTTCCAATATCATTTACATTAATTTTTTTAGGTTTTGTTTTTGGCTATCTTGGATTTGGAAAACTTGTTTTTTATTTAATGACTCTGCAGTTTTCCATGGTCATGACCGAACAGACTCTAGCCGCCGTCCCACTCTTTGTCTTTATGGGTATAATGATGGAACAAGCCGGATTGATGGAAAGACTATTTTCAGCATTTCAATTAATGTTAGCTAAAGTCAGAGGGTCTTTATATTACGCAGTACTTTTTGTATCTGTTATATTTGCTGCTGCTACTGGGATTGTTGGAGCATCAGTAACTATCTTGGGTATTATGGCAGCTAAATCAATGAATAAGTCAAATTATGATGTAAGATTAGCAGCTGGGACAATAACAGCTGGAGGAACTCTAGGTATTTTAATTCCTCCAAGCATTATGCTTGTGGTGATGGGACCTATAATGGAAATTCCTGTTACAGATTTGTTTGCAGCAGCAATTTTACCTGGTGTATTACTTGCTTGTCTATACGCAGCATACACAACAATTAGATGTATGCTTAACCCTAAACTTGGCCCGCCTCTTCCCGAAGAACTTAGAGCAGCAAGCATGAAAGAAGTATGGATTGAATTTTTTATAGGTTTAGTTCCACCAGCAGCATTGGTGTTTGCTGCTCTTGGAAGTATTTTATTTGGATTTGCTACACCAACTGAAGCAGCTGGTTGTGGTGCTGCTGGTTCATTAGTTTTAGCTTTAGCTTATAGAAAATTAACTATTCCGAAACTGCAAGATGCCTTAGTTAAAACTTTAGAAATTACTGCGTTAATCATGGTCTTAGTTGCTGCATCAAACTTCTTTGGAGCTGTTTTTGCTAGACTAGGAACTCCAATGGTTTTAACAGATTTTTTACTATCCCTTGAAATGAATAAATATTTAATTCTTGCAATGGTAATGGCAATGATTTTTCTTTTAGGTTGGCCCTTAGAATGGGTTCCAATTGTAATGATTATAGTTCCTATAATTTTACCATTAATTGAAGCGTTAGGTTTTAATTTAACCTGGTTTGCTATACTGGTTGCTGTTAATTTACAAACCGCCTGGCTTTCACCTCCTGTAGCCTTATCTGCGTATTTTCTAAAAGGTGTCGTTCCAGAGTGGGATTTAAAAGATATTTATCTTGGAATGATGCAATTTATGGTTCTTCAGGTAATAGGTTTGATAATTATCATAATATTTCCAAAAATTGTACTATGGTTACCAACTGTCTTGTATGGACAGTAATTTATATTTGTTTAATATAAAGTAGTGATTCAACAAAAAGAAACATCAAACCTAATTAATTGGGAAATTGTATCAGTTAATCCCAATAATAAAATTTGGAATTGGAAAGATCTTTTTTGTTTTTGGGGATCTAATATTCAAAGCATAATTGGTTTTTCATTAATTGCATCTTTATATCTAGTTTATCAATTGAATTTTTTTGTTGTGTTGACTGGATGTGTACTCGGTTCAATACTTGTATATCTATTTTCAAATTTAATTGGAAAACCTTCCCAGAAACATGGAATTCCATTTCCAGTTTTTTTGAGACTTTCAATGGGTGTATATGGAGCAAGATATGTAGCTATGTTAAGAGGACTGGTTGGAATTTTTATGTTTGGAGTTCAAACATATTTTATTTCAAAATCAATAGGTTATTTAATAAGAATTGGTTTGTTTTCCGTAGATAGTACGATTTTAGATAAAGACATTTTTTTACTTTTTTTTATGGGATTAAATATTATTGATGGTTGTTCATTAATA
>CACDXO010000024.1 GCA_902556825.1 uncultured Pelagibacteraceae bacterium
AAAATAAAGCAGTGGTACCTTATATAAATACTAGCAATTCAACCAAATATGCTTATAGAAAAAAAATAGTTAATTTAAAAAGACAGAAAATACTTCTAACACAAACACCTCAATGTTTTGATTACAAAACTTTATACAATTTATCAAAAAATAATAAATTTTCTGTAACTGATGAATCTGCTTTATTTTTAAATAGTAATAAAAAAGTTAAATTTATTAAAGGAGAAGAAAGAAATATAAAAATAACAAAAAAAAAAGACCTTAATGAAAATAAAATTAAAACATTTTATGGAATTGGATTTGATATACATAGATTAATTAAAAACAAAAAATTATATTTGGGCGGTGTAAAAGTTCCTTTTCACTCAGGTCTAAAAGGGCATTCAGATGGTGATGTAATCATTCATTGTATTATTGATGCATTGCTCGGTGCGCTGAGAAAAAAAGATATTGGGTCATTATACCCAAGTAATAAAAATAAATTTAAAAATATAAGATCTCCTAAGATGCTTAAACCTATAATTATTGATCTAGAAAATAATAATTATTATATTAATAACTTGGATATTAATTTAATTTGTGAAAGACCAAAAGTTTCTAAATACAGAAATAAAATTATAAATTCTTTATCTAGATTAATGAAAATAAATAAAAATATTGTAAACCTTAAAGGCAAAACTGTGGAAAAATTAGGTTTAATTGGAAAAGAAAATGCTATTGCCTGTCAAGCAATAGTATCAATTAATAAATATGAATAAAATAAATTTTTTGTTCGTGACTTTATTTGGTATTGGAAAATTAAAAAAAATACCAGGTAGCTACGCTTCTTTGGCAACAACAATATTTTTATTCTTTTTATTTCACATATTAAAATTTTCTCCAAATGTTGTTTTAATTTTTGTTATAATTGTATTTCTAGTTTCACTTTATTCGATAAATATTTTTGTAAAAAATCTAGACAACAAAGATCCAAAAGAAGTGGTAATTGATGAATTTATCGGTCAATCAATTCCTATTTGTCTTTATGAAATTGCACATGAAGGAACAAAAGAGATTCCTCAAGTTTTAACTTTTTTATTTTATAATGTTTATTCTATTTAGAATTTTTGACATCGCTAAACCCTACCCCGTTAGCTACTATGATAAAAATTTTAAAAACAGTTTTGGTGTTATTATGGATGATGTTTGTGCTGGGTTATATGTTGTGGCAGTTTTTGTTTTGTATATGGTAATTACTTCATGAAAAAACTTATTCGATTAGTTATTAAATTATTAGGTAAAAAAGGGTTAAATATATCTTTTGTTGAATCTTGCACTGGTGGTTTACTTTCAAGTTCAATAACTTCTATGAATGGATCTTCTAAGGTTTTTACTCTTGGATTGGTTACTTATTCAAATCAAGCTAAAATTAATATTCTTAAAGTTCCTAAAAAAATAATAACTAAACATGGTGCTGTCAGTTATGAAACTTGTTTATGCATGGTTAAAAATTTAAATAAAATAAGCAAAACTAATATTTCTGTATCAATAACTGGTGTTGCTGGACCCAAGGGAGGCACTAAACAAAAACCTGTTGGTTTAGTCTATATTGGTATTAAAAGAGGAAAAAAAGTAATTATTAAAAAGAGCTTATTCAGAAACAAAAAAAGAAATACAATTCAAAAATCTACAGTAAATCAAGCTCTAAAAATGATTTTGAATATAATCTAAAGACTTTCTGCTCTTTTTTGAAAGGCGTCTGCTATTTTTTCCAAACCATATTGAAAGGATTTGGTCATTAAAATATTTAAAAATTTATTTTTTACCTCAAAATCAATATCAAAAGAAACTTCAGTTTTATAACCATTCGTCCAATTCCCTTTTTCAACAAATTTCCAATTATTTTCCATATAATTTAAAGGTCCTTCTATATTAACAACATGTATATGATCATTTTTTTTATTAAATTTAACATCACTTTTAAATGTGTCTTTAAATGGCCCCTTTCCTATGGTCAGATCAGCAATTATATTAATTATACTACCATCATCTTTTCTTTCATAAATTTTTGAATTTTCACAAAATGGAATAAATTCTGGATATTTTTCAATATCTAAAACAAACTCAATAAGTTTATCTTTTCTGTTATCAATTAACCTTTTAACTGATGCTTTGGGCATTAGTTTGGTTTATTCTATTTTCTTTTAGTACAGCAAAATCTTCATCTGCATGATAAGAAGATCTAGTAAGAGGAGTTGAAGATACTAGTAAAAAACCCTTTGATATAGCAATAGATTTTAATTCATCAAATTCTTCAGGTGTATAATATCTATCAAGTGGATGGTGCTTAACAGAAGGTTGTAAATATTGTCCTATTGTTAAAAAATCAACATTAGCTGCTTTTAAATCATCCATAACTTGAATAATTTCATCTTTTTTTTCACCTAGCCCAACCATTAAGCCAGACTTAGTGAAAATATTTTTATCAATGACTTTTGTATTTTTTAAAAGTTCAAGTGAAGCAAAATATCTAGATCCAGGTCTAACTTGTCTATAAAGACTAGGAACAGTTTCAATATTATGATTAAAGACATCAGGCTTAGCTTTAACAACAATTTTAAAAGCGTCTCCTTTTCTCAAAAAAATCTGGAGTTAAAACCTCAATAGTAGTTTCGGGATTTTGTTTTCTTGCTTCAATTATAACTTCGTAAAAATGTTTAGCCCCACCATCGGTAAGATCGTCTCTATCAACAGAAGTAATTACAGCGTGTTTTAAATTTAATTTTTTAATAGCATTTGCAATTTTATAAGGCTCTAATGAATCAAGGGGATTAGGTTTTCCAGTAGTTACGTCACAAAATGCGCAAGCACGAGTACATATATTGCCCATAATTAAAAAAGTAGCATGTCTTTTGCTCCAACACTCAGTTATGTTTGGGCAATTAGCTTCTTGACAAACTGTAGATAAATTATTTTTGTTTACTATAGTTTTTGTTAAAAAAAATTCTTTACTATTTAATAATTTTGATTTAATCCAACTTGGTTTTTTTTTTATTGGATTGATAGGTTTGTTAATTTTTTCAGGGTGTCTAATTTTCATTATTATTAATTATATAAATTTTCTCATCACTTTTTCCGAACAAAAATTTTTTGTCTTATTAGAATTTCTATATAATCTAAATCTAGGTTATTTGTTAAAAGTGAATTTTTAATTTCTAATTCTTCTATTTTTTTAGATATGTTAATTTTATCATTGTCTAAATTCTGTAAAATATTTTTTTTTTCAAAATATGATATTAACCCTCTTTCGCCATCTAATAAGTTAAGAAAAAAATATAAAAATAAAAAGGTTGATATTAGTAAAAAATAGTTTTTTTTTAATTTAGCTAACATTAATTTATTTTATTCATTTTTACTGATTTTCCAAGTTTCTCTTCAATTCTTAAAAGTTGATTATATTTGGCTACTCTTTCTGACCTAGCTAATGATCCAGTTTTTATTTGATTAGAATTTGTGCCTACAGCCAGATCTGAAATAAATGTATCTTCGCTTTCACCTGATCTGTGTGATATTATAGTGCTAAAACCAATCAACTGAGCAAATTTAATTACTTCCAAGGTTTCTGTGACTGTTCCTATCTGATTTAACTTTACCAATATTGAATTAGATGATTTATTCAGAAACCCTATTTTCAACCTCTCTAGATTTGTAACATACAGATCATCTCCTACAACTTGAGTTTTTTTATCAATTTTTCTCATAAATTTATTCCATGACAACCAGTCATCTTCTGCAAAAGGATCTTCAATAGATTTAATTTTATATTTTTTAATTAATTTTAAATATTGAATTATTGTTTTATCAGGGGTAATAAATTTTTTTGAGTGAACTGAATATTTTTTATTCTTAAATAATTCATTTGCAGCAACATCTAAACATATAGAAATATCAATACCATTTCTAAATCCTGATTTCTTTATTGCTTTTGTGATTAATTTTAATGCATTTTCATTATCATTTATCATTGGAGCAAAGCCACCTTCATCTCCAACTGAGGTGGATTCACCTCTTTTTTTAATTAAAAATTTTAAATTGTTAACAACCAAATAGCACATTCTTAATGCCTCAGTAATTGATTTTGCTTTATCTGGTCTGATCATAAATTCTTGTATTCTAAGACCATTATTTGCATGCGCTCCTCCATTAATTACATTCATTAATGGGTAAGGTAATTTAAAATTATTTTTAATAAAAAAAGTTTTATAAAGAGGAATTTTTCTAATTCTTGCAGATAGTTTTTTAACAGCCATAGAAACAGCTAGTAATGCGTTTGCTCCAAACTTTTTCTTTTGTTTTGTTCCATCAAGTTTTATTAAAATATAATCAATTTTTTCTTGGTTATGTATATTTTGATTTTTTAATTTTTTTGAAATAATTTTATTAATTAAGTTAACTGGCTTTAAAACGCTTTTTCCTAAATATCTTTTATTTGAAGTATCCCTTTTTTCGTAAGCCTCATGTGAGCCAGTAGATGCACCAGATGGACATATAGCTCTTGCTTTCATGTTGTTAGCAAAAACTTCAGCTTCGATTGTGGGATTGCCTCTACTATCATAAACCTGTCTAGCTATGACTTTTGTTATTTTGCTCATTTATTTTTTAATTTTTAATAAAATTATCTATTTCAACTATTTGAGAAATTAAACTTTCCAATTTATTTAGTGGAACCATATTTGGTCCATCAGATGGTGCATTATCTGGATCTTGGTGTGTTTCTAAAAAAATTGCAGCTATACCAACTGCAGCAGCTGCTCTCGATAAATATTCAACAAATTCTCTTTGACCCCCACTTTTTTCACCAAGGCCCCCTGGCTGTTGAACAGAATGAGTTCCATCAAAAACTATTGGGTAACCATTTTTTGCCATTATAGGTATAGATCTCATATCAGAAACTAAAGTATTGTATCCAAAGCTTGCACCTCGTTCTGTAACTAAAATGTTTTCATTTCCAGTTTCAGAGATTTTTTTTGTTACATTTACCATATCCCATGGAGCTAAGAATTGTCCTTTTTTAACATTAATAATTTTATTAGTTTTAGCAGCAGCAATTAATAAATCTGTTTGACGACATAAAAAAGCAGGAATTTGTAATACATCAACGTGTCCAGATACTACTGAACATTGTTCAACATTATGTACATCGGTTAATACTGGAATTTTCAAATCATTTCTTATCTTATCAAAAACTGGTAACGATGCATCAAGTCCAGCTCCTCTTTTTCCTTTTAAGCTAGTTCTATTTGCCTTATCAAATGATGTTTTATAAATAAATCCTATTTCAAATTTTGATGCAATTTCTTTAATTTTACCAGCCATATCTAAAGCATGTTGTTCAGTTTCAAGTTGACATGGGCCAGAAATAAGAGATATTTTTTTATTATTTGCTATCTCAAAATTTTTACATTTAACTATTTTATTTAACATTAATAGAATTTAGCTGCTTTGATAAAAGATGAGAATAAAGGATGTGGAGACAAAGGTCTAGATTTAAATTCAGGATGATATTGAACACCTATAAACCATGGATGATTTTTAAGTTCAACAATTTCAGGCAATTTATTATCTGGTGACATTCCTGAAAAAATCATTCCTTTATTTTCAAATTTATTTTTTAAATTATTATTAACTTCATATCTATGTCTGTGTCTTTCAAATATAGATTTAGATTTATATATTTTTTCTATCAATGAATTATGTCTTAATTTAGCTTCATACAAGCCTAATCTCATTGTACCACCAAGATTTTTAT
>CACDXO010000025.1 GCA_902556825.1 uncultured Pelagibacteraceae bacterium
ATTTCTTCATCAATAAAGAAAATGTTTGTATTTTTTAAGAAATTAAGTTTTTTTTTTATTTCTGAGTTAAATTTTTCATTTAATCCGATCACTTCAATGGTATCTAAATTGTAAAATGAATCTTTTTGTTCGCTAAATATTTTATTATTTATTGAAGTAGCAAAAAAAAGTACCAATAAAAGAAACAAAAAAAAATTTTTTTTACCTATTTGTTGATGCATCTTTAATAATCCACTCTATTAATTTAAGAAAAGAAATATTATTATATTTTGCTATTTCGGGTACTAAGGACAATGAAGTCATTCCGGGTTGGGTATTTATTTCTAAAAGATAAAACTTATTTTTATAAAACTTAAAATCAGATCTTGTAACACCTTTGCATCCAATTGCATTGTGAGCCTTTAAAGCAATATTTAATACTTCCTTCATTTTATGTTTATTTATTTTTATAGGAATAATATGTTGTGTTTTTGATCTTACATCATATTTCGCTTGGTAATCATAAAATTTTCTTTTTGGAATAAGTTCTATTGCACCTAGTTTTCTTCTTCCCATAATTGCAACTTGGATTTCTCTTCCAGGAATAAATTTTTCAATCATAATTTCTTTATAAGGTGAAAGTCTTTTTAGATTTTTAAAAAAATCTTTTTTATTGCATATATAAACCTCAACACTTGATCCTTCGTTAAAAGGTTTAATTACGACAGGAAAATTTAATTTTGATTGAATTTCCTTTAATAAGTCTGAGTTTTTTTTAAATTTATTAAAATTAAACTTAAGATATTTAGGAGTTAAAATATTATTTTTTATAAATATATTTTTTGAAATTTCTTTATCAATTGCTATTGAGGAAGACAATACACCCGAATGAGTATATTTTATTTTTTCATATTCTAGTATTGACTGTATATAACCATCCTCACCATATCTGCCGTGCAATGCATTAAATACAACATCTGGTTTAAATGATCTTAGATTTTTAATTAAATTTCCATCAGGTTCATAAATTTTAGCATTATATTTTTTTTTAATTGCATTAAAAACTCCTTTAGCAGTCTTTAAACTAATTTCTCTTTCTCTTGAATAACCTCCAGCAAGAATTAAAATTTTTTTTTTCATTTACTCTACTAAAATAATTTCTAAATCTAGATTGATTCCAGTTTTTTTTTTTACATTTTCTTTGACAAAATCTATCAATTTTTTCATATCTTTGTAACTAGCATTATCTTTATTTACAAAAAAATTTGCATGTTTGTCTGATATAGTTGCATCTCCAAATTGAATATCGGATGGCACAGATTCTTTGATTATCTCCCAAACTTTTTTATTAGTTTGTTTTATTGGATTCTTAAATGTACTTCCACCTGTTTTAATTCTAGTTGGTTGAGCTTTTTCTTTTTTTGTTTTTAAATTTTTTATTTCTTTTTCAATTTCTTCAATTTTTTTTTTATAACCTTTAAAAGATGCACTTAGAAAAATTAAATCTTTTGGCAAATTACATGATCTATAACCAAAAATTATACTTTTTGCTGGGATTGTTAAAACTTCACCTGATCTATTAATTGCTTGGACTGAAATCAAAATATCTTTAAATTCTTTTTCAAAACATCCAGAATTCATTCTTATGCCTCCACCAACAGTACCTGGAATACAAGATAAAAATTCTAATCCGCTCACACTATTTTTTAGAGCAAAATCTGATAATGATCTATCCAAGGCACCACTTCCAGCAATAATAGTATTTTCATTTAATAAAGATATTCTTGAAAAATTTTTACTTAATTTTATTACAGTGCCTTCAAAAATATCATCTTTAAATAGAACATTCGAACCTGCTCCAATAATAAATAACTTTTCTTTAATTTTGCTTATTTTTAAAAATTCGATTAGATCTTGAAGTGTATCTGGCTTAAAATAAACTTTAGTATTCCCGCCTATATTAAACCAATTAAGTTTTTTAAGACTATAGTTAAAATATACTCTTCCACTAAAATTTTTTAATTTATTCTCAGTATTTTTGATATCCATTATTTAATATATTTTGGTAGGTCTCTGATCCAGCTAGAGATTGAACCAGCACCCATGCCTATAACTATTTTATTACCGTAAATATTTTGTTTTACATATTTCACTAGATCTAAATTATTTTTAATTGAGATTACTTTTACTTTTGAGTTTTTTATTATTTTTTTCGCGAAGCTATCATAACTAAATCCTAATTTTATATTTTCTCCAGCCTTGTATACTGGACATAAAATTATTGTATCTGCTTTTTTAAATGATTTTGAAAATTCTTTATGTAAATTTTTTAATCTAGAAATTCTATGAGGTTGAAAAATACATACTATTTCTTTATTTTTATAAACTTCTCTAACACCATCCAGTACTTCAGAAATTTCTGTTGGGTGGTGAGCATAGTCATCAAAAAATGAAACATTTTGAAAGGAAAAAACTTTAGTAAATCTTCTTTGGACACCAGAAAAATTTTCTAGACCTTTTTTTATAATTTTAACTGGTATACCTACTGAAAAGGCAACTGCTGCAGCTGCAGTTGAATTTCTTATGTTGTGCAAACCAATAAGTGGAATTTTAATATTTTTAATTAAATTTACTTTTGCTCCTGGTAAACTTATTTTTAAATCAAATTTTGAATAATTTTCTTTTTGTAAAATATTTGATATTTTAAAATTTGCTAATTTACTTATTCCATATGTATTATAATTTAAATTACTAATTTTTTTAATTACGTTGCGATTATTTTTATCATCTAAGCATATAAAAGCTTTTCCAAAAGAAGGTGTTTTCTCTATAAAATTAATAAAATTTTTTTTTAAAATATCTAAAGATTTATAATGATCTAAATGTTCTTTATCAATATTCGTAACTATAGAATATGTTGTTGGTATTTTTGTAAAACTACCATCTGACTCATCTGATTCTAAAATACACCAATCACTTTTTCCTAATTTTGCTGAACCACTAAATGAATTTAAAACTCCACCGTTAATTACAGTTGGATCTATTTTTGCATGGATAAAAATATTTGATATGAGTGAGGTAGTGGTAGTTTTTCCATGAGAGCCAGCAACTACAACATTTTTCATTAAAGAAACAACATTGGCCAACATTTCTCCTCTCTTATAAATTGGAATTTTTCTTTTTTTTGCTAATTGTAATTCGGGATTACTTGGTTTAATCGCAGATGAAACAACTAAGATAGTCGATTTATTAATATTTTTTTTTTTATGACCTATGTATATATTTATTTTCTTATTTTTAAGTCTTTCTATATTTTTATTATTTGAAATATCGCTTCCTTGTACTTTAAATCCTAATTCCTTCATTATAAGAGCTAAGCCACTCATTCCGATTCCACCAATTCCAACAAAATGAATTAACTCTGATTTTGCTAATTTAATTTTCATTTATTAAAGCTAATAACTTTTGATTTATATTATTCCAAGTGTTTTGATAAGAAAATTTAATCATATTATTTTTTTTTTCAAAATAATCATCAGGATTATGTATTAAATTAAGAATAAATTCTTTTAAATTTTCTTTTTTATAATTCGATTGAGTAGCTATCCAGCATAGTTTCTTATCAAAATAATCTTTAGCATTATAAAACTGGTGATTATCTTTTGAATTGGGTAATGGTATTGCTAAAAAAGGAACGTTAAAAAAAATTAATTCTGAAATTGTGGAAGCTCCTGATCTTGTAATTGCAAAATCTGCTTGATTATATTTTTTAAATATTTCTTCATTAAAGCTAAATAATTCACTTTGCATACCATTTTTCTTATATTTTTCGCTAATTATTTTTTTATTATTATCGTTCATTACTTGTTGAATTAATGAAATTTCATAATCTTTAAACAAATCAACCATTAAGTCACTAATTTCATTATCAAAAAATTCTGCGCCTTGACTTCCTCCTATAATTAATATTGTAAATGGTTTTTGAATTTTATTTTCAAAAATTTTTTTTTCTAGGTAGATTTTTTTTCTTAATAAGGGGTCTATTAAAAAAATTTTATCTTCATATTCTTTTGGAAAGTTTCTTAAATTTTTTGAATAAGAAATAATTTTTTCCGAAAATTTAAGAAAAAATTTATTTGATCTACCAATTACAATGTTTGGCTCAAATAGATAAATTTTAATATTTAAAAATTTTGCAGATAAACATAAGGGCAAAGACATATAACCTCCTGTACTAATTAATATTTGAATATTATTCTTCTTCATAAATGAGAACGATTTAACTAAAGAAATTATCACAAAAAATATTATATAAGGAAGCCTTAGAATATTTTTTGAAATTCTTGGAATATCAATTAACTTATAATTGTAAACAGTTTTATCAAAATATTTTGCTCCTCTTTTGTCTGATGTTAAAAAAATTTCAAAGTCATTTTTTAAATGTTCACATAAAGTAATTGCTGGAATAATATGTCCGCCTGAACCACCTGTGCTAATTAATATTTTTTTTTTCACTGGCTTATTTTTCTTTTTGTTAAATTCAATATAATTCCAGATAATATTGAGGCACTTACAATCGAAGAACCCCCATAACTTAGAAATGGCAAGGTCATTCCTGTGGTTGGTAGCAGTCTTATATTGACGCCTATATGAATAAATGTTTGAAATAAAATTATAGATGCAATTCCAACCAAAATTAGTTTGACTCTCTCATCATTTTCTTTGTTTATTTTTTTTAATATATTGTAGGACAATATTAAAAAAATTATCATTATTAATAAAACTATTATAACTCCAAACTCTTCTGAGATTACTGAAATAATATAATCTGTATGTGCTTCAGGTACTTTTGAATTTAAGGTTCCTTCTCCAATTCCTTGACCAAAAAAACCACCGTTTGAAATTGCTTCCGAAGCTCTTTCAGATTGATAGTTATTACCTGAATTTGGATCTATAAATGAAAATAATCTACTTTTTATATACTCAAATTTTGAAACATAAAAAATCAAGTAAAGTAATATTGAAAAAGTTAAAGCAAAAAAACTTAAAAAAAATAATAAATTAATTCCAGAAACAAATATTAATGAAAACCAAGTTATTAAAACTAATATAGTTTGACCCAAATCTGGTTGTGAAATTAACAACAAAATCACAGGAAAAATTATTAAAAAACTAGATAAATATTTTACATAAAGATTGCTTTGATTCTTTAATGTAAAAACAGTTGAAATCATTACAATTAAAAAAGGTTTTAGTATTTCAATGGGTTGAAATCTTGGAAGTAGAGGTAAATCTATCCATCTCATAGATCCTTTTATTTCGGTACCTATAAATGGAACTAAAATTAAAAAAGTGAAAAAAATGAAAAAAAGATATTTAGAAATTTGAAATAATTTTTTTTTATCCATTATTGAAAAGGTAATCAAAATAAAAATTCCTAATACAATAAATACTAAATGTTTAATAAAAAAATAATAAGTATTTGTATTCAA
>CACDXO010000026.1 GCA_902556825.1 uncultured Pelagibacteraceae bacterium
TCTTTTGTTTTTTTCTTACACCAAAATGAAAGTCTCTATAATCTTCAGCAAATAAGTTATAATCTTCCTCAGTTTTTTGAAGTTTTTTAACCAGCGCAAAAGTTCCATACGCGTTTTCAAAATGTTCCTCAAAAATATCTAATTTATCATTAGGAAGATCTGAAGGAACAAGCTGCTCAAAACTTTTTATAGCAGCTGTGATTTTTTGCTCATCATTGTTATAAATATCAAATTTATATTCTTGTAAACAATGTTGAAGCTTAGGATTCATTGGAGGCGGGGCCACATGAGATGTTAAGTATGTTCTCGCAGGTAAATAGTTTACTAAACTTGGATAAAAACCTACAATTCCAAGTCCAATTAATTGTAATACTATAAAAGGAACAACACCTTTCCAAATATTTAAGGTTGTAATAAATTTCGGTGCAACACCTTTTAAATAAAATAAAGCAAAACCAAAAGGGGGAGTTAAAAAAGAAGTTTGTAAATTTACCCCAATCATTACACCTAACCAAATTGCACTAACATTAGCTCCTGTTTCAGCTAATAATATTGGTGCAATAATAGGAACAACTACTACTGCAATTTCTATGAAATCAAGGAAAAAACCTAAAAGAAAAATTACTATCATGACAACAATAAATTGCGTCCAAAATCCGCCTGGTAAATCTTGTAAAAAATCTCTTACTAATTCTTCACCTCCAAAAGCTCTAAAACCTGAAGTTAACATTGCTGCCCCAAGAAGAATTATAAATACCATCGATGTAGTTACACAAGTTTCTGTAACAACTTCTTTTAAAACATTTTCAATTTTATAAGCTCTCCAAAAGCTCCAGATAATACCAATTAAGAATAATATAGTAAAAAAAGCTGTAACCAGAATTGCAGTAAAGTCTCTAGTTTCTAAGGCTTTAATATTTAGATTAAAATTTTTTGCTAATATAAAAATAGGGATTATAGATATAAGAGTTAATAGTAATGGATAATATTGGTCCTTCCTACCTTTGTGAAGGCGGTAACCTGCCATTATAGTTGCTCCTATTGCGCCAATAGATCCAGCTTGGTTTACAGTTGCTATACCCATTAGTATAGATCCAAGCACAGCAAAAATTAACGCAAGTGGAGGAATTATTACCATAATAACTTTTATCCAAAATTTAAAATCTAATTGACCTTTAAATGGAACGGGCGGCGCTGCTTTAGGATTTAACCTTGCATATACAAAAACGTATAACATATATAAACCGACTAGTACTAAACCTGGTAGTAATGCTCCAAGAAACATATCTCCTGCACTCGTCGATCCAACTCTAAACTCACCAGGCATACTAAATTCTCCAGTAAGAAATTTATATTCTGTTTCTCTCATCTGGTTTGCAACATCAGAAGCACTTGCTAATTGATCTGCTATAATAATTAAAACAATTGATGGAGGTATTATTTGACCAAGTGTTCCTGAAGAACACACAATTCCACTAGCAAGGCTTCTGTCATATTTATTATTCAACATAGTAGGTAGTGAAATTAGACCCATGGCAATTACAGTTGCTCCGACTATACCCGTCGTTGCTGCTAGTAATGCTCCAACAAAAATAACTGAGATCCCAAGTCCTCCAGGAATTGGACCAAATAACTGACCCATGGTCACTAAAAGGTCTTCTGCAATTTTGGATTTTTGCAACATTATTCCCATAAAAATAAATAGAGGTATTGCAATTAAAGTATCAGTTTCTACATCCCAATAATTACTCCTGAAATTTGTAATCCCTGCTGTTAACCACTCTATTGGTCCATCAGTTGCATAATATGCGCCCACATCTCCTTCAAAAAGATATCCGAAGAAAGCTGCAGCACCTATCGAAATAATAGCTGAACCTGGTAATGCAAAAGCTACAGGAAAACCTGACGCCAGTGCCACTATCATAATTAATACAAGTAGAGTTAAAAATAAATGTTCCATAGTTTAATTTTTTAAAAGTTTATAACTGCTACTCATAAAATAACTTGTAAATTGAGTTAACATACTGACAGCAAATACTGCTAAATAAACTGCCATTAAATAAAGTAGATATAAACCATTAGAACCTTGTTGTGTAATTTCGAAAGAAATAACGGGGCCATTAATAATACTCGCTTTATTACCCATTCCTAAAAATAAAACTATAAGACAAAGCGGAATACCCAATAAGAGTGATCCAATCGAGTTTGTCCAAGCTTTTTTACGTTCACTAAAACCAGTGTACAAAACGTCTACTCTTACGTGACCCTCATGCATTAAAGCATAAGCACTAGCGAAAAGATAAAGTGCGGAGTACCAAAAACGAACTAAATCTCCTTGAAAAGCTTGTTCATACTCAAATATGAATCTTGATACTACAATAAAAAATTCGCTTGCAACAACCAAAACAGCCAGCCATATAAAACCTACTGATCTTGTAAAATAACCAATTACAAATGAAATTAATATTAAAGGAAAATGAACAAAGGTAATTCTAAATCCTGGAATAACTAATTTTATTTTTAAATTTTCTCCAAAAATTGGTTCAACTAACTTTTCCACAACCATAATTGAAATTAATAAATCTGCAAGCCCAACAATCAAAACTGCCCAAAATGATGAACGAATAATGTAGGTTGTAAATTTTGTTAGAATCTCTGCATCAGTTTCTAGAGTTTGTTTAATTGATCTGAATACATAAAAAATTGAAAATAATATTGAAATTAAATAAAAAAATAATTGTATATATGCTGTTGTTAATAATGAACCTTCTAAAGGGTTACTTGATTTTTTAAATCCAAATATACCGTGCTGAGAAAATAATTTTTTAACACCAGGCCAGTCAAACCATACTGTTAAAACATTGTTGATTAAAAAAACAAAAGTAACAGCTAATAATGAATAACTAAATACTCTAATGGTTATAGATAAATTACTTTTTGAAATCATAAAGTTAAAAATTTTTTGCCTATTAAAAAAGGGCCCTATTGAGGGCCCTTATATTTAATTTTATTAAAACTTTAAGTATTATATTCCTAAAGCTCTATTTCTTTGACTAATATATGGTGAGTCAGACAAGTTAGTCCAGTTACCAATTTCTTTACGACCTTTTACGAACGCCGCATGACATCTTGCTGCAAGATCACTATGTTGTTGAACTTCATCATAAAGTTCTCTCGCACCTTCAGCAAAAGCATCATAAACTTTATCATTGAACTGCTCAAGTTTAACTCCATGATCATTTATTAAACGAGATAACGCTGCACCATTTTTCGCATTGTACTCAGCCATTGTTAATTCGTCCGCCCAAGCACAAGCAGTTTTAATTATCATTTGGTCAGTTTTCGTCAAGCTTGTAAACCATGATTTATTAACACCACAAGCTAACATCGAACCAGGTTCGTGCATACCAGGATAATAATAGTATTTGGCAGCTTCATAAAACTTCATAGCTTCGTCATTCCAAGGACCAACCCACTCAGTTGCATCGATTGCACCTGAAACTAGGTTTTCATAAATTTGTCCACCAGGAAGTGAAACTGGAGAACCTCCAAGTTTTCCTAGAACTTGTCCTCCAAATCCTGGCATACGCATTTTTAATCCTTTAAGGTCATTTTTTGATCTGATTTTTTTATTAAACCAACCACCCATTTGAACTCCTGTATTTCCACAAATAAAACTTTGAGTTCCAAAATCATCAGTTAGCTCATCCCAAAGCTCTTGTCCTCCTGCAAAATGAATCCACGCGTTCATTTCAGAGTAAGTAAAGCCAAATGGACTTGCTGTAAAATATCCAAATGCTGGATGTTTTTTAGTCCAATAATAATCAGCACCATGATACATTTGTGAGTTACCAGAAGCAACTTCATCAAATGAGTCAAATGCTTTAACTCTTTCGTTTGCAGCATAATAAGTAACTTGTATTCTTCCGTCACTCATATCGCTTAGTCTTTTTGCAAATCTTTGTGCACCAGTTCCTAACCCTGGAAAGTCTCTTCCCCAAGTAGCTACCATTGCAGCTTCAACTCTTTCAGCAGCAACAGCTGGAGCAGCCAAAGATGATGCAGCTACAGCAGCAACACCAGTTGCAGCAGCAGCTTTAAAGAACTTACGTCTTGAAGGCGATTTATTTACCTTCAATGATTTTTTTTCTTTAATCATATTTTTCCCTCTTATTTTTGTTAATTAACTAATATTATTTAAGCACATAACTAAGAAAGAGTCTTAAAAAAAATACCCAAAATGAACTTAATTACAATTATAGATTGTATATTTTAGTTTAGATCAAAAATTTTTCCCGGATTCATTATGTTATTGGGATCCATACTTCTTTTAATAGATTTCATTGCAGGCAAGTTATCAGGATGTTGTTTCAATAAATAATGTTTTTTTTGTAAACCAATACCATGTTCTCCCGTTATTGTTCCCTCTAACTCTAAAGCTTTTTGAATAAGTTTATCACTATAGTCTCTTATTAGTTTTTGCTTTTCTTCATCCTTAGGATCATACAAAATAATAGAGTGAAAATTACCATCACCAACATGACCAACCATTGGTGCTATTAGGCCATTTTCTTTAACATGTTTTTCCGCCCAAGAAACACATTCTACAAGCTTTGAAATAGGGACACATATGTCTGTAGAATATACTTTCATATTATTGCCTAGAGCTTTAACTGAATAATAAACATCATGTCTTGCTTTCCACAATTTGTTTCTTTCTTCAATAGACTCAGCCCATTTAAAATCACTTCCTCCATTATTTTTAGATAACTCTTCAACAAGTTTTATTGTTTCTTTATTTGACATTTCACTACCATGAAATTCAAAAAAAAGAGTTGGCGAAGCTTTTACATTTTCTAATTTTGAGTATTTAATGCTTATTTCCATTTGATCTTTGTTTAACATTTCAATTCTTGCAACATTTAATCCGTATTGGATTACTTCTTGAGAAGTTAAAACTGCTGAATCTAAATCAGGAAAATAACAAACTGCACTCATAATATTTTCTGGAATTGGAGACAATCTTAGCTGTACTTCAGTTATAATCCCTAGTGTTCCTTCAGAACCAATAAATAAATTAGTTAAATTATATCCTGCAGAAGATTTTTTTGCTCTTCCACCTGTTCTAACTATATCTCCATTTGCTAAAACTACAGTTAAGCCTGATACCACTGTTCGCATTGTTCCATACTTAACCGCCATCGTACCGGATGCCGAGGTAGAAGCCATTCCGCCCAATGCGGCATCTGCACCTGGATCGATTGGAAAAAAAACTCCATCCTCTCTTAAATACTCATTTAATTGTTTTCTTGTAACATTTGCTTGAACTCTACAATCAAAATCAGCTGCGTTAACACTTAAAACTTTGTTCATTTTTTCTAAAGAAATTGTAATCCCATTTTCA
>CACDXO010000027.1 GCA_902556825.1 uncultured Pelagibacteraceae bacterium
TTTTTTCAAAAGTATATTTGTCATCTCCATATATGGGATGACCGATAAGAGAAAGTTGTTTTCTTAATTGATGTTTTCTTCCAGTTATAGGGTTCATCTCCAATAAAGAACAGTTAGAATTTTTGTCAAGAACCTTAAAAGTAGTCTTAGAGTTTTCAATTATTTTTTTACTTCCCTCATATCTTACTAGTTCTTGGTCAAAAACTCCCTTGTTAGTTTCTATTTCTCCATAACATATTGCTAGGTAAGTTTTGTGAATTTTTCTTAGTCTAAATAATGATGTAAATAATTTAGCAGTATCTCTATTTTTTGCAATTATAAATACTCCAGATGTATCTTTGTCCAATCTATGGACGGAGTATGGCTTTATATCTTTAAATATTTTACTCTTTGAAAAAATATCAATCAAATTTTTTTTAGATTTAGTGCCACCTTGTACAGCTATACCTGACTCTTTATTTACAACAATAAAATTTTCATTATCATCAATAATTAAATCTTCATTTTCTTTTATTATTTCATCAGATGGTTTAAATTTTATATTTTTATGTATTATTTTTTCTTCAAAATTAATGTCATAAACATTTATTACGTCCTCTACTTTTAATTTAGTTGAGCTTTTAATTTTCTTTTTATTTAATTTTATTTTTCCTGCTCTAAGTGATTTTTCAATTAGTCCTTGAGGAACTCTGCCAAGGTTATTTCTTATCCATTTATCAATTCGAATACCTTCGTAAGAATGATCTACGATGTATGACTTATTCATCTATATTATGAATTTATGCTGAGACTGCTTTCTTTTCTTCTGTGCTTTTTTTAGTTTCTTTTTTTTTTCTATCTAACCTCTTAGCTTCAACATCTCTATCTACAAATTCAATTATTGCTAAAGGAGCATTGTCACCATACCTAAAACCTGCTTTTATAATTCGTGTGTATCCACCTTTTCTACTCTCATATCTTTTTGCTAAAGTTTTTTTAACTTTATTAGCAGACTTTATATCTTGTAATTTTGAGACTAATATTCTTGTATTTTGTAAATTACTCTTTTTTCCTAAAGTTATTATTTTTTCAGCTTGAGGCTTTAAAACTTTTGCCTTAGGTAATGTGGTTGTTATTTGTTCATATTTGATCAATGAATTTAGCATGTTTTTTAACAATGCTTTTCTATGTTCACTAGTCCTGTTAAGTTTCTTATAACCTAATCTATGTCTCATTATATAGCTTCTTCGAGTTTTTTTGATAGTTCTGCAATATTGTCTGGGGGCCAATTAGGAATTTCCATTCCCAAATATAAAGACATTGTATTTAATACTTCTTTAATTTCATTTAATGATTTTCTTCCAAAGTTAGGTGTTCTAAGCATTTCACCTTCTGATTTTTGAACTAAATCGCCGATATAGATTATATTGTCATTTTTTAAACAATTCATAGACCTTACAGAAAGTTCTAATTCATCAACTTTTCTAAGTAAATTTTTATTAAACTCAGGTTCTGAAGGTTTTTCTCTTACAATTACATCTTGCGGTTCATCAAAATTTACAAACATACCAAGTTGATCTTGAAAAATTCTTGCTGAGTAAGCTACCGCATCCTCTGCTGATATAGATCTGTTTGTTTCAACCTCCATAGTCAATTTATCATAATCAAGTGCTTTTCCTTCTCTTGCCGTGCTAATAGAATAAGAAACTTTTTTTACAGGACTAAAAAGTGAGTCTATTGGTATTAATCCTAAAGGAGGTTCTTCAGGTTTATTCATATCAGCTGAAACATATCCTTTTCCATTGCCAACAGTCATTTCCATATGGAAATTTGTTTTTTCATCTAAATTACAAATAACTAGGTCTGGGTTTAGTATTTCTATATCTGCAACTTGCGTAATGTCTGAAGCTTTTATTTCTCCTGGTCCTTTTGCATCTAAAATAAGTTTCTTTGATCCTTCTATATTGCTTTTTAAAGCTAGAGATTTAACGTTTAAAACAATATCTGTAACATCTTCTCTTACACCTTTGATTGATGAAAATTCATGAAGAACTCCATCTATTTGAATGGCTGTAACTGCTGTTCCTCTTATAGAAGAAAGCAAAATTCTTCTTAAAGAGTTTCCTAAAGTTAATCCATAACCTTTTTCTAACGGTTCTGCTATAATTTTTGCATAAGATTTATCATCGCTTAATTGAATATCAAGTTTTCCAGGTTTAATTAGTGATTTCCAATTTTTTATATTAACATTCGAAGTTTCCATTATACTCTCCTTTTCTTTGGTGGCCTTGTACCGTTATGTGGCATAGGTGTTGTATCTTTTATAGTAAGAATTTTAAATCCTCTTGCTTGCAAAGCTCTTAGGGCAGTTTCTCTTCCTGAACCTGGTCCTTTTACTTCTACAGATAAAGTTTTTACTCCTGCTTCTAGTGCTTTTAATGCGGCAGCATCAGCTGCAACTTGAGCAGCATAAGGTGTTGATTTTCTTGAACCTTTAAATCCTTTTTGACCAGCAGATGCCCATGAAATTACATTTCCACTTGTATCTGCAATTGAAACTATCGTATTATTAAATGTTGACTGAACATAAGCAATTCCATTTAGAATATTTTTTTTTGCTTTCTTTTTTTTTGAATAAGAGCTTTTTTTTACTGATTTACTTTTATCTGTAGGCTGGTCTTTTTGTTCAGTTTTAAGCTTTTTTTCTTTACTCATAGTTAATTAGAATTATTTTTTTAGTGGCGTTAATTTTTTTCCAGCAATTGCAATCGCTTTTCCTTTTCTAGTTCTAGCATTACATCTTGTTCTTTGGCCACGAACTGGTAATTTTTTTCTGTGCCTTGATCCTCTATATGATGCCAAATCAATCAATCTTTTAATGCTTAAAGAATTTTCTCTTCTTAAATCTCCTTCAACAGTAAAATTTTTATCAATATATTCCCTTATTTTTAAAATTTGGTCATCTGACAATTGATTAACTCTTGTTTTTTTTGGTATCTCTAAATCTTTACAAATCTGATATGAAAACTTATCACCTATACCAAATATATATGTAAGCCCTGTATGAACTAGTTTGTTTTGAGGAATGTTTACACCTGCTATTCGAGCCATATTATTGTGATAAAAATTTAGCCTTTTATATAAGAAGTTTTTTTAATGTCAATGTATTATAAGGTTATAATTTGCTCAATTTTGCTTGAAATTGCTTCTATTTTTCCACTTCCATCTATTTCATAAAAATTTGAATTTTTAGAATAGAAATCTAAGACAGGTCTAGTTGTTTCCATATAAGTATCATACCTTTTAAGAATAGTATTTAAGTTATCATCTGATCTTTTTTCTAAAATTTTTCTTTTCTCAATTCTTTTTATTATTGTATCTTTATTTACATTGAGAAAAAAAATAAAATCTATTTTTTGTCCTGAGCTATCTAACAGTAAATCTAAATTTTTTGCCTGACTCAATGACCTTGGATATCCATCAAATATTAGTTTATTTTTTTTTTGAGGATCAGATATAATATTTTCTATAAGCTTGTTAACAATATCATCAGTGGCAAAATCTCCTTTGGAAATAATTTCTTCTAGTTCCTTACCAAGTTCAGACTTATTTTTAATTTCTGTTCTAAGAAGTTCGCCTGTTGAAACTTGATGAAGATTAAATTTTTTTACAATATTCTGAGCTTGAGTTCCTTTTCCTGCACCGGGTGGTCCAAAAATTACAACATTCACTTTATATTATCTTCCAAATTTAGTTTTCTTAATCAATTGTTCGTATTGTGAACTCATAAGTCTAGTTTGTATTTGTGTAACTGTGTCTATGGCAACAACTACAACAATTAAAATTGATGTTCCACCAAGATAAAAAGGTATTGGGTAGTTTGCAATTAAAAACTCTGGCATTAAACAAACTAATGTTAAATATAGAGCACCAATTGTTGTTAACTTTGTTAGTATATTGTCAATATATAATGCAGTACTTTCACCTGGTCTAATTCCAGGTATAAATCCACCATATTTTCTTAAATTTTCTGCAGTTTCATTTGGATTAAATGTAATTGAAGTGTAAAAAAAAGTAAAAAAAATAATTCCCGATGCATATAAAAGCATATAAAGAGGTTGTCCTTGTGAAAAAAAAGAAACAATTGTTTGAAAAGTTTCATTTTGGGAAGCATTAAAATTTGAAAAAGTTACAGGTAACAATAAAAGAGCTGAAGCAAATATTGCAGGTATTACACCTGCAGAATTTATTTTTAATGGTAAATGTGATGAATCTCCACCATAAACTTTATTTCCCATTTGCCTTTTTGGATAATTGATTAAGATTTTTCTCAAAGCTCTTTCCATAAAAACAATAAACATTATTGTTAATATTAATAAAACAAATATCAAAATAATCATCATTGTTGATATGGCTCCAGTTCTTCCAAGTTCAAATGTTGTCACTAGAGCTCTTGGTATCTCAGCTACTATTCCTGAAAATATTATTAGAGATATTCCATTTCCAATACCTCTTTGTGTTATTTGTTCACCTAACCACATTAGAAACATAGTTCCAGCAACTATTGTTGTGACAGTTGTAATTTTGAAGAAAATACCTGGATTAATAACTAAATTTGCAGAAGATTCTAATCCAACAGACAATCCATATCCTTGTACGGTAGCCAATAGAACTGTTCCATATCTGGTGATCTGAGTAATTTTTTGCCTACCTGTCTCACCTTGGCTTTTTAAATTTTTAAAATAATCTGAGACACCTGTAAGCAGTTGAACTATAATTGATGAAGAAATATAAGGCATAATACCAAGTGCAAATATTGCCATTCTACTTACAGCTCCACCTGCAAAAACATTGAACATCCCTAGTAAACCTTTTTGATTTCCTTCCATCATCATTTGAAGTTGTTCAGGATCTATTCCTGGGATAGGCACAAATGTTCCAAATCTATAGACTGTTAAAATAAATAATGTGAAAAAAATTCTATTTCTTAAATCGTGAGACTGAGGTGCTTCGCTCATATGGTGTTTATTTTTCTATTTTAAGACTTAATTTTCCGCCAGCTTTTTCTAATTTTTCTTTTGCAGACTTAGATATAAAATCAACGTTTAAATTTAT
>CACDXO010000028.1 GCA_902556825.1 uncultured Pelagibacteraceae bacterium
GTTTTTAATTCGACTAATTTGATAATTTTAAGTGCAAAAGTTTCATTAGATAACTTTAAGTTCCACTTAATGCTACTTTCCCTCAATCTTTGTCTTGACATTTCAAGAAGTCCAAAATTACTTATTCTCCCTATTTGAATTCTCGCTCTATCAGTTCTACATTTGTCTTTTAATCTTCTTTCAACCAGTCGTTTGTTTGAATAATTTAACATATCTATAAAATCAATTATAATAAGGCCAGATAGATCTCTTAATTTAATTTGTCTAGAAATCTCTTCTGCTGCTTCTAAATTGGTATCTAAAGCTGTACTTTCAACGTTTTTTTGTTTAATAGAACTACCCGAATTTACATCTATTGATACTAAAGCTTCGGTCGGATTTATTACCAAATATCCTCCAGATTTTAATTTTACTTCACTTTCAAATATTTCAAATAATTTTGACTCAATTTTCTCTTTAAAAAATAAAGGTATTTTATCTCTATATTTTTTTATTTTTTTCACATTTTTTTGCATAACTATTTTCATATAATTTTTTGCTTTTAAATATCCTTCATTACCTTCAACTACTATATTTTGTGTATTATCATCATACATATCTCTAATTGCCCTTTTTATAATATCACTTTCTTGATGTATTAAATTGGGAGCTATAGAATCAATTGCTTTTTCTTTTATTGTATTCCAAATATTTATTAAATTATTTAAATCACTTTCTATTTCATTTTTTGTTTTATTAGAGCCTGCAGTTCTTACAATTAAGCCCATACCCATAGGAATTTGAACATCATTTAATATTTTTCTTATTTTTTTTCTATCTGCTGGATTAAAAATTTTTCTAGAAATTCCTCCACCTTTAGGAGTATTTGGCATTAATACTATATATTTTCCTGCAATAGAAATAAATGTTGTTAAAGCTGCACCTTTTAAACCTCTTTCATCTTTTAAAACCTGTATCAAAATTACTTGATTAGGTTTTATTACCTCTTGTATTTTATATCTTTTGATTGGGTATCTTTTTTCTTTTTTATTCTCTTCAATTTTATTTTCTAGAGGAGTTTTTTCAATTGGATCTTGGCTAGGAACACTTTCTTCGTTATTAATGCTTAAATTTTGATTATCATCAGAAATATTTTGTTCAGTTTTTTCATCTTCTTTGATTAATTCCTCTCTTACTTTTTGTTCTTCTTTTTTAATTTTTTCTAAATCACTTTGAGGAATTTGATAATAGTCAGATTGTATATCGTTAAAAGATAAAAAACCGTGCCTTTCTCTTCCGAAATCGATAAAAGCAGCCTGCAAAGACGGTTCTATTCTGCTTACTTTGCCAAGATAGATATTATTTTTTATTAAACTATTGCTTATACTTTCATACTCATAATCCTCAATGTTATCTTCGGATTTAAGCACAACTCTAGTTTCATTTGGATGCGAAGCATCAATATATAAATTTTTTGCCATAAGTTTTTGTTATTATATTTCATATTTTTTTATAAATTCTGTGCCTTAAGTTTAACAAATTCATAAACTAAATAATACAAAAATGATTAAGTTAATCAAAAAAACAATAATATTGTTTACGGCCCTAAGTATGATCGCGTTAATTGCATCAGTGGCTATACTTTGGATTTATTCAAGTAAATTACCAGACTATAAGTTTTTGAAAATGTACAAACCTTCAGTTTCGAGTAAATTATATTCTGGAGGGGGAGAATTAGTAAGTGATTTTTCATCTGAAAAAAGAATATTTGTCCCCTACGAGGCGATACCTAAAGTTGTAATTAATTCATTTTTATCTGCTGAAGATAAAAACTTTTTTTCTCACCCAGGGGTTGATGCAAAAGGGATTTTAAGAGCAATATTTAATAATATTTTTAATGTTATTTCTTCAAAAAGATTAGAAGGAGCATCAACTATAACACAGCAAGTGGCAAAAAATTTTTTATTAACGAATGAGGTTAGCATCAATAGAAAAATTAAAGAAGCAATACTAGCATTTAGGATAGAAAGAGCTCTTACAAAGGAAAGAATATTGGAACTTTACTTAAATCAGATTTATTTAGGTGAAGGTTCTTATGGAATAGCATCAGCAAGTTTAGAATATTTTGATAAACCTATTAGTAAATTGGATTATAAAGAATCAGCTTTATTAGCTGCTCTTCCTAAAGCTCCAAGTAAATATAATCCTTATAAAAATATAGATTTAGCAAAATATAGAAGAAATTTGGTAATAAAAAATTTATTCGACAATTCTTATATAGATGAAAAAAAGTATAAAGAATTAATAAATTCTGAAATTAATTTAAAAAAAAGAAAAAAAACTTATTTAGAAGATGCTAGATACTATGTTGAAGATGTTAGAAAATATTTAATTGATAAATATGGTTTTGATAAAATTTATAAGAAAGGATTTACAATTAAAACGCCTATAAATTTAAATCTTCAGACTATCGCCACAATATCTTTAAGAGAAGGATTAGAAAAATATGACAAAAGAAAAGGATGGCGTGGACCAATATTAAATAAACAATATACAAGTCAATGGAATAAAAACTTAAAAAAATATAGGTTAGAAAATTCAATTGGATGGAATTTAGCTATAGTAAAAAAAATTAATAAGTTTTCTGTTGAGATCGAAACTGACCATAAAAAGCAAGGTATTATAAAATATAAAGATTTAAGCTGGATTAAAAATGAATTAAATCAAATTTTTAATTTAGGAGACATAATATATGTTAAAAAAATAAAAGAAAATTTATATAGCTTAAAACAAGTTCCAAAAGCTAATGGTGGAATTGTTGTACTTAATCCATATAATGGAAGAGTTCTTGCAATGTCTGGTGGATTTAGTTTTAAACTAAGTGAGTTTAATAGATCTACACAAGCATTGAGACAGCCAGGCTCAGCTTTTAAACCTTTTGTTTATGCATTGGCACTTGAAAACAATTTCACTCCATCATCTTTAATATTAGATGCTCCAATCGTATTAGATCAAGGAGAAGATTTAAAAATGTGGAAACCAGAAAATTATGGAAAAAAATTTTATGGACCATCTACAATTAGAACAGGAGTTGAAAAATCAAGAAACTTAATGACTGTTAGAATTGCCCAAGAAATTGGAACTGAAAAAATTGCAAAATTTGCAAAAAATTTAAACATTTATGATAATCCTGAAAATCTATTATCTATTTCATTGGGCTCAGCAGAAACAACTTTATTAAGATTAACCGCTGCATATAGTTCTTTTGTAAATGGTGGGAAATTAATTGAACCAATATTATTGGATAGAATTCAAGATAGTGAAGGAAAAACAATATTTAATTCTGAAAAAAGAGTTTGTGAAAAATGTAGTCAAATTTCTTATGTAGGAAGCGAAATACCAAAAATAAAAGACAATTTTACTCAAATTATTTCTGAAGAAACAGCCTATCAAATTACATCAATTTTAGAAGGAGCAATTAAAAGAGGAACTGGAAGAGGTTTAAGAGATTTAAATTTAGACTTAGCAGGCAAAACAGGCACAACAAATGATAATACAGATGCATGGTTTGTTGGATATACTTCAAATTTGGTTATAGGAGTTTATGTTGGACATGATGAGCCTAGAAGCTTGGGAAGGTATGAGACAGGTGCAAAAACTGCAATGCCAATTTTTAAATCTTTTATAAAAAAAGCTATAAAAAAAGGAGATGCAAGGCCTTTTAAAGTTGCAAAAAATATAAAATTTTTAGTTATCGATCAAAAAACAGGCAAAAAAGCAGATTTTGGTTCTAAAACAACAATTATAGAGGCATATAAAAAAAATGATTTAACAGAAAACTTTATAAAAAATGATTATTTAAATTTAAAAGTCAACAAAAATAATATATTAAAATTTTATTAATGAATACAGATACTACAAATTATAAACTTGAAATAAATAAAATTAATCAGAGAATTAAGGAGTATCTTTGAAAAGCATAAAATTTATTTAAAACTCAAAGATATAGATAGCTTAATATTGGAACCAGATTTTTGGAAAAATAAGTCAAAAGCAGAAAAAACTTTAAAAGAAAAGAAAATATATGAAGAATTAACAAATAGCTTTGAATACTCTCAAAATCAATTAAATGAAATTATAGATTTACACAATCTTGCATTAGAAGAAAATAATAAAATAGTTATAAAAGAAACAGAAAATAATTTAATAAAATTATACAAAATTACTAAAAAGAATGAGATTAAATGTTTCTTATCTCATGAAGCTGATATTCTTGATACATACTTAGAAATACATGCAGGTGCAGGTGGAACAGAAAGTCAAGATTGGGCCGATATGTTGAGAAGAATGTATACGAAGTGGGCACTAAGCAAAAATTACAAATGTCAATTAATTAGCGAACATAAGGGAGATGAAGCAGGGATAAAATCTTCAACAATAAAAATAGAGGGAGATTATGTCTATGGTTTTTTGAAGTCAGAGTCTGGAATTCATCGTTTAGTCAGAATATCACCTTTCGATTCTGGAGCTAGAAGACATACAAGTTTTGCAAGTGTTTGGGCTTATCCTGTGATTGACGAAAGTATTAAAATTGAAATATTAGATAAGGATTTACGCATTGATACATATAGATCTAGTGGTGCAGGTGGACAGCATGTTAATACTACAGACAGCGCAGTAAGAATAACTCATATACCAACAAAAATAGTCGTTCAATGTCAAAACGATAGATCCCAACACAAAAACAAAGAAACTTGTATGAATATGCTTAAAGCAAGACTTTATGAATATGAATTTAAAAAAAAGGAAAAAGAATTAAAAAATACAGAAGAATCTAAATCAGATATTGGATGGGGTCATCAAATCAGATCATATGTTTTGCATCCATATAGAATGGTTAAGGACAACAGAACTAACTTTGAAAGCTCTAGCCCAGATAAAGTACTAGATGGTGAAATTGATAATTTTTTAGAAAGCTCACTTTATAAACTAAATGATTAAAAATTTATTAAAAATAATAACATTAATATTAGCGTTAATTATATTATTTATAGGATATTTTTC
>CACDXO010000029.1 GCA_902556825.1 uncultured Pelagibacteraceae bacterium
AACTGAAAGTAATGAAAAATGAAAAGGTGTTTTTGTATTATGTCTTGCAAATAAAAAGCTTGAAAAAACTTTAATTAATGCAAATGCAGGCAATCCAACTGCAAAATAAAATAATGCTTTTGCTGAATTATTTACACTATTTATATTAAATGATCCATATCCAAATAGCGCAGAGGTAATTTCTTCAGATGCTATTAATAATGCGGCGGCGGCAGGCAGACTTAAAAACAAACTTAATTCTAATGATTTATTTTGAATAAAATTTATTTTAGTATTATTTTTGTTATTTATATATTTAGATAAACTTGGTAGCAAAACTGTACCGATAGCAATTCCTGCAATAGCTAAATTTATTTGATAAATTCTGTCAGCATAATAAAGGTAAGAAACAGCATTCGCTTGAAAAGAAGCTATTATTGTTCCAACTAAAATATTTATTTGCGTAACACCTGATGAGAAAATACTGGGAAATAATTTTTTAAAAAATAACTTTATTTTTTTATTATTTTTAAATTTAAAAGAAATTTTTGGAATAAAATATTTTTTAACAAAAAAAATTAAAAAAATTAATTGAATTAGTCCTGCAAAAGTAACAGCATAAGATAAATAATACACAAGTTGATCTGATAAATATTTTCCAAATAATAAAACTAAAATTAAAATAATATTTAAAAGTATTGGTGTTGCAGAAGCAGCTGCAAATTTATTATGAGAATTTAATATTGCAGAAAAAAAAGATGACAAACTTACAAATAATAAAAAGGGGAAAGTAATCCTAGTAAGATTAATTGCTATTTCCAACTTTTCTGAATCTTCTATAAATCCTGGTGCAATTAATGACACAAATAGTGGCATAAAAATTTCAATAATAAAAACAATCGCAAGCAAAGATAAAAAAAGAATGTTAAAAATATTGTTTGCAAATGATTGTGCACTTTTCTTGCTCTTGTTTAGTTCTGAGGAATAACTAGGAACAAAAGCTGCATTAAATGTTCCTTCTGAAAACAGTCTTCTAAAAGTATTGGGAAATCTAAAGGCTACAAAAAAAGCATCGGCAATTGGGCCTGCTCCAAGAAAAATTGCAATTAGAATATCTCTCAGATAACCCGTTAATCTACTAATTAGAGTAAAGAAACTGAATGTACCAGTTGACTTAATTAGGTTCATAAATCATATTAGTCTTAAATTTGCTCCATTTGTATATCTAATTACATAAAATGAAAAAAAAGAAAATTGAACATTATTCAGATAAAGAAGCTTTAGAATTTCATAATAGTAATAAATCTGGCAAGATTGAGATAATTTCTTCAAAGCCTATGACAACAAAAAGAGACTTGGCTTTAGCCTATTCTCCTGGTGTTGCGGCTCCTGTAAAAGCAATATCAGAAAACCCTGATACCGCTTATGATTATACAAGCAAAGGAAATTTGGTAGCCGTAATAACTAATGGTTCAGCAGTTTTAGGAATGGGTAATTTGGGTGCCCTGGCATCTAAACCTGTAATGGAAGGAAAAGCAGTATTATTTAAAAGATTTGCTGATATTGATTCTATTGATATTGAAATTGACTCATCTGATCCAAACGAAATTATTAATAGTATTAAAAATATAGCAGGTAGTTTTGGGGGAATAAATTTAGAAGATATTGCTGCGCCTGACTGTTTTATCATTGAAGAAAAATTAAAAAAAATATTAGATATTCCTGTTTTTCATGATGATCAACATGGTACAGCAATAATAACTACTGCAGCATTAATTAACGCTCTTGATATATCGAAAAAATCAATAAAAAAAATTAAGGTGGTTGTTAATGGAGCAGGAGCTTCAGCTATAGCATGTACTAATTTACTAAAAAGTACTGGAGTGCCTAGTAAAAATATTACAATGCTGGATAGCAAAGGTGTTTTATATCGAGGTAGAAAAAATCTTAATCAATGGAAATCAAATCATGCAATTGAAACTAAAAAAAGAACTTTAGATGAAGCAATAGAAGGTGCAGATGTTTTTTTAGGACTATCTTCTAAAAGTATTTTATCAAAAAAGATGGTAAAAAAAATGGCAAAAAATCCAATAATATTTGCATGTGCAAATCCTGATCCAGAAATAACACCTGAGGAAGTTGAACAAGTAAGAAATGATGCAATAATTGCAACTGGAAGATCTGATTACCCAAATCAAGTAAATAATCTTATAGGCTTTCCATATATATTTAGAGGAGCGCTAGATGTAAGAGCTAAAACAATTAATGAAGAAATGAAAGTTGCTGCTTCAAATGCAATAGCTTCTTTAGCTAGAGAAAGAGTGCCAGATGAAGTTGTTGCTGCAATGGGTGGTGATAGACCAAAATATGGAAAAGAATATATAATTCCATCTACATTCGATCCAAGATTAATAAGTGTAATACCGGTAGCAGTAGCAAAAGCAGCAATTAAAAGTGGTGTTGCAAGAAAAAAAATTAAAAACTTTGATGCTTATGCTGATCAATTAAAACAAAGATTAGATCCATCTGTAACAATTATGCAAGGAATAAATTCTCAAATTAAAAAAACACAAAAAAGAATTGTGTTTACTGATGGAGAAGATCAAAATACCTTAAAGGCTGCGATAGCATTCAAAAAAAATGGATTAGGTATACCAATTTTAGTTGCTAAAGAAAAAATAGTTAAAAAAAAACTAAAAGAAATAGGATATAGTGAAAACTTTGATATTGAGATAGTAAACTCAACTTCAAAAGAGAACAAAGAAAAGTACTTAAAATATATTTTTAAAAAGCTACATGGTGAGAAGGGCGAACTTGAACCAGATGTTTATGAACTATATTTGAAAGATTGTGATAGAATAATAAAAAATGATAAAGTGGTATGGGGATCTTGCATGATTTCTTGTGGTGATGCAGATGCAATGGTTACTGGAAATACTAGAAGATATGCCCAGTCTTTAGATAAAGTGCTTAAAGTTGTTAATTCAAGACCTGGAGAAATTATGTTTGGTCTTAATATGGTAGTAAACAAAGGTAGAACTGTATTTATAGGAGATACCTCGGTACATGAATATCCAACTTCAGCACAAATGGCTGAAATTGCTATATCCGCTGCAAGAGTAGTTAGGCTATTTGGATTTAATCCTAAAGTTGCCTTCTTATCACATTCAACCTTTGGACAACCTATTACGAGTAGAACAAAGCATATAAGAGATGCAGTTGATATACTAAAAAAAAGAAAAGTAGATTTTAACTTTGATGGAGATATGCAGCCAGACGTAGCTTTAAACGAAGATTATAAGGAACTCTACCCTTCATCTAAAATAGTTGGAAATGCCAACGTCCTAATTATGCCTGGACAACATAGTGCTGCAATTTCATTAAAAATTATGAAAACTTTAGGAGATGCAAAAGTTATTGGGCCATTATTAATTGGTCTTGGAGAGGCAATAGAAATTGCTCCTTTAAGATCATCAACTTCAGATATTTTAAATCTAGCTTCTGTTGCTGCCTATTCAGCTGGTGTAATTGATTACAATAAGTAAAATTAATTTTTCTGAATTCTCAAATCTTCAACCAATAGAATACTGGAAATAATATCCTCAACATCCAATATCTGTTTTGCTTCATCAATAACTATTGATTGCTCTTCTTTTGATTCAGCTATTCCATAAATATAAATTTTTTTTTTGTAAGTATCTATGCTGTAATTAGCAGATTTAATTTTTTTATTAAAAATTAATGCTGTTCTTAATTGTGAAGTTATTAAAATATCTTTGGCAGACTGCTTAAAATTAAACTCTTCTTTAATTTTTAAATCATTTTTGACTGATCTTACCCCTTCTATTTCCCAAGCTAACTTTGTAATTTTTAATTTTTCTTCTGGATCATCTACCTTTCCAGTAATAAATATTCTTCCATCTAATACTTGGGTACTTATGCTTAATAAATAATTTTTATTCATTAATAATAATTTAGCATCTAAATTTTTATCCATAATTCCATCGTCAATTTGTGTGCCTAATGTTCTTGGGTCAAGTGCAACAGTAACTCCAGTGCCAAATACTCCTTTTGAAGATACATCGGTATATAATAATGAAGTGGCAACACTTTTCAAACTTTCATCAAAATCAGCAATAATTGCAGAATCAAAGTTAATACCTCCCAACGTATCTCTTTTTTCTAAATTAGATATTTTTTTTTCTTTGTTATTTTCATTAGAATTTTTTAATCTCTTTATTTCATTTTTTAAATTTTCTTTTCTTTGTGCATATCTTGTTAGCTGTTCTATTTGAGAGGTTAAAATAGTTGGATCTGAGTCATATACAAATGTATCTTTTAATTTTATTTTTGTTTTTTTGACCGCATCTTCAATTTCATTTTTAAAATCTGATTTTGGAATTAACAGGATACTTCTTTCTAATTTAGAAAATTCTTGGAATTTTTTTATTGCATTTATTTGAGAAACTGCATTTATTCCACCACTAATAACATTTTTTGAATTATTTATATTTGTATTTGATAGAGATAAAAAAGTTACTTCACTTAATTCATTTAGATAAATTAAATTTTTATTAAATACGGGTCCTATAATTATTTTTACACCTTGCTCGTTTAACTCCTTAGAAACTTTTAAAGTAGCTTCAGGATTGGACATGGTGTCTCTAGGTATAATTTCTATATTCAAATCATCAATTTTATTTATTGCAAGCCTTGTTGCTTTTAATATTGAATTACCAATCTCTTTATATTCACCTGACAATGGAACAACCAAGCCTATTTTAAT
>CACDXO010000030.1 GCA_902556825.1 uncultured Pelagibacteraceae bacterium
TTGGTCCGTTTATGGGTTTTATAAATGTAAGTAGTATTCAATTGTATGCCGCAGGTTTTTTACAGACACCTATTGGATGGTTTGTTTATGCGATTGCAATGGGTTTAATTTGGCAGCTGTTTTATGCTTTGATTGTTTGTTTTGTAAGAGTATCTCCAATTATTGTTTCGCTAGCAGGGTATTTAGCTTTTGCTGGAATTAACATTGTAATTTTACCAAGACCAGGAGGAATAGCGCCTGATTGGCTTATTCCTTGGGGAGAAGGTTTTACAATTTTTAATGAAATATTCCTTCTAATGATTTTAGCGACAATATTGTTTTATATAATTACTCATACTGCATTCTGGGGTCATTTAAAATTAATGGGAGCAGATGAAAGAGCTGCTTTTACAAGTGGAGTTAAAATTAATTTAGTAAGAATAGTTGCTCATATGATAGCAGGAATTTTTGCAGCTTTATCTGCAATATGTTTTACTGCTCTTGTTGGTTCTGGAGATCCTTTGCAAGGAACCAAATATACATTGTTAGGTATAACGGCTCTAGTTTTAGGAGGAGCAAGCCTCGCGGGAGGTCGTGGGGGTGCTTTTGGTGCAATTTTAGGTGCCTTAAATTTATATCTTATTAATTACATCTTGGTAACTTTTAAATTTGAAAGACTTCAAAGCTTTGTATCTGATTTATCTTATGGAGCAGTTTTAGTTATTGCCTTGTTGGTAAGTTTAATTCTTCCTTACGTTACAAGAGTAACAAGAGGTTTGTCTGTAATGGTATTTTTTATTCTTATGGCTTTTGCTGGATTATTTGTTGTAATTCATCAAGTGTATGATCAGCCAATAGTTGTTGAAAAAGTTGTTGAAGAAGAAAAAGATGATGACAGAAGAGGAACAAAAATAAGAAAAGTAGATGCAACTGGAAATATTATTGTTGAAGAGGGAGAAGAAGGAACAACTACTGGTACAGGTACTGCAAAAGGTGGCTCTCTTGCAGGACATGGTGTAGTTCAATTTACAGAAACACCAGGGACAATTGTTTTTTATGTAATTCTAGGGATAGCTGGTGCTGCTTTATTACTTTATTTATTAGCTGTTCATAGGAGTCCTTCAACAATCACTTTTGCAGTTGTTGTGGTTATAATGGTTGCAGGTTTAATATTTGACCCAGAAGATAAAGAAAAAGACTTATTAAAAGACACAGAGTTAATAACCTTACAATCTAATCAATCAAGTAGTATTGAAACTTCTGCGCCTCAATATTTTAGTTTAGAAAAAATAAATTATTTACCTAATATTTCAGATGGTGTTCTTATTTCTGGAACTACATACAGCATAGTTTATTTAGCTGGAGTTGTGCTGCTTGCTTCGCTTTTGGTCATTACAATGCTGCCCCAATTTAATGTCAGAACAAAATCTACAGCAATGCTTTTTTTCCTAGCAGCATTATCGTTAATTGTTTTGAAAGGAGTGTCTTATAATAATTTAATTGAAAGTCCAGATAGTAGCTTTTTTGGTATTCAAGGATATGGTGTAATATTAGTAAGTCTGCTCTTGTTTGTTATTACGGCTCCATTTGCTCATTCCAGAATAAAGAATCTAACAAATGTTTATATATTTGGTTTTGGTGTACTAGCAATAATTTCTACTTATTTTATAGGTGGAAATACATTTGTTCCAAGCGATACAACAATTTATCAACCAAGAATAATAAGTGAGCTAAATATTGGTGATCTATCTCAAATTAAATATGAGGCTACAAAAAGATTTTTCTATGAGACAGTAAATTCAGGCTATTCACAAGTAGCGTTTAGTATTTTGGCAGTTTTTTTAGTGCAATATTTTTTATTTTTAAACATGGGACAAAAAGCTAGTTACAAAAGATTTGCTCCATATATGTATATTGTTATTTTTGCAGGTCTTTTATGGTCAGGAATATTTTATTCTGTGGGCTACTCGTTTTATAAAATTATAGCTGTATTTATAATTGGGATACCGCTTACTCCGTTAGTATGGCAATTCATGACAATATACAGAGAAAAAATAGCTAGAGACAATAAATTAAGTCAATGGGAAGAGGTAAAATAATATGAAAAGATCTGCTTTTCTTTTCTTTAAAGGATTAGGTTTATTGTTTGCAGTCTTATGCGGTATTGGTACTGCAGTGCTTGGTTGGTTTGATGGAGCCGATTGGATGAATATTGTTGCATACTCTATAGCCGTAACAGGGTTAATACTGTGGGGATGGTACCATTTTTCTGTAAGATGGATTAACGAAGAATTAAAACAAAATATATTTACTAAAATGCCTAAAGAAGAAGAAAAAGGGCAAGACAGTGAAGACGAAGAAAATTTCTTTTTTAAAAATATTAGAGAACATAAATGGAAAACTATAGCTTTCCTTGGAGTAATTTTAATATTTATATTTGTATCTTTTATTGCTGAAAATTTCTTTTCTGGAAGAACTTTAGTTTCTTTTTTAATTTTTCTTGCGTTTGTAATTTTTATGGGGGTCATAAGCAGGTTTATTAAGGGAACCAAAAGTGTTTTTGTTGGCATATCTGTTTTAATTGGATTGTTTATAATTGGATCTTTAACAATCCCAGGTTTCTTAACATTAATGAATATGAAATCGATGTTAGTTTTTGCTGCATTCCTTGGTTTAGCAACTGTAGGACAAACTTTTGTTGCGATGTTAGGTGGTTTAGATTTATCCATCCCTTTTGTTATTGGCTCTATGAACGTAGCACTAATGTCATTAATTTCTAAGGGAGTTCCACCATGGCTAGCTTGTGTAGCCATCTTATTACTTGGTGCTTTAATAGGATTGGTAAATGGAATTTTAAGTTTTAGATTGCAAGGACAAGCTTTAATTTTAACATTGGGTGTTGGGTTTTTTGTTAAAGGTGGAGTTCAAATACTTGTAGCAATGGGAACTTTTTCAGCTGGTACGGTTTTTGGTGTAGTGCCTCCGTGGATGACCAATTTAGCATCCATGAATGGTAAAACTATTGGTCTTCCAATACCTCCGGTTGTAATTATTTGGATAGTTGCAAGTATAATAATCATCGTTGGTCTACGGTTAACAAAATGGGGAAGACATTTATACGCTTTAGGAGGTAGTAGATTATCTTCTTCAAGACTATCAATTTCTGAAAGAGGTTATTGGATTGGAGCTTATGTTATAAGTGGATTTTTTGCAGCTTTAACTGGAGCGCTTCTTCTAGGTTGGAGTGGTGGAGGATTTGTTGGAGCGGGAGATATATATTTATTTACAACAATAGCGGCAGTAGTAATTGGAGGTACATCATTATTAGGTGGTTATGGAGGATATGGATTAAGTGTGATAGGTGTTTTAATTTTACAAATAGTAACAACTGTATTGATTGGATGGGGTTTGAGTTGGGAAGCTCAACAATTTATTCTAGGATTATTGATTATACCAATGGTAGCGCTCTACGCTAGGTCGCCACATATAAGGTCGCAAATATAGGAGAAAAAATGACAAAAATAAATTGTGATATGGGAGAAAGTTTTGGAATTTATAATGCAGGAAATGATGAACAAATAATGCCTTTGATAGATGTCGCTAATGTTGCATGTGGTTTTCATGCATCAGATCCTAATCATATGAGAAAAACAGTGGAACTAGCAAAAAAAAATAAAGTAAAAGTAGGAGCTCATCCTTCTTTTCCTGATCTACAAGGCTTTGGAAGAAGAGAAATGAAGATGCCGAAATTAGATTTAAAAAATATGATAATGTATCAAGTCGGTGCTCTTAAAGCTTTTTTAGATGAGTATAATATGCCTTTAAACCATATAAAGCCTCATGGATCTTTATATGTTATGGCTTCCAAAGATGAAGAGATTGCAAGAGCTATTGCAGATGCAGTTGAAACTTTTAATGTCAGTATTTACGGTATGGCAAATACAGTTCATGAAAAAATTTACAAAAAAGAAAGAAAGTTAGACTTTATCGCAGAATTTTATGCTGATTTAGATTATGACAAGGACGGAAAACTTGTAATAGCTAAAGGAAAAAATGCAAAATATAACAGTAAGTTAGCAGTAAAACGTTGTTTAAGAGCTATAAAAGAAAAAAAAGTTAAAAATACAAGTGGTACAGATACAGATGTTGGATGTGATATTATTTGCGTTCATTCAGATACTCCTAATGCTGTTGAAATCATCAAAAGTTTAAAAAAAGCACTTAAAAAATAAAAAGTATGAAAAAAATTCTGATTGCAAACCGTGGGGAAATTGCCTGTAGAATTATCAATAGTTGTAAAAAACTTAAGTTTCACTCAATAGCAGTTTATTCTGATATAGATAAAAACAGTAAACATGTAAGAAAAGCCGATGAGTCAATTCACATCGGTGCATCGAAAGCTCAAGAAAGCTATTTAAATGCAGATAAAATAATTGAAGCAG
>CACDXO010000031.1 GCA_902556825.1 uncultured Pelagibacteraceae bacterium
TTTAAACGAAAGTATAAATCTATTTAATGTTTCAAAATTGAATAATCCTTGTTTTAATATTTTTTCTTTATTAAATATTTCATTAATTATAAAATCAAAGTTATGTTCTATACTTTGAGACTCCAAGCCAACAAATCCTCTTTTTCGATTATATAAGTTTTCTTTTGGTAAGATTTCTTTAACTGAATTCCTTAACAAATATTTGAAATCTCCTTTTTTTGTTCTAATTTTACTAGGTATTTTCTGCGCCAAATCTGTCAAACTATTATCTAAAAATGGAGCTCTGGCCTCAATTTTATTTGCCATTGAAAATTTATTTACCATATTATTATATTCATCTGGCAATAGTGTTTCAAAAACCATATTGGAGATTTTATCTCTAATGTTTGTAAAATTTTTATTTGAAACTTTATCATATAAAAATTTACATGTTTTTTCATAAGGGATATCATCATCTAATAAAATTTTATTTTTCATTTCATCTGTAAAAAAATATTTTCTATCAAAATAGAGTAATTTAAATTGATAATAATTATTAAAAATATTAAAAAACGTTCTTTCTAATAAAGACCATTGTCCATAGGCTCCAAAAAGTTCATCACCACCAAGCCCAGTTACAATCACTCTATAATTTTTACCTGCTTCTTTAAAAACATGCCAAAGTGGCAGCCCTCCACCATAAGGTTCATCTAAATGATATATCATTTTATCTAATTCAGAAAAATAATCTTTTTGGTTTATTATAATTTCTTGATGTTCTGTCTTGAAGTATTCTGAGGCCAATTTTGATTCATTTAATTCATTCAAAGGTCCTTTGTCGTAACCTTCAAAACCTAAAGAAAAAGTTTTTAAGTTTTTTTTATGCTTTGATAATATTGCAGCTATAGACTGTGAGTCTAAACCTCCAGACAGTCCACATGCTAAAGGAACATCTGACAAAGTTGATCTGATGACTGAACTTTCTAAATTTTGATGAATTAAATTACTCCAATCATCAATATTTTTTTCATTATCAGGTTTAAAATTGAGACTATGCCATCTAGATATATTTAATTTATTATTGTTGAAATCAATTTCTAAATAATGCCCTGGCTGTAATTTTTTAATATCTTTAATAATTGTATTAGGTCCTGGGGACCATAGGAGGCTAAGATAATGATATAAATTTTGTTTATCTATCTCTTTTGAGGAGAAACCAGTAAACAATATTGATTTAAGTTCTGAAGCAAAAAGAAATTTATTATTTTTTTGTAAATAATAAAAAGGAGATAAGCCAAATCTATCTCTAGCACAAATTAGCTTTTTATTTTTTTTATCATATAAAGCAAAAGCAAATGATCCATTAAGTTCTTTTAATCCATCTATTCCATATCTAATCATCATATTTAAAAGAACTTCTGTATCTGAATTCTTTGTTAAAAATTTAATATTTAATTTTTCTAGTTTTTTTCTAAGATCTGGAGAATTTAAAATTGTTCCATTAAATATTATTACAAATCTTTCATCAATTGAATGCATTGGCTGCAATCCAAGTTCAAGATCTAAAATAGAGAGTCTGCACATTTTTAAACCAAAGTTTTTCTCTTTATTAATAAATTTGCCCGAACTATCAGGTCCTCTATGAGATTGTAATTTGTTCATTTTATCAATTACAAAGTTAATATCTTCTTGATTTGAATTTTGTTTATTAAAATAACCAGCAATACCACACATAAATCAACCTAATATTTCCTATCTAATAGTTCCTCATATAACTTAATATATTTTTTTGCGATATTTTTTGCATCAAAATCGATAACCTTATCTTTTGCCTTAATATTTGAATAATTTTCTTTTTCAATTTCTTCTGACATCCAATCAATTCCTTTTTTTAATTCATCAGAATTAATTTTATCAACTATATAACCATTAATTTTATGATCAATTATTTCAGCTATACTGGTATTATTGAAACATACTATTGGAGTTTCACAGGCCATTGCTTCAGCCCATGTCTTGCCAAAAGCTTCTTGGATAGATGAAAACACAAATAGATCCGAACCAGAATAAGTTGCGTTTAGTATTTTTTTATCGTTAACAAAACCAAGAGCTTTATATTCTATACCAATATCATCTAAAATTTTACTAGACCAAAAGCTTCCAAATATTAATAAAAAATATTTTGACTTATCTAATTTTTTCAAAGTTTCTACAAAAATATCCCATCCTTTTCTTTTACTTTGAGGATTTTGCGCTCCAAATAAAATTACTTTTTTTTTTGTTGAAATTTTAAGTATTGATCTAGCTTTTTCTTTTGTAATTATATTAAAATCTCTTAGATCAATATTATTATAAATTCTTTTAATATTATAACCTTCTAAAACACTACTTTTTTCTGCCTTCATTTTTAACCAATCACTTATTGCTACAAATTGAATATTTTTACTATAAATTTTTTTTTTATAATTTTTCATTTTTTTTGAAACACTACTTGCTTCATATTTTTGAAAATCCACACTATAGTGTGAGCCACCAGTAAATGGCCACATATCTCTCATTGTCCAAACTACAGGTTTGTCAATTTTAGATATAGATTTAAGTTTTATAAAACCTTGATTTAACCAATGAATATGAATTATATCTGCATCCTTATATTCTTTTACTTTAGTAACATCAAAGCCAAATAGACCAATAGTAAAAGTTGAGCGTGGACTCGGAAGATATAAAGTTTTCAAAGTTTTTTCTATAAATATGTAAATTTTATTTATTAAATTATTATAAATATTTTTATTAATATAAATAATATTTTTATCTTCTTTATTATTTTTTGTGGGATTATCGTTTAAGATTTTAGAATTTACTTTTAATTCAAGCAAAGCTTGGTGCAGAATATTTGCGCCTTTGTATGCTCCATTTAAGGAACTCCCACCAACTATATGTAAAATTTTCACTAATTTAATCTGACCTTATTTTGTTAAAAATTTTAACTGTTTCATTAGAAATAAAATGCGAGCCAAATTTAGAATAGTGATCATCACAAGTATGCCCTAAATATAAATATGGTTTTTTGATAATATTTTTATTTGAACTAATATATTCATTGGCTTCATCTACTAAAAAATAAGGATTATAAATATTCCATACGTCTCGCATGATATTAAAACTTTCCAATCTAATTTTGTCTTCCAGGCTTAACTGGCTGCTTTCTTTGAATAAATAAGATCTTAAATTGAAAATTGGAATCAATTTTATCTTATCCTTCTCTAATTCCTTAACAAATAACTCTACTAAATATTCATATACTAACTTTTGATTATTAAATAAATTTTTTTTTTTACTAAAATCATCTAAATCCAAAGTTTTTTGGGTTTTTTTGTAATTCCTCAGTAAAGTTTTAATGTGAAAATAAGTCTTAAATGTGTATGAGTATTCTTTAAGATATAAAATTAATTTTGATCTTTTAAACATATTGTAATTTGAAAAATATTCATTTTTCAGTCTTTGATAGTTTCTATCAATTTTTTTAATTTTATCTGTTCCTTTTTCTATATAAAACTTAGGCTGATTATAAACATATGAAAGTTTTGAAGATGCAAAATTATTTTCAAAATCATTTTCTGTAATATATAAAATTACATAATCTACATTATATTTTCTAATTAAATTTTTATAAATTTCCAATTGATCATAGAGACCCATACTTCGAGAAGAAAAATTAATTATTTCAAAATTAGGCAATTTATTTTGTATTAAAGATCCAATATCATCACCTTCATTTACATGTATCATTTCAGTCATAGAATCACCAATGAGTGCAATTCTATTTTTTTGTTTTTTTTCCAAAACATTTTTCTTACCTCTTGCACCAATGTTATTGAAATAAATTTTTGAAGGTTCCCAACAGGTATTATAGTGATGCTTAAAACTTATATTTTTTGGATGCCAAACTGACCATTTTTCGTGAGCAAAGAGAGATACTACCGCAGGTGAGCCTCTGGGAATGATTTTAAGTGAAGCTAATATTATACCTGTAATTTCAAAAATAAAAATTGTAATTATGAATATCAAAACCAATTTAAATGATAAATTCTTCATAAAATATTTATAGTATCTATATTAAATTATTAATTTTAAGA
>CACDXO010000032.1 GCA_902556825.1 uncultured Pelagibacteraceae bacterium
CTCTGACTCAACTGGAACAAATATTATAATAAATTTACCAATAAAATAAATGTCTGCTGAAATATTAATAATTGATGATAACTCAGATATAAGAGAGATATTAAATGACCTTATAGTTGAAGCAGGTTACTCAACAAGAATAGCTGCTAACTATAACCAAGCATTAGCAGAAATAGATAAAAAATTACCTGATGTCGCAATCATTGATGTAAAATTAGACAAAGGAGACAACGATGGAATAGAGCTTTTAAACCATATTAAAAATAAAAATAAAAATATTCCAGTTATAATAATTTCAGGTCATGCAAACATTGAAATGGCAGTTAAATCACTTAAGTCTGGTGCATTTGAATTTATTCAAAAACCATTTGATAAAAATAGATTGTTGAATTTTATCAAAAGGGCTGTTGAAAATTTAAATCTTAAAATTGCAAATCAAAATTTAGAAAATAAATTATTTCATACATTTGATTTAATTGGAAAAAGCCAAAATATTGTTTCAATAAAAGACCAGATAGAAAAAGTTTCTGATTCTGAAAGTAGGGTTTTTATTTCAGGACCTACAGGTTCTGGTAAAGAATTAGTTTCAAGAAAAATTTATAAGAAATCTAAAAGAAATGAAAAACCATTTATAATATTAAATGGTGCATTATTAGATTCTGAAAAATATGAGCTCGAGCTTCTTGGAGAAGAAAAAAAAGATGGATCAATTTCATATGGAGCACTTGAAAAAGCAAGTGAAGGAATTTTGCTAATTGATGAAGTTACCGATATACCTCTGGATACTCAGTCAAAGATTTTAAGGATTCTAATTGACCAAAAATTTAAAAGGATTAATGGTTCTCATGACATAAAAGTTGATGTAAGGATTTTTTCATCAACAAGCAAAGATATAAAAAAAGAAATTAAAAATGGGAATTTCAGAGAGGACCTATTTCATAGACTAAACGTATTTAATATAAATATAGATCCTTTATCTAAACGTATCGAAGATATTCCACTTTTGGTAGAATATTTTTTAACAAACATATGTAATAACTACAATATCAAACCCTTTAAGCTCCAAGATAATAATTATTTATTGAACTACAATTGGCCAGGCAATGTTAGAGAGTTAAGAAATTTAATTGAAAGAGTTACGATTCTTTCACAAGGAAAAGACGAAGATAGTGTATTAAATATAATAAAAGAGTCTTTATCTCAGAGTGAGAGTGAAAAATTCTCAATTAGTGAAACATTAGATTTCCCTTTAAGAGAAGCAAGAGAAAACTTTGAAAAAGAATATTTAGTTACACAACTTAAAAAATTCTCAGGAAATATTTCAAAAACTGCTCGTTTTGTAGGCATGGAAAGGTCAGCATTACATAGAAAATTGAAGCTTCTTGGGGTTAAAGATTTTAATTAATGAATATAATTATTTGTGGAGCTGGAAGAGTAGGATTTACAATAGCTAAATTGTTAATTGAACAAAATCATTCAGTCACAGTTATTGATCAATCAAGTGAAGATATTCAGAAAATAAACGAGTCTTTAGATGTCAAAGCTATTGTTGGAAAAGCCACATCTCCAATTATTCTTGAAAATGCTGATTCTAAAGAAGCAGATATGATTATTGCTGTTACAAGAAATGATGAAATAAATATGATGATTTGCCAAATAGCATATTCTTTATTTAAAATTCCAAAAAAAATAGCAAGAATTAGAGCCCAAGATTATTTAGATCCTAAGTTTTCTAAATTATATAATAAAGAAAATTTACCAATTGATGTTATTATATCGCCAGAATTAGAAATTGCTAAATCAATACAAAGAAAACTTGAAGCACCCGGTGCATTAGACAATGTTCCTTTTGCTGATAATAAAATCAAACTTTTAGAAATTTTTATCGAAGAATCTTGTCCAATAGCAGGTATAAAATTAAATGAGCTAACAAAAAAATTCCCTAAATTAAATGCAAACATTCTTGGAGTAATTCGAGAAGATAATTTTATATTTCTCAAAAAAAATGATGTCATACAAAAAAATGATAAAGCATATGTTGTAATAAATTCATTACAAATGAAAGAAACACTTGCTGCTTTTGGCCATAAAGAAAAAATCTCAAATAAATTGTTAATTATAGGAGGAGGAAACGTAGGTTTTAATCTTGCAAAAAATATTGAACACAGTTTTGAAGATGCAAGACTTAAGATAATCGAAAAAGATAAAGATAGAGCAAAATTTATCGCAAATGAATTAAATAGCACAATTGTTATTAATGGAAATGGATTAGATGAAGATATTTTAAGCGAAGTTAATTTAGAAGATGTTGAAACAGTTATCGCTTTAACTAATGATGACGAAGATAATTTAATGGTAAGTGTCCTTGTAGAAAAGTTTTCAAAAAATAAAAGAACAATGGCTTTAATTAACAAACCAAACTATTCACTTTTAAAATCTTCTTTAAAAATTGATGATTTAATTGATCCTAGAATGACAACAGTTTCTAGTATACTTAAACATGTTCACAAAGGTACAATAGCAACTGCATATTCAATATTAAATGGTGAATATGAAGTAATTGAAGCTGAAATTATTGAAACATCTGAATTGATCAACAAAGAATTAAAAAATGCTGATCTGCCTGACGAAATTAGAGTGGGAGCGGTCTTAAGAAAAGATGAAATAATAATTCCAAGATCAAGTTTTGTTTTTGAAAAAAAAGATGTAGTTGTTTTTTTATCAAAAAGAGATCAGCTACCTTTAGTTGAAAGTATGTTTAGATTAAGCGCCGTATAAATATATGAATAGATTTATCCTAAATTACTTAGGAGTTTTTTTTATTTTACTTTCAATACTATCATTTTTTAACATAATTTATTGTTACTATTTTAACTTATATTTAAATATAGATAGTTATTTTTACACTTTGCTAATTTCGTTAATTATTGGAGTTTCATCATTATTCAAAAATAAAACAGAATTAAAGATTTCTATTTATATAAAAATAATTACTGTCATAATTGGTTATTTTTTAATACCGTTGATAATTTCTATACCATTCTACTTTAGCATTTATAATGTATCTTTTTTAAATTGCTATTTTGAATCAATTTCTGGATTTACTTCAACAGGATTTACTATTTTTGATAATATCAAACATCTAGATCAAAGTTTAATTTTATGGAGATCAACATCTCAGTGGATTGGAGGTCTTTATTTTTTATTCTCCATATTATTATTAATTGATATATTTGACGATAATTTAAAAAAATCATTTACTAATTTTATTTCATTTAATTATTCTGAAACTTTTAAACAATCTTTAAAAATATTTTTAATATACACTTCATTGACACTTTTGCTTTTCGCTTTGCTTAAATTAATTGATCTAATCCTCTTACTAATCTTTGAGTATTTAAAAAATTTTGTAATAAATTTATGTTATTTTTAAATATATCTATATTTTTATTTAAATCATATGAAATTAAAACAATATCAGATTCTACTTTATTTCTTTTTTCGTTGATATAATTTTTTGCAAGTTCATAGGAATTATTTACAGCTAAAGTAATTTTGCTATCAAAATACTTTTCTAAAGCAAATGAGAATAAAAATAATGAAAAGATAGAAATTAATAAAGATGGTATAAGTGTAAAAAGTGAAAAAAAAACAATATATTTTCTATTTGCTATAGAACCCCTAACATTTATATTGCTTTTTATTGAGTTTAAAATTTCTTTAAATATTATTATAAAAAAAAGCAATAAAAGAGCTATATTTAAATAGAGTAGGTAATCTAAATTTGTATCATTAATTAAAACAAAACTTTTTCCAATAAATGTTAAAAAAGTTATAAATGATACAATTAAAGTAAAAAAAAATACTAAAATTATGAATATGTGTCTTTTTATAAAACTTAACATAAGTTAAAAATATATAAAAATTAGAAAATTAATACATGAATAATTGTTTTATACTACTTGCTGCTGGTAATGGTAAACGTTTTAATTCAAAAGAAAAAAAGCAGTTTATATACTATAAAAATAAACCATTATTTATGCATTCAATTGAAAAAGCAAAAGAATCAAAATTGTTTAA
>CACDXO010000033.1 GCA_902556825.1 uncultured Pelagibacteraceae bacterium
ATTATAAAAATAGGTATTTTGTCCAGTTTTCTAAAGTACTAGCTAAAAATGGAATAAGTTTTTATTTAGATAATTCTTTTTATGGAGCTCATTACAAAGTTGCTTATGAAATTTTTAAAGATAACCCACTTTTTGGCGTTGGTATTAAAAACTTTAGAATTGAAAGCTTTAGTGAAAAATATGAAAACTTAGACCACAGTGAGCCTGAAAGGAGAGGTAATACACACCCACACCAAGTTCATTATGAGTTATTAGCTGAGACTGGATTATTTGGCTATATAACTTTTATGATTTTTATTTTGGTCTCATTTTATTTTTTTTTAAAATCTTATAAAAAAAATAAAAATATTTATCAATTTTCAGGCATGTTATTTGTGCTCATTAATCTGGTACCTCTATTACCATCAGGAAGCTTTTTCTCTACCTACTCGGCAGGTTTATTCTGGATTAATTATTCTATAATGGTTGGTTATATAGGCAAAGAGTCTAAATTTTAAATTTAGATTTTTTACTATCTTTTAAAAAACCTTTTACTGTGTCTGTTGTTAAGTTGTTGAAAGTTTTTCCAAATTTTTCAATTTTTTCAATTATTAATGGTGGTACTGTAATAATGTGGCACTTTAACTGTCTGGCCTGAATATAATTATATGGTTCTCTAACACTTGCCCATAAAATTTCTACATTTTTATAACTTTTTGCATATCTTAAACTTTTTTTAATTTCTGGAACTGGATCCTTGCCCGTGTCAGCCATTCTTCCAGCAAATAATGATATAATAACTCTTGTTTTTTTATTTAAGTTATCTAAAATTTTTTTAGTTTGTTTGGCAGTATATACTGCAGTTATATTTAGTTTTATTTTTTTCTTATTTAATTGCTTTATTACATTCCCTGTAAATTTTCCTTTAGAATTTGTAACTGGAACTTTAACATATACGTTTTTTCCCCATCTACTTATTTTAATTCCCTGAGATATCATGCCACTCATACTGTCTGCAAAAACTTCACATGAGACTGGTTTGTTTGTAATTTTAAGAATTGTTTTGCTATAATTTTTATAATCTTTTGCTCCTGCTTTTCTCATCAAGCTTGGATTCGTAGTGAAGCCTTTTACAAGAGATTTTTTATTAAATCTTTTTATCAAACGTGTATCTGCAATGTCACAAAATATTTTAGTCAAAATTATAAATTTTTTATTATATCTTCAGTCATTTTTTTTGCATCAGCAAAAAGCATCAATGTATTGTCTCTGTAAAATAGATCATTGTCTATACCCGCATATCCTGGGGATAAACTTCTTTTTACAAATAGTACTGACTTACTTTTCTCAACATCTAAAATTGGCATACCATAAATAGGACTTTGAGGGTCAGTTTTTGCAACTGGATTTGTTACGTCATTTGCTCCAATTACATATGCTACATCGCAATTAGCAAAGTCATTATTAATTTCTTCTAATTCAAAAACTTCATCATATGGAACATTTGCCTCAGCCAATAATACATTCATATGACCTGGCATTCTGCCTGCTACAGGATGAATTGCATAAGTAACTTTAACACCATTTTTTTTGAGCGAATCTACCATTTCTCTTAAAGCATGTTGAGCTTGAGCAACTGCCATTCCATATCCTGGAACAATTATTACTGATGAAGCATTTTTCATTAAAAATGCTGCGTCATCTGCATTACCATTTTTTACTGGTTTTTGTTCTTTTCCTTTTGAAGATAAAGATTGATCAGTTCCACCGAAGCCTCCAAGTATAACATTGAAAAAAGATCGGTTCATACCTTTGCACATAATGTAAGATAAAATTGCTCCTGACGATCCAACTAAAGCGCCTGTAATTATCAATGCTGTATTTTCTAAAGTAAATCCAATTCCTGCAGCTGCCCATCCAGAGTATGAATTCAACATAGATATTACAACCGGCATGTCTGCCCCACCTATTGGAATGATCAGCAAAACTCCAACTAAAAATGAAATTATAATTATAGTCCAAAACCAAGTATCTATTTGAGTTTTACATAAGTAAAATATTAAACCGAGCAAAATTATACCTAAGGCTAAATTTAAAAAATGTTGCCCTATAAAAGTAATTGGAGATCCTGACATTATTCCTCGCAATTTTAAAAAAGCTATAATTGAACCTGTAAAAGTTATAGCTCCTATTGCTGCTCCTAATGACATCTCAATTAAACTTGCTATTTTAATATTTCCTGGTGACCCTAAATTAAAAACTTCAGGATTTAAAAATGCAGATATTGCAACCAATACTGCTGCAAGGCCAACTAAGCTATGAAATCCAGCAACAAGTTCTGGCATTGCGGTCATTGGTATTTTGTAAGCAATAAAAGCTCCTACAGATCCTCCAATCAATAAAAATCCCAAAACATATAAAAATCCTGTAGAAAAATTTCCTACAGATAAAAAAGTTACACCAATTGCAATTGCCATTCCAATAATTCCAAATAAATTACCTTGTCTAGATGTTTCTGGAGACGAAAGTCCTCTAAGAGCTAAAATAAATAAAACACCTGAAATTAAATAGAAAACTGCTAATAAATTTGCTGACATAATTATTTGTCTTTCTTTTTCTTTTTATACATTGCAAGCATTCTTTGGGTTACAAGGAATCCTCCGAAGATATTTACCGCAGCCAAAATAATTGCTAAAAAACCAAAAATATTTGCAGTGTCAAATATATTTTCAGAATTTCCTGCCAAAGCCGCAATTACAGCACCAACAATTATTACTGACGATATTGCATTAGTTACAGACATTAAAGGAGTATGTAATGATGGAGTAACACTCCAAACTACATAATATCCAATAAATATAGAAAGGATAAATATACTTAATCTAAATATAAAAGGATCGATTTCCATATTATTTTACTAAAGTTTTATTAATAATTTCATCTTCTAAATTAATATTTATTTTATTATTTTTCTTATCATAAAGATTTAAAACAAAATTAAATAAATTTTTTGCATATAAATTTGACGCAGACACGGGTAATTTGTTCAAAACATTTTTTTCACCAAGTATTGTTACACCATTTTTTTGTACAATTTCTCCTAGTTGCGTATATGCTGCATTTCCACCTTGTGAGGCTGCTAAATCATAAATAATTGATCCAGACTGCATATTGTCAATCATTTTTTCTTTTATAATTAATGGAGCTTTTTTTCCTGGAATAAGGGCGGTACAAATGACAATATCAATTTTTTTTAAAGTTTCGGCTAAAAGTTCTTCTTGTTTTTTTTTAAAATCTTCAGAAGCTTCCTTTGCATAACCACCTTCGGTTTCTAAATTTTCTGAACCTTCAACAACTAAAAATTTTCCACCAAGACTTTCAACTTGTTCTTTTGATGCCATTCTTACATCGGTAGCAAATACTATAGCTCCCATTCTTTTAGCGGTTGCTATAGCTTGAAGTCCAGCAACTCCAGCACCTACTACTAATACTTTTGCCGCAGATATGGTCCCTGCAGCAGTCATCATCATTGGAATTGCCTTTTTAAATTTTTCAAAAGAATCAATAACAGCCTTGTATCCAGCCAAGTTTGCTTGTGAAGAAAGAATATCCATTGATTGTGCACGTGTAATTCGCGGAAGAAGTTCAAGAGAAAAAATAGAAGTTTTTTTTGACTTAAATTTTTTTATATTTTCTAAATTGTTACTCAAATTAAAGTTACCAATAAGAATTTTATCTTCATGAAAAAATTCTGCATCTTTTTCTTCAGGCAAATTTAGTTGTAAAACTATTTCAGATTGTTTTAAAATATTTTCTTTTTTTTCTAATTTGCAACCTTCGTTCAAAAATTTGTCATCTGAAATACCTATGTGCGATCCATATCCAGCTTCTAATAAAACTTGAAAACCGCTTGTGACATATTTTTTTGCTATATCAGGAGTTATTGAAATCCTTTTTTCAATCTCCTTATTTTCTGATATTGATCCAATTATC
>CACDXO010000034.1 GCA_902556825.1 uncultured Pelagibacteraceae bacterium
TTTTTTTTTAAAGAATTTAAGAATTCTAAAATTAATTGTTATCGTTTATATATTTTTTAATGTTTTTTATCTTTTTAATTTACAAAATATTCTTAATAAAGTTTTTGATGGAAATAAATATCAAGTTGAATTTACTCAGTCAAAATTTAAAAAAACTCCTAATATTTATATTTATTCTATAGAATCGCTAATGACTGATAATATAGTTAAAAATCATATTGGTGTTGAAAAAAGTTATTATATGGACACTTTGAAAGATAACAATTTTGTTATTTTTGATAATCATTTTTCTGATGATTATAGTACCAGAAATTCATTAAATTCGATGTTGTCAATTGACCAAGAACTTTGGAAAAAAAACAAAAAAGATTATTTTAGTGGAAGAAGCAATTCACCTCTTTTTGATATATTAAAAAATAATAATTATAAAATATTTACTGGGTTTCATGATTCCCATTTTGGACCTCCAGGAAATTATGTAGATGGTTATTTCACTTTTAGATCAATTAAATTATCAAATAAAATTTATGAAAAATATTATGTAAATTATTGTCAATTTAAAATGCCATGGTACCACTTGCAATTATTTAATTATTGTGAATTTTTAGAATTTTTTTTGAATATTGATAACTCTCAGAAATTAGACTCTCTAGAAAAATTTGAGAGATATATAATGAGTTTTATAAAAGAAGAAAGTTTATATAATAAATTTGTTGTATTTCATCAACTTACCCATTCTCATCCAACTCATAGTACAAAAAATTGGACAAAATATTTTATTGAAAGTAGGAAAAAAACTGTAGCTATTATAAATGAACTTACCCAGAACATAAAATTAAAAGACCCGAATGCAATTTTGATTATAATTGGTGATCATGGTCCGAGTTTGCTTAAGACTTCTGTAGAAAAAAAATTCCACGAAAACATTATGAAAACTTATAAAAATAATAAAGAATTATCTTATGTTATTGATAGATTCTATACTGTAGGAGCTATTCTTGATAACTCTTCAATTTGTACAAGTGATATATTAAATCTAAAGAAAAGAAGTTACACAACAAACAGCATGTTATTAAATTATGTTCTTTCATGTTTATTTGAAAATGAAAAATTTACAGCTCAAAAACTATCATATTCGATACCTGGTTACAAAGACACCCCTCTAAAAAATGGAGGGAGATATGAAGATTATTTATTTTACAATTAAAATTATCTTTAAAATTAATAAAATATTAATAATAATAAGAAATGTATAAATTTGCTATGACGCCAAGGTTTTTTGAAACCAAAATAGACAGATTAATTTCAATAGAACAGAAGTATTATCCTTTTTTTGAAAAATTTAACTCTACAATTAACCTAATACCATTTTCTGGTTTATCGATTGAAAAATATTTAGATGAAACAAAACCAGATGGAGTGATATTTGCTGGAGGCTATCGAATGTATACTGAGGAAATAAAAGAATTTGAATATGCTGTGATGAAGCACTCTTTAGAGAGAAAAATACCAATACTAGCGATTTGTTGTGGAATGTGGACAGTAAATGGCTACTTCAAAGGAACATTAAAATTTAATGAAGATCACCAAGCATTCGTAGATGATAAAATCGATATTAAAAAAATGATACACTTTGTAAATTCAAAAGACCTAATAGATCAAGGAAACTATAAAGTTAATTCATTTCATAGCAAGGTAATTGATAAATTGGGAGAAAACCTTAACGTTTTTTTAGAAGCACAAGATGGAGAGATAGAAGGAATTTATAATTTAGAAAAAAAAATAATTGGTGTTCAATTTCATATGGAAAACAAGGGAGTTAATGAAAATTTAACAAAACAAATTATGAATAAATTTTTTGGATTAATTGGTAGATAGTTTTTTTTTATAAATATCAATATATTTTTTAGCTACCGTTTCATCATCGCAGTAACCGACTATTTTATTTCTAGAATTTGACGAAATTTTATTTAAATTTTCATTTTCTAAACACCAATTTAAACCATGTAATAAATCCTTTTCATTTTTATGTTCAGCAACGTATCCGTTAAATTTATGTTCAATAAAATCTGTCATACCTGTTTTTTCAAAAATTAATGATGGTAAACCGCAACTTGCTGCTTCACTGGAAATTTGTCCAAATGCCTCTAATAAGCTGGGCATTAATAATAGGTCTGAAGCTGAATATAAATTTTTTAAAGTATATTCGTCTTTAACTTCTCCAAGATATTTATATTTTACTTGAAGTTTTTCTAAATTTTTTGGCTTTAGCCCAAACACTACTAAAAAAATATCTTCTTTATTTTTAAAATCATTAAATAAATTAATTATAATGTCAAAACCTTTTCTTTTATTTGCAGATGTAGAAGACCCAAATAAAATAATTTTTTTGTCATTTGGTATATCAAGATTTTTTTTACTAAATTCTTTTTCAGAAGAAGACCAAAATTCTGAATCTAAATTGAAAGGAATTTTGTATACACTATTTTCTTTATATAATGAGCTTTTTTTCACACAGTCGTACATCCATTGAGATGGACAAATAATCTCAATACTGCTACTCAATTTCTTTTTTTTATTCCAAACTATTCGTGCAATATCGATGCCTTTGCAGTCTTTGTTATTTTTATTATACCCTTCTTCGTATCGTTTGTTATTTGTATAATGTTCAGCCCCACAAAAAGGCCACATGTCCCAAAACGTCCAAACTAATGGTTTATTAATTTTATTAATTTGATCAATCGATATCATTTCATTACCGATCCAGTGTAAATTTACTATATCACAATCAAAATTATTAATTTTTTTTAAAATATCTGTTTTAATAAAATTGAAAGAAAAGGTTTCAGTATTTGAAGTTTTAATAAATAATCTTTTTGTAACTCTACTCAATGATCTTAAAAGTAAAAATTTTATTATTTCAAAAGTTGAAGTAGGTCCAAAAATTAACTCTTCCCTGGAGTTCTTTTCGGCTACTAACAATGACGATTTTATATCTTTTTTTATAAGAGATTTATGAAGTCTTTTAACACCTATGGCCGCTCCTCCATTAATATCTGAGTAATTTACGTGAAGTACTTTAAGCATTATATAAAATTTTATATTATAGTATGTGTAATACTTTTTTATGATAAATAATATATTAAATCACCCAATATTTAAAAAAAAACCACCCGTACTTATAGATCTTGGAGCTGGTGGAGATCAAAAAATTGATTGGGATTTTATCAAAAAGTTTTCAAAAATTATTAAAATTGATGCTGATACAAGAAGTATAAGTGGAGATTTTGAACAAGAAAAAGATCAAATAATAAATAAAATTATTTCCTCATCTAAAAAAAGAAATAAATTTTATTTTACTAAATCATCATTTTGTAGCAGTACTTTAGAGCCGAATGAAAATGAGTTAAAAAATTGGACATTTAAAAATAAGTTTAAAGTTTTAAAAAAGAAAATTGTAGAAACAACTACCATTAATAAAGAATTAAATAAAAAAAAAATTAAGTACATAGATTGGATAAAATTTGATTTACAAGGAATTGATTTGAGAATTTTTAAGTCCATTCCAAATAAAATTCGATCATCTATTATCGCTGTTGAATTCGAACCTGGGATGT
>CACDXO010000035.1 GCA_902556825.1 uncultured Pelagibacteraceae bacterium
AATTGATAAAAAAAATTTCAGAACAAGACAAAAAAGATTGGAAAAAATTCCTTGATAGTAAAGATGAATTAGAAAACAAAGATATAAACATTAGAGGAATTGAAAAAAAAATTAAAAAAAAATCAATAGATTTGCATGGTTATACTTTAGAAGATGCCAACAAAACAATTACTGATTTTATTAGCAAATGTTATTTGGGAGAAGTGGAAAATATAAGAGTTATTACAGGAAAAGGATCTAGATCTAAAAATAAAGAAGATCCATACTTATCTACCGACTTAAGTATTTTAAAATACTCTGTTCCTAACTATATAAAAAATAATTCTGAACTTATGAAGATTGTTAAAAAAATAGACTTTGATTCTGTAAATGATAACAATCAGGGGAAATTTGATATTTTATTAAAAAAAAAATTATAAAATAAACTTAGAAAGATCAGTATCCTTAACTATATTGCCTAGATTATCTTTAACATAGTTTGCATCAATATTTATTGTTTCACCACCTCTATCTGTTGCAGTAAAACTTATATCGTCCAAAACTCTTTCAATTATTGTATGTAATCTCCTTGCACCAATATTTTCAACTTTTGAATTTACCTCGTAGGCTAAATTAGCAATCGTATCAATACCATCTTCCGAGAATTCTAATTCAACATTTTCAGTTTTTAACAAAGCTTTGTATTGTTTTATTAAACTATTATCAGGCTCTTTAAGTATTCTTTTAAAATCTTCACTATTTAAAGCATCTAACTCAACTCTAATTGGTAATCTACCTTGCAGCTCTGGGAGCAAGTCAGATGGCTTTGCTAATTGGAAGGCACCTGATGCAATGAATAAAATATGATCTGTTTTAATTGTTCCATATTTAGTACTAACTGTCGTGCCTTCTATAAGTGGAAGTAAATCCCTTTGAACTCCTTCTCGTGAAACATCTCCACCAACACGATCAGTTCTAGCTGAAATTTTATCTATTTCATCTAAAAATACTATTCCATTATTTTCTGTAGAGTCTTTTGCTGCTTTTACAATTTTATCTTGTTCTATTAATTTATCAGACTCCTCATTGATTAGAATTTCATGAGATTCTTTTACTAACATCTTTTTTTTTTTAGCCTTTCCTCCCATTGATTTTCCTAACATTTCAGAAATATTTATCATGCCGACATTTGCACCTGGCATACCAGGAATTTCAAACTGTGGCATTTGTCCAGTTTCACTAACGTCTATTTCAATTTCATTTTTATCTAAATCTCCATTCCTTAATCTTTTTCTAAAACTTTCTCTTGTAGCAACAGTAGCCTTGTTACCAACTAAAGCATCTAAAACCCTTTCTTCTGCTAATTTTTGTGCTTTCGCATATACTTCTTTTCTTTTTTTAACTTTTTCCATAGCTATAGCTATTTCTAAAAGATCTCTAATTATTTGTTCAACATCTCTCCCTACATAACCAACTTCTGTGAATCTGGTTGCCTCAACTTTAACAAACGGTGCCTCCGCTAATTTTGAAAGTCTTCTCGATATTTCTGTTTTTCCAACACCAGTGGGGCCCATCATTAAAATATTTTTTGGCAAAACTTCATCTTTCATTTCGCCAGTTAAAGCTTGTCTTCTCCATCTATTTCTAAGAGCAATAGCTACAGCTCTTTTTGCATTTTTTTGACCAACAACAAACCTGTCTAATTCGGAGACAATTTCTCTTGGAGAAAGAGAATTCAAAGTTGCTTTTTTGTCTGAATTTTCTTTAGGTACCAGAGGTGTTACATTTGAATTTTCCATTATATTTTTTCTATTTTAATATTATTGTTAGTAAATACACATATTTCAGAAGCAACTTTTATTGCTTTTTTTGCAACCTCTTCTGCAGTAAGCTCAGTTTCCATTAAAACTTTTGCGGAAGCCAATGCATAATTTCCTCCAGAACCAATTCCTATTACATTACCTTCTGGCTCAAGAACGTCTCCAGTTCCAGAAATTATAAAGCTTTTCTCTTTATCTCCCACAGCCATTAATGCTTCCAACCTTCTTAAATATTTATCAGTTCTCCAATCCTTAGCTAATTCAACAGCTGCCCTTGCAAGATTTCCCGCATGTTTTTCTAACTTAGATTCTAGCCTTTCAAATAAAGTTAAGGCATCTGCAGTAGAACCTGCAAAACCTGCAATCACATTTCTTTTCTCAATTTTTCTAACTTTATTAGCAGTGCTTTTGATAACAGTATTTCCCATACTTACTTGTCCATCACTAGCAACTACTACTTCATTATTTTTCCTTACTAATACTATTGTTGTCATACCCTATAAATGGATACTAAATTCAATAGTTCAAGCCCATGTCTAGTATTATTGCCATAATTCAATAATAGATATATACCCTTTTTAAATTATGAAGCGAAAAGCAAAAATAAATAGAAAAACTAAAGAGACTAGAATTAGTGTTGATTTAAACATTGATGGAAAGGGTAAGTACAAAATTGATACGGGTATAGGATTTCTAAATCATATGCTTGAACAATTATCAAAACATTCATCCATGGATATGAATATAAAGGCCAAAGGAGATACTCATATTGATCTCCACCATACTACGGAAGATACGGGTATAGCTATTGGTGAGTGTCTAAAAAAAGCTTCAAAGAAATTTGTAGGAATTAAAAGATATGCCCATGCAATGATACCAATGGATGAAACATTAACTCGTGTTGCAATTGATGTTTCAAATAGACCTTATTTGATCTGGAATGTTAAGTTAAAAGTAGAAAAGCTTGGTGAAATGGATACAGAACTCTTTAAAGAATGGTTCCAAGCATTTTCTCAAGCTGCTGGTATTACTTTACATGTTGAAAATATTTATGGTGATAACAGTCATCATATAATTGAATCTTGCTTTAAAGGGTTAGCCAGATCATTGAGAGTTGCGTTAGAGATGGATCCAAGAAATAAAAATACAATTCCTTCTACAAAAGGTTCTTTATAAATTTAATGAACGTCACAATTGTTGACTATAACTCAGGCAATATTAGCTCTGTAATAAACTCATTTAAAGAAGTTGCTAAAGACAAAGTAAATATTGAAGTAACAGCTGATTTAAAAAAAATTAAATCAAGTGATAAGCTCGTTTTACCTGGGCAGGGGTCATTTAAGAGTTGTGTAGATGCGTTAAATAATATCAATGGTTTAGTGGATGCTTTAAATGAATTTGCCATTGATAATAAAAAACCACTTCTTGGAATTTGTGTTGGATTACAAATGTTTGCTGATATCGGTTATGAAGAAACAGAAACCAATGGCTTAGGCTGGGTATCAGGAAAAGTATCAAAGATTAATAATCAAAACGGAAAGTACAAACTTCCCCACATTGGCTGGAATCAAATTAATATTGTTAAAGATAGTAGGATTTTTAAAAACATAGAAAATAATTCTCATATGTATTTTGTACATAGCTATGAATTTATTCCAAAAGATAAAAATGTAATTTCAGC
>CACDXO010000036.1 GCA_902556825.1 uncultured Pelagibacteraceae bacterium
ATATTGAATATATCTGAAGATGGTTGGTTTGGTAATTCTGTGGGACCTTATCAGCATTTTTCTCACTCAGTATTTAGATCAATTGAAGAAGGAAAAAATTTAATTCGTTCAGCCAATAATGGTATTTCAGCCTTCATTAATTCAAAGGGACAAATAATAAATCAAATTAAATCAACTGAGAGGGGAGTTATTGAAGTAAAAAGTTTCAAGCAATCAAAAAAAACTATTTTTAGTTCTTTTGGTAACAAGATCTTCTTTTATTTTTTATTATTTTATATTAGTTTGTTTTTTTTTTTAAAAATAAGGGAGAACAAATGAAAAAAAATTTTTTATTTACTAGTGAATCAGTTTCAGAAGGTCACCCAGATAAAGTTTGTGACAGAATATCAGATATGGTTGTAGATAGTTATTTAGGAGCAGAGCCCCAGTCGAGAGTTGCCTGTGAAACATTAACAACCACAAATAAAGTTGTTTTAGCTGGCGAAGTTAGAGGACCAGAAATAAAAAGAGATGATTTAATACAAAAAGTTAGAGATTGTATTAAAGATATTGGTTATGATCAGAAAGGTTTTACTTGGAGAGATGCAACAAAGATTGAGAGTCACCTTCACTCACAATCTGCCGATATAGCAATGGGTGTAGACTCAGCTGGTAATAAAGATGAGGGAGCTGGGGATCAAGGAATTATGTTTGGTTATGCATGTAATGAAACTGATGTTTTAATGCCAGCACCAATCCATTATTCTCATAAAATTTTAAGATTAATGGCTGAAGATAGAAAATCAGGAAAATTAAAAAATATTGAGCCTGATTCAAAAAGTCAAATAACTATAGAATATAAGGATGGAAAACCTGCACATGTAAAATCAGTTGTAATTTCAACACAACATTCAGAAGATGTTAATCAATCTCAAGTAAGAGAATTGGTAAAACCATACATTGAAAAATCTATTCCAAAAAATCTTTTGAATGGATTGGATGAAAGTGAAATTTATGTAAATCCGACTGGCAACTTTGTAATAGGTGGGCCTGATGGAGATAGTGGTTTAACAGGTAGAAAAATTATTGTAGACACATACGGAGGAGCTGCGCCTCATGGCGGAGGAGCATTTTCAGGAAAAGACCCTACAAAGGTTGATAGATCAGCAGCTTATGCATCAAGATACTTAGCAAAAAATGTTGTTGCTTCAAAAATTGCAGATAAATGTTTAATTCAATTAGCTTATGCAATTGGAGTTTCAAAGCCTTTATCAATTTATGTTGATCTTTTTGATAATGATGAAGAAAAAAACAGGTATGTAGAAAAATTAATTAATGAAAATTTCGATTTAAGTCCTAGAGGAATAAGAGAAATGCTAGGTTTAAATAAAGCTATATATGAAAAAACAGCAGCCTATGGCCATTTTGGAAGAGATCCAGAATCAAATGGAGCATTTTCTTGGGAAAAAATCGATAAATCCAATATTTTTACTAAGTAATAAAAGTTGAAAATATAAAAAAAATACATATATTCACCATACATTGTTGAAATTTCAAAATGGGCTTCGGCCCATTTTTTTTTGGAGAATATAAAAATGTTAAATAGAAGAGCAGATAAACTTGAATTATTGAGAATAGCTGAAGCAGTGGCTTTAGAGAAATCAATTGATAAAGAATTAATTATTAATTCTATGGAAAGCGGTATAGCAAAGGCCGCTAAATCAAAATTTGGTTCTGAAAATGAGATTAAAGTTGTGATTGATAGAGATAATGGAAACATAGGGATTTTTAGAAAATTAATCCTTACTGAAAAACCTGAAAATATAAATTTAGAAATAAGTTTAGATCAAGCAGTTAAAATTAGTAATGAAAATAAAAATAAAAATATTGGAGATGAAATTTTACAACCTTTGCCGTCTTTTGATTTTGGAAGAATTGCTGCTCAAACAGCAAAACAAGTTATAAGCTTCAATGTAAGAGAAGCTGAAAGAGAAAGGCAATTTCAAGATTTTAAAGATAAGAAAGATACTATACTCAGTGGAATTGTTAAAAGACTAGAATTTGGAAATATAATAGTTGATCTTGGAAGAACTGAGGCAATAATTCAAAAAAATGAGATGATACCTCGAGAAAATATTAAAGCTGGGGATAGAGTAAAAGCATACTGTTTAGATGTTAGGAGAGAATCAAAGGGTCAACAAATTTTTTTATCTAGAGCCCATCCAAAGTTCATGGAGAAATTATTTTTTCAAGAAGTACCTGAAATTTATGATGGTCTAATTGAAATCAAATCTTCTGCTAGAGATCCGGGAAGTAGAGCGAAAATTTGTGTTAAGGCTATAGATACTTCATTAGATCCAGTTGGAGCATGTGTAGGTATGAGGGGTAGTAGAGTTCAAGCAGTGGTTAATGAGCTTCAGGGAGAAAAAATTGATATCGTTAATTGGTCAGAAGATCCAGCAATTGTAGTTTCAAATGCTTTATCACCAGCTGAAGTACAAAGAGTTAATGTAGATAATGAATTAAAAAAACTTGATGTAATTCTTACAGAAGAAAATTTAAGTAAAGCTATAGGCAGAAGAGGTCAAAATGTTAGATTGGCTACAAAACTATTAAATTATGAAATAAACATAATGACCGACCAAGAGGACTCTGAGAGAAGACAAATAGAATTTAAAGAGAAAACTGACAATTTTGTAAAAAATCTTGAATTAGATGAAACTTTAGGGCAGCTTTTAGTTGCCGAAGGCTATTCATCAATTGATGAAATTAAAGATAGTTCAACTGAAGCTCTAACAAAAATTGAGGGAATAGAAGATGATACAGCTAAAGAACTTATTGAAAGAGCAGAAGAATTTTACAAAAAAGACCAAATGGAAATTAATAATAAAATTAAAGAATTAGGACTTGAAAGTGAATTAATTAGTCATGAGGGATTAACTCCAGGGATGCTTGTAACTTTGGGAGAACAAAGTATTTTAAAATTATCAGATTTTGCAGACTTATCCTCAGATGAATTAACTGGAGCATACGATATTGTAAAAGGAGAAAGAGTTAAAATTAAAGGTTATCTTGAAGATTTTGCACTTTCAAAAAATGAAGCAGATAATTTAATAATGTCCGCAAGAGATAAAGTATACAAAGATTGAGGGATGACTTATGGAAAAGAAAAAACTAAAACTTACTATTTCTGGAAGCTCAAGAAAGACAAAGGATAGTATTGAATTAGCAAAGTCCCAAGGAAAAAAAACTGTAGTTATAGAAAAAAAAAGTAGATTTAGTGGAAAGTCCTCTTTTTTAAAAAATGAAACACAAAAAAACTTTCAAAAAAAAACAAATA
>CACDXO010000037.1 GCA_902556825.1 uncultured Pelagibacteraceae bacterium
TTTTAAGGCCCAACAAGTCCTTTGTATCACTTTCAGTCCGCAAGACATTGTATCTGCGACTCGAAGGTTATATTTAGAAAGGACAAAGCATGAAAAAATTCTCGATTATAACTCGACCAGGTAGTCTTGACCGCCAGTCTCGACAGGAAAGTTTATTGAGACAAATTCACACTGCGGACCATCTAATTATGATGAACAAACTTAAAACATTAAAACAACAGATAGAGGAGATAGAAGATGAAATCAGCAAAACCTTTAAGTTTAAGAGATAGTGTAATTGATAAACTAGAAACTAACTTTATTGATGAAACTGGAAAGACCCATGAACAAATAAGATATTTTTTCCCAGATTGCAAAGGGCGTACTTGTCAAGGATTGGTATTATTCCATAAGAGAAAAACTAAACGCAAGAAGTTGGTCCTTGATTATTGGTTAAAGAACAAAAGTAAAAGATACGTTATAGGTTATTACCACAGGAAAAATTTTAATGTTAAACACATTGAAAAGAAGATTGCAGATTTAAGAGCAGAGTATGGTAGTGGAGCTGACCTTACCTGGACACAGGACATAAAGATTGGCGAGGACCTAAAGAAAAGAAATAAATATGATGAACAACTAGGTCAAATTCAATTAGCCACGTTCAATGACGCTATAAAAAACTTTATTGAAAGCGGTTGTCCACAGATTGATAAACCTTCAGAATCTTTACATAGAACAACAATAAGAGAATGTTGTCGTTATCTTATTGGTTATGATGACAGAATAAATGCTCTTGAATTCGTTGCAGATGAAAACAATAGAGGAAAAATAGAGTTCAGAGATAGTTATAAATATGATGGTGTGGTCCAGGATGGAATAAATTCTTGGGAAGAGTTTTGGAGAAAATATCCACCTAAAGAATATGACGATATAGGATGGGGTAAATCTATATATGATACACCAATGGGATTTAAGGTTTTAAGTACATTAACCGACCATGATGTTAGACATTACTTAAACACTCTAACTAATTCACCAGGTACTAAAAAACAAATAAAAGAAGTTTTTAGTTATGTGTGGGCCAATGCTTTGCAGAAATCTATGTTAGGTAAAAAAGTACCACCGAACCCTGTAAGCGAAATAAAAATTGAGAAACCAACAAAAAGTGTGTTCTCTAAATATGATACAAAAGAATTCACTGATGAAGAGCTTGGAAAAATATACACATCTTGCGATAAGTTTAGAGGTCAATTTCCATTTCAAACACAGGTAATTAAACTGCTAATGATAAGTGGTAGAAGGCGTGAAACCTTGCTACGTCTAAAGTGGAGCAATATTCAGTGGGAAGAAAAATCTCATTTAACAGAAGAGAAAAACTACGTCAAAACATATGGAGTAGTTAATATTCCTGCAGAGATAAACAAAACTAAAAATCCAGATAGTTTTTTTATTACTACAGAAATCAAAAGAATATTGGATGATCTTCATTTACAGAGAGAACAATTTCACTGGTCTATGTTCATTGACTGGTGTTTTCCATCACCTAGAATTAAAGATAAACAGTTCTTGCGAAAAGGAAACGAAAACAACTCTGATAAAGCTAGATTGAAAGATGTTAGAGATTTATGGGAAAAGATTAAAGCTGACTGTGGATTGACAGATGTTGCTATGAGAATGTTTAGAAATACCAGAGAGAATAAAGTTAATGAATTGAAAAAGACTAGAAGTACATGGGATGTAATTAGCGTCACTGGTAGAACCGACACTAGATCAGCAGAGAGTAGTTATTTAAACAAGAAACTAAACTCTAAAACTGCCGATTTATCTAATGATGTAGATGAGCGTTATTCTAAAATAATAAAGTTGGTAAAAAAATAAAAACCTGTTAAACCTTTACTCCCTGGTAGCGACAGGAAATCCCTACACTATCAGAAACAAAAATACCTGACGCAAGGAAGCGTGGGTGAGCTGGTTTAAACCAGGAGTTTGCTAAACTTCCATAGGGGGTTAACCTCTATCAAGGGTTCGAATCCCTTCGCTTCCGCCAGGATAATTTAGGACATGAAAAAATTTAAAATTAAATCTGCACTAATGCCAATTGGCAAAGATGGAAAAGAATATGATTGGTTCCATGGATGGCCTGGAATAATTGGTTATGCAAAAGCTCTTGGAAAAGATTGGGTTGATGTTGGAGAGCTAATGGAAATGACTTGGGGAGATAGAACAACATTTAGACAAGTACATTGTTGTAGTGAGGTCCATAGGTCCCTGAAACTTGTAAAATCCGGCAAGTACAAAAACAAAAAGCGCTTGTTGCTCGCTCCTACAGGAAAAGAACCAGATATACATTTTGCGATACGAATGAATAGAAAAGTAATATTTGATTTATATAAAAAATCTGGTGGTAAAGCTAAAGACAAATATAAAGCTATAACCCAGATGTATAACAAGATGATTAGTGGTCCTCGAAAAGCCTTCCTATTATCAGCGTCTAAAGACATAAAATAAAAAATATATCTTCCATATAGCCATGCGGAAAATGGCAAAATAACTAAAAGTATCATAAATCAAAAGCTTCAGTCGAGATAACTGACTACGCAAAAGTTATTATTTCAAAAACTGACGACTTCAATGTCCCTGACGACTGGATAAAAAAATTATGAACTTTGAATTCGAAAACAGATGGTACTCACATTATGAAATATTAAAACTATTTCAGATCAGAGAAAAGACGTGGAAAAACTGGTTGTACGACAATAAGACAGGCAAGAAAAAAAATCTTAAAGCCATGGGAATATACAAACTACCAGGAACAAAATACTGGGTCATTAATCCTGTCGAATTTCAAGAATGGTTTAACAACTTTGTAGGAGCAACTAAATGAAAATAAACAATGTAGAAAAAATAATGTCTAGTGGTGGACCAGAAATGGAACCAATGGATATGCAACAATTTATCAAACTAGCTGACGCAGAAAAATTTGAGGCGGACTCATTAAATGAAATAATTGAAGCTCTTCGAGAGAAATTTGATGAACAAAAGAAACCTGGAGAGAGCTTTAATAGTTGGCTAAACAGAACACCGAGAGAAGAGATAATTAGACTTTCAAAGAAAGATGGTGGGAAAATAATAGACCTATCTCAATATAGAAAAATGAAAGAACCACCTAAAGTCAAACCGATTAGCCTTTCAGATATATTTGATTTAAACAGAACTGTTTCAAGTTTATCGCCTAGTGAACGTGAGACATTA
>CACDXO010000038.1 GCA_902556825.1 uncultured Pelagibacteraceae bacterium
ATTTTGGGTACTCCAAATAAAGAAATTACCTTGAATAAAATTTTTGCAATAAATATTTTATATTTTGTTTTCATGATAAAACTTTATAGAGTTTTAAATGATGTCTAAATTTAGAATAATTTAGTGATTTCTTTTTTGCATTAATTTTTTTGTTCAAAATATCTTTTGATTTATCAAAATTTACAAGTGCCTCTTTTAAGCTATCTTTTTTATTACTTTCAAATAAAATTCCACAATTATTATCTTCAATAAAATCTTTTGGACCATTTGGACAGTTACTGGAAATTATAAATAAATTTTTGAAAGCAGATTCTACAATAACAAATCCAAGCTCTTCCCATAGTGAGCTTAAAACAAAAATATCAGAATTTTGCATGTAGTCGTATACGTTTGATACCCTCCCAATTAAATGGACTCGATCTTTTAAATTTAATTTATTTATCAAATCTGAAAGATTTTTTTTTTCTTCACCATCTCCTAAGATTACTAAATCAAAATCATTGGAATATTTTAAAAATTTAGAATATTCATTAATCAAATACTTATAATTTTTCTGATGAGTCAATCTACCTGCAGATAGAATAATTTTTTTTTCCAATTTTTTAATTTTAAATTTTTCACTTTTTTTAAAGTTATCTAAATTTAGAATTGCGTCCTGAAGAAAATATAGTTTATCGATATAAAAAATATTTTCATTTTTAATTTTATAAAGAAGCTCTTCTGTAGGACATGTAATTTTAAATAAATCTTTATTTGATACTTTCCAAAAAAATCTCCTAATAAAATTAAACTTTGGAAATCCAGAAATTCTTAAAATAAATTTAGTATTAAATTTAAAAATTCTCATAAGAAAAAGTGGTAGCGATGTAATCAAATGCATTATAATAAAATCTGGCTTTTGTTTTTTTAAACAAAATAATAGAGGGAAAAATGAAATTAAAAAAATAATTATGTATGAAAACCTACTTTTTAAAAAACCTGTTTTTGGAAGGTATGAATGATAACTTAATGTTAAATTTATTACATTTACTTCATATTTTTTAAATTCATCCAAATATTCATTCCATTCCCCACAAACATTCAGTATTGAAACATCAAAAAATTCTTTTTTATATTTTGCTAAAGCTATTGCAGAGTTTTTAGTAGAAATAACTGTTCCTACTTTATTTAGGCAAGGTGACCAATAAAATACTTTTTTTTTTGGTTTAGTATTCATCAGTATTTTATTTAATCTTCTTTAAATATTTTTTTGCCCAGATAGTTAAATTTAACAGACCATCATCAATTTTTGTAAAATTATTGAAATTTATATATTTTTTTAATTTTAAGTTTGATCCATGAGTTTTTAAAACTTCAATAGATAATTTTTTTTGATATTTAATTTTTGGTCTACCATAAAGTAAATTTATTTTGTTTAAAATTTTACTTACTTTTAATGGGTTGTTTGAACAAATATTTAAAATTTTATGTTCTTTGGCATTTTTAGTGCGTAATAATTTAACTAAAATCTTTATTACATCTTGAATATACGTAAAATCTCTAAAATGATTTCCTTTATTGTTTAATACAAAAGTTTTTTTCCTCAATTTTGCAAGCATATATTTTATCATCAACATGTCTGGTCTGCCCCACTCTCCATAAACTGTAAAAAATCTTAATCCAATTGATGGCACACCAAATTGCTTGTTGTAAACTGAAGCTATTTCTTCATTATTTTTTTTACTTAAAGAATAAACATTTTTAGGATTTATTTTCTCATTTTCGCTCACAGGATATTTTTTTTTATCACCATAGACTGAGCTTGATGAAGCATACAAAATTTTTTTTATATTGTATTCTTTAGATAATTCTAAAATATTAAAAAAACCTACAATATTTGATTGTATATAATCTCTTGGATTAATTAATGAATATCTTACACCCGCTTGAGCAGCGAGGTTTACAACAATATCAATTTTATTATTTTTAAATATTTTTTTTAATTTTTTATATTGTGAAATATCTAATTTATAAAATTTGAAATTTTTATTTTTTTTTAAAATAGAAAGTCTAATTTTTTTTAAATTTACTGAATAGTAATTATTTAAATTATCTACACCATAAATTTTTATTTTTTTTGAAACTAGGTTTTTGCATAGATGAAAACCTATAAAACCTGCACAGCCAGTAATTAAAATATTCATGAAATAATTTTATTAAAATGTTTGAAAAACTTATATATTGCAATCATAAAAATTAAAAATATATTTTGTTGATTGTTATACCTTATTTTTATTTCCTCCATAAATAGTTTTCTATAATGGATTCTGCTTGAAAATCCTCCTCTCCTAAAAATACCAACTACTTCATTTTTTTTGGTTGCAATACCTTTCATTTTTTTTTTTACAATCATTCTGTAAAAATAATCATAATCTGCATGATATTTATATTTAGTATTGTATTTGCCAACAATCTCAGCTGAAGTTTTTTTTATAAAAAAACCTGTTGAGTGACTTGAATAAAAACCCCAACTATATTTTATTTTCTTAGGTCTATATCCGTGTAAAATTCCCCAGTGTTTTTTTACACTTCCAAATATAAAATCTATATCTGGATTTTTATTAATATATTTAAAAATAATTTTTAAAGCATTTTTTTTTAAAATATCATCTGAGTTTACCATGCAAATAAATTGGCCTCTTGCAAAATTCATTCCTTTATTAAATGCATAATAAATACCTTTGTCCTTCTCCGTTACCCATTTTTTTATTTTTTTATCATATTTTTTTATTATTTTTAAAGTTCGATCAGTTGATCCACCATCAATAATTATGTATTCAAAATTTTTAAACTTTTGTGATAAAACACTTTTAATAGTTTTTTCTAAATACTTTTCTCCATTTTTTACAACTGTTATAATTGAAAAAACTGGATTATTATTAAATCTTGTGTTCTTGATTTTTTTTTTATTGATCATTTACACACATATCATTAATTTAATTTAAATCTAAATTTAAATTAGTGAAACTAAACAACAAGTCAATTGAATTATTTGGAATATCTGGTTCTGGAAAAACATATCTTAGACGAAAAATAAAAAGTAAACTATCGTCACATGGATATAAATTACTAGATACTCGTGAAATAATTATAAATTATATTGATAAATTTGTTCAGCTGGGTTTTTA
>CACDXO010000039.1 GCA_902556825.1 uncultured Pelagibacteraceae bacterium
TTGTTTGGAAAATTTTTTACAAATGAGCCAATTTTAAAAAAAATGCTTGGTCAATCAATAAAATTAACAGATGATGGTTGGAAAATTTTAAACTTAAGATGGGTTTATTTCTTTTTTGCTTTGGCGCTATTAAATGAGATTATTTGGAGAACACAATCAGAAGAATTTTGGATTAATTTTAAAGTGTGGGGAATATTGCCATTAACAATTATTTTTACAGCTTTTCAAGTATCAATAATAAATAAATATAAATTAAATGAATAGAAATTTAAAACTAGTAATTAATAATACTTATTCAGAAAAAAACCCTAAATATTTCTTTGAAAAAGATGAATTAAAAATCATATTAGATTTATATGCAAAAATGGTCTCTGAAGGTTCTTGGAAAGATTATGGATTGTATATTTCAAGCAAACAAGTAGGTTTTTGCGTATTTAAAAATGCAACTGAAAAAGCAAACTATAAAATTTGTAAAAATTTTAAACCTATTAATAAAAATTTGAAATATTTAATTACAGACGCTAAAGGAAAAATATTAAATAACTCTAGTAATTTAAAAAGTCTTTTAAATGTTTTTTATGGAAATTAATAAATCTTTCTACATTTGATTCTTTTAAAAAATATTAATTGGAAAAAATTGTAAATTTATCTTCTTTGTCCAAAAAGTCTTAGTAACATTATAAATAGATTAATAAAGTCTAGATAAAGAGTTAAAGCTCCCATAACTGCTTTTTTACCCATTAACTCGCCTGTATCTGAAGCAGTATACATATTCTTTATTTTTTGAGTATCATATGCAGTCAGACCAACAAAAATCAATACTCCTAAAATTGAAATTACAAAATGCATCATTGAAGATTTTAGAAATATATTAACCAAAGATGCAATTATTATTCCAATTAGACCCATCATTAAAAAAGAACCTAGCTTAGTTAAATCTCTTTTAGTAGTATATCCATAAATACTCATGGCTCCAAAAGTTGCGGAGGTTATAAAAAATACTCTTGCAACACTAACTCCTGTGTAAACTAATAAAATCCAAGATAGAGACAAGCCCATAAGGGCTGCAAATATCCAAAAAACCGTCTGAGCTTTAGCTGCACTCATTTTATTAATTCCAAAACTCATATAAAAAACAATTCCAAGAGGCGCTAACATCACAACCCATTTTAATCCTGAAAAGAAAAGTGTATTTCCAAAGCTTGTGAAGCCTGCTATTGCTCCACTAGCATCAGTTACTACTGACATTTTAAAAGAAAGAAGAGCTATAATACCAGTGAGCAACACGCCTGTTGCCATATAATTGTATACTTTTAGCATGTAGGCTCTTAAGCCTTCATCCATAACTACGGTTGATTGTGTAGCTGTTTTTACTTTGTTGAATATATTCTGTTTATTAAATTCCATACCATTTATATAATAGCCTTTTACTATTTATTCAAGATATCATAAAAACCTTTAAAAATATTTAATATTTGATGAATTATAGAAAATTAGGAACAACAGATCTTAAAGTCAGCACTATTTGCTTAGGAACAATGACTTGGGGTGAACAAAATACTCAAGATGAAGGTTTTGAACAAATGGATTTTGCCTTAGAACAGGGTGTAAATTTTTGGGATACTGCAGAATTATATGCTGTTCCTCCTAAGGCAGAAACTTTTGGTCATACAGAAGTAATTATAGGTAATTGGTTTAAAAAAACAAAAAAAAGAAATGAAGTAATTTTAGCTACAAAAGTTGCAGGACCAAGTAGAGAATATTTAAGAGATGGAGGATACAATTATGGAATTAAAAAATTGACAGAAGCTATAAACGATAGCTTAAAAAGACTACAAACAGATTATATTGACTTATATCAACTTCACTGGCCTGAAAGAAATACAAACATGTTTGGTAAATTGGGATATGAACATAAAGACAAAGGTGATTGGAATAAATTTGAAGATGTTTTAGGAAATTTACAAAGATTTGTTAAAGATGGAAAAATTAGAGAAGTAGGTTTGTCAAATGAAACTCCATGGGGTACTTCAAAATATCTAGAGCTTGCTAAAGAAAAAAAATTACCAAGAATGATGTCTATTCAAAATCCCTATAGCTTATTAAATAGAACATATGAGATTGGGCTTGCCGAGGTTTCTATTAGAGATCAAATTGGACTTTTGGCATACTCACCATTAGCAAGTGGATACCTAAGTGGAAAGTATAGAAATGAAACATATCCAAAAGGATCTAGGATGGAGAGAGATTGGGAATTTTGGAAATATAGGTACAATACACCTAATTTAAAAAATGCAGTAGATGAATATTACAAAATAAGTAAAAAATATAATATTGATATGAGTCAAATGTCATTAAAGTTTTGCGAATTACAGCACTTTACGACAAGTGTAATAATTGGGGCAACTACAATGGAGCAGTTGAAAACTAATATAGAAAGTGTAAATGTAAATTTAAGTGATGAAATTATTAAAGAAATTAATGAAATTCAAAAAATTTATCCAAATCCATGTCCATAATTATTAAATCAATTATATTTTTTTTTAGTATTATTATTTTTAATTCAACTTTTGCATCTGCTGAGGAATTAAAAAAAATTGGAAAATTTAAGGACTGGGAAACATTAGTTTTAGTTAAAGATAGTGGGTTAACTTGTTTTGTTCAAACTAAACCTGTTTTACAATCACCTAAAGCAAATAAAAGAGAAGCAAGACTTTTTGTATCTTTCAGACCTAGCGATAAAGTTGCTGACGAAATTAGTACAACTTCTGGATATGAATTTAATATTCAAAATAAAATATTAGCCACATCAGGTAAGAGAAAATATGTATTTGATATAGCGAAAGATAGTTTTGCTTGGATTTCAAGTAATAAAGTCGAAAAGAAAATGATTAAAACTATGAAAAAAGGTTCTAGAATTATGGTGACTGGGTATAATAAATCTGGATCTCAAACAATTGACCACTATTCGTTGTTAGGTTTTACAAAAGCCTATAACACTGCCAAAAAAAGTTGCACATAATTTTTAATGAAATCTAATAAAAGGATTGTTCTTGCTTATTCAGGAGGGCTAGATACTTCGATTATTTTAAAATGGCTTCAAGAAAACTATAAAGCAGAAGTTATTGCTTACACGGCTGATATTGGTCAAGAAATTGATAAAAA
>CACDXO010000040.1 GCA_902556825.1 uncultured Pelagibacteraceae bacterium
AAGTTGAAATGGGAATCCTCAATCTAGGAAGTCAAACCCATGCACTATTAAGACAGGTAGAGGAAATGAAAGAGAAAGCTGGTATTAATAACTTATGGAAACATGAGGAGGATAAAAGGTTAAACGAACATTTTAAAAAACATCCTGAAGATGTTGGAAAACTCCATATAACAGAGGACTCGTTCACATTTGAATTTAATGATAAGAATAAAAAAGATTAAAATAACATGAAATTTTTTTTAGTTTTCCAGGGAGACACATATGAAGAAGAAAAACTTTTATCATGTCTTTGGGCTCCAAAATTAAACAAAGTAGGAAATGAAGTACATCATCATAGGAGGCTTCTTGATGCAGATATTGGAGATCAAGTTGTTCATCTAGAAAATAGAAAAATACGTGCAATTTCGAAAGTTAAAAGTAAAGCTTATGACTGCGAGTGCCCTAGAGAATTTAACAGGCCTAATTGGTCACGAGATGGTAGAAAAGTTGATTTAGATTTAACCGAATTTGACGATCCAATCGAAGTAGATTCAATTTTTAACAAAATAGAAAAGATTCTCCCTGAAAAATATAGTCCTTTCAATATAGATGGCGGTGGGAACCAAGGATATTTTTATGAAATCGGTGCAAAAGTTTTTGATGTAATTTTAAATACAGATTTTAATGAAAACGAAAATACAACAAATAATACAAACCAAAACCTAAACTCTCCGACAGGATCAAGCACTTTGTCAAATGTGGTAACGAATAAAAGATCCCCTGCATGGCAAAATTTATTTAAAAAAAAATTATTTAAACTTTGGCCTAATGAATGTGCAATAACAAAAGTTAAAAATAAGAATTTATTAATAGGAGCTCACATTAAACCTTGGTCAAAGAGCAATGATAAAGAAAAAATAGATGAATATAACGGACTACTATTAGCTCCAAATCCTGACAAGTTATTCGAATTAGGATTTATATCTTTTGAAGATAATGGAAAGATAATTATATCAAGCAAATTAAGTAACGAAGATTTTGCAAAGCTAAATATTGATAAAGATCTTGTTATAAATTTTAAAGAAGAACATTTAAAATATATGAAATATCATAGAGAAGTTAAGTTTCAAAAATAAATAAATGGATCCATTAAAATTTCTGAAAGACATTTCTGTAGCAACTTATAATTACGTTACTGAAAAAACAAAAAATGGATACGCTTACTTAGTCGATAAGAATGCTAGGTGGAGAAGTTATTATAAAGAAATCAAATCATATTTTTCTCCAAGATTTTTAGTAGATGCTATTACACCTTCAGATATTCTTGATACCGTTAAAAAGGTGACTAAAAAAAAAGATGAAGAACAGGTATTTAAGTTTGTTCTTGGATGTTCATTAGTCACTGGTTGTTTAGTTGGCATTCCAGGAGATATAGGTGTTGGTTTGTTTGTAGCGCAAGCAGTAGAATTTGCAATGGCAATGCAAATCGCAAGGTTGGTTGGTTTAGATTATTATGAAGATAATATATTTAAACTTTTAGGCGCTGCAGGAATTACTACAGCTGCAATTCTTATATTTTTTGAAAAAGTTTTACATGTCATTTTTAAGTTTATTGCTCAGTTACCTATAGCTGCCCCAGCGTCTTTTGTCTCAACTAGTGTTACAACCATGTTTTTAGGAATGTTTTGTTATCTTTCATTTTTTGAAATTAAAAAATCCAACAAAAAAAGTTTAAGCGTCATGACAATCATGAGAATCTGTAAAAACGCCTACAAATTTACTTATAAAATTTCGAAAAGCATGATGAGTTTATTATTTAAAGATATGCCAGGTTTATTTAAACAAGTTAAAGAGAATGTAAAATTATGGATGAAAGCAGATTTAGATTTCAAAAAAAAAATAAAAGGAGAGATATTTTTTGCAGGAAGTATGGCTTATTTATTAGAGGGAAAAAACGAAAAACTTAACGGACCTTTAAGTGAAATGTGGTTAGATGCCTGGAGAATGTCTTATACTGATAAATTAGGATCTGAAGCAACTGTTGATCAAATAAGAGAGATAGCAGAAAGCTATTCGAACGATCAAATGCCATACGTAGAAAATTTAGTTCAGTCTAAATTTTATGAAATTCTAGAGTCAACCCATGAAAATATGGATGGCGATAAGTGGTCTGCTAAACTTTTTACTGATCCTAATCATCCAGCAACAGATGTAAGATTTTACAATTCAGAAACTAAACAAACTTACGAAGTAAATTATAAATTAACAGATGACACAAATTATATAGAACATCATCTTGCAAAGTATCCTGATAAACCAGTCATAACTTCTCCCGAAGTTGCCGAAAAAATGAATAATCCACTTGTTAGTGGAGGCAAATATCATACCGATGAAGTTATAAAACTTTCAGATAAAAATTTTGATGCTCTTTTATCGTCTGAACATGATATTTATTTACAAGAAGGAGCTGCAACAGCAGGTATAGTTGTTTTATCATTACATTTATTTCCATTCTTTGTTGCTTATTCAAAAGGAAGGATAAATAAGAACCAATTTGAATCTGCTGTGAAAAAATTTGTTCCAGAAATTACAACTAAAACCTTAAACCGTATTATAATGCTTACTTTAATGGGTCCGATTTTTGGTTGGTTCTTGTTGGCAAGTTTTATTTTAAAAGTATCCACTCATGAATCAGATAATACAAAAAAAATTAAGCAACTTATTTACAAACCTTTAGTATAAATGTGTTGTACATTGTGTTGTACGTGTTTTATAAAAATGGCGTAAAATGAAATGAAGATGAATCAAAAAATAAGCAAACATTGGAGAAACAATTAGATGAAGTACTGGTTACTTAAATCTGAACCAAACGTATGGTCTATTAATGATCAGAAAAAAACTGGTTTAAAAGGAGCTACTTGGGATGGGGTAAGAAATTATCAAGCAGCAAGCAATTTAAAAAAAATGTCTAAGGGTGACCTTTGTTTTTTTTACCATTCAAATATTGGAAAGGAAATTGTAGGTATAGTTGAAGTTATTAAACCTTCTTTTATAGACCCATCAGATAAAGAAAAAAAATTT
>CACDXO010000041.1 GCA_902556825.1 uncultured Pelagibacteraceae bacterium
ACTTTCACTTCCTATCTTTTACGGCCTTAAACCAAAAACTTTAAATTATATAATTAAAAGTATTAAAGACTTTTTTTCACTAAAATATGTTAGACAAATTTATAAAATTAAATAATAAAATTTTAAAAGATTTTAAATCTAAAGAGAGCATTGTAATAGTAGATAGAGCAAGGCCTATTCCGACAATAGAAGCCTCTGTAATGATTGCAGCAATTGCAAATAAAAAAAAATTAAAAACAATTATTTTAACAGACAAAGTTTATCCCAATCTAATAAAGATTTATAAAAGTTTTGGTTATTTTAACTTTCATTTAGTTTTCAATACAAAAATGATTTTTGTGAATTATTTTATGTCATTTTTATCTTTAATATATTCTTTGTATGCAATTTTTTTTATATTATTATTTAATTTTGAATGGTTAATTAAAAAATATAAAATTAAAAATATTCTAATTGGTGACTTAATTTATGATTCATATGTTAGAAATAACTTGAGCTTTATTAAGCCAAAAATTGATATAAAGTTTGTTAGATTATTATTTATAACTAATTTCAGATTTTTTAAGATTAAAAAATTTTTTAAAAAAAACAGGGTCAAATATCTATTTATTTTAACTGACTGTTATGCAGGCAATGAGGGAATAAGTTATAGAATTGCACTAAAAAATAATATTAAGATATATAAAATCGCCTCATCAGATAAAAAAATTTTTTTAACACAAATCAGAAAACACCAGATTTATCATGGCTTTATGCCGTTACATAAATACTTCAGTAAAAATTCATTAATTAGTAAAATTAATATTAAACAAAAAAAACTAAATGTTTTTTTAAATAAAAGATTTAACGGTAAAATAGACTTTGGATATTGTAGTATTCGTGATCTTAAAAATTCAAATAAAGTTAAAAAAAATATTACCAAAGATCAACTCATAAAAAAATATACAAATAATAAAGAGAAAATTAAGAAAGTAGTTTTATTTGCACCACATGCCTTTTCAGACGTACCGCATTATTTAGGTAGCTTTATTTTCAGAGATTATTTTGATCAATTTATAGAAACAACAAAATATATCGAAGAGCTTAAAAAAGAAAATATTCTTTGGTTAATTAGACCTCATCCTACAAGTGAAATGTATTTTGAAGATAATCTACTAAGTTCAATTTTAAAAAAAAAAGAAATTAATAATTTAAAAATTTGTGATGCAAACTATATAAGCACAAAAAATCTAATTAAACTTTGTGACAATGTTATTACAGGTCGCGGAAGTATTGGATTAGAATTTGCCTGCTTTGGAAAAAAACCGATTATAGCTGGTGCATCCACATATTCTAAATTTGATATTGCGGTAGAATCTAACTCAAAAAAAGAATATTTTGAAAATATAAATAATGTTTTAAAAATAAAACCTCTATCAAATAAAGAAACAATGTTTGCGAAAAAAGTCCTTTATTACGTAGAAAGTGTATATCCTCGAAAAATAAGCAAATCTATTGATAATCTAATTTTTGAAAAAAAAAATTTTTCTGCTTTAAGTAATTTAGAAAAAAATTATGAAATAAAAAAGGTTAAAACTGTTTTTACAAGCAAATTTTTATCATCAATTAAAAGAAAAAGTTTTAATAAAGATGAAGCTTATTTATTCTATTTGAGAAATGCAAAAAATATATAATGATTAGATTTATAACAAAACAAAAAAAATTAAAAACTATATTAGTTGGTTTAGGCAATGTAGGATTTAATTATGACAAAAATAATAATAAAATATTAACTCATTCAAAAGCTATATCGAAAAATACTCAATTAAACTTTGTTTGTGCTGTTGATAAAAATAAAAAAAAATTAATAGAATTTAAAAAAAAATATAACGTCAAAATATCTAATAATTTAAAAAATTCTTTAAAACTTTATAAACCAGATTTAGTAATAATAAGTGTAAATACAAAAAATTTATATAAAGTTGCAAAATCAATAGTTATTAAAAATTATATAAAATTTTTAATTATTGAAAAACCAGGAGGAAAAAACTATTCTCAATTAAAAAAATTATATCAAATTGCAGATAAAAAGAAGATTAAGATATATATAAACTATAATAGATCTTATTTTAAAAAATTTCATGATTTTTTTAAAGTTTTTAAAACTAACAAAAATTTTAAATCAATTTATTTTTACAACCGTGGTTTTTTAAATAATTGCTCTCATTTTTTAAATTTAATTTTTTTTTATCTTAGTCAACCAAAAAAAATAAAAATTTTAAACAAAGGAAAAAAATTTGAGAATGATATACAGCCAGATATTAATTTAAAATTTAAAAATGGAGAAATTAACTTAATCTGTAATGGAAACAAAAATATTATGCACAACGAGTTCTTATTTTTATCAGAAAAATTAAAAGCAAACTCAAATAGCAAATTTGATGAAATTAAAGTTATGAAATTATATAAAAGTAGATTAATTAAAAATTATAAAAGTTACAAAAAACACAAAATTATTAAATTACCTCATGACAAATATCAACTAAGTACCAATAAAGAAATAATAAAAAGAATGCTTGATAATAAAAAAGATAAATTTAAGGATGCTAATTTGAAAGTCCTAAAACTTTATCAAAACGTAATTAAAAAAATCAATGTTAGATAATATTAAAAAAACAAATTTACTCTTAAATAGAAGTTATAAAAAAAAATTATCATACTTGTTTTTATTAACTATTTTCAATGTTTTAGTAGAATTTGTTACCTTGAGTTTACTTGCGAGCTTCATTATTGTTTTAAATGATCCAGAAGTAATTAACCAAAAGATTAATTCAGAATTTATTTTGAGTTATTTAAATAGTTTAAGCTTTGAAAAACTTATTATATATTTCGCAACGATACTTTTTTTCGCAGTTATATTAAAAAATATAATTAATTTAGGAACCACTTATTTTGAATTAAGCTTAAAAAAAAAACTAGTCATTTATAATTTTGAAAAATTATATTCTGCATTTTTAAAATCTGATTATTTATATATTGTAAACAAAAACCCATCAGAACTTGTAAATAAATTACAGAA
>CACDXO010000042.1 GCA_902556825.1 uncultured Pelagibacteraceae bacterium
ACCAGAGGATTGTTAATTGTAACATTAGCAATTTGGTTTGTATTCTCAATTGGCATCTTCCTTTTTGGCGCTGAAATGGAGTCCGTTGGTGGACCCTTCGGTTATCCACTGACATATTGGTTTACTTGTCAGGGGTCTCTTGGAATTTTTGTAATCCTAATTTTCTGGTTTGCGAACAGACAAGAAAAAATCGATGAAGAGTTCGGCTTCAGTGAAAAAGGAGATGATTAATGATTAAAGGTAATTTTATAGATAATTTGCCTAAAGTTTATGGAATCTACACAGGTGGATTTTTAGCTTTCATAATCATTATGGCAATTGGCGAACAGATGGGTATGACAGCAAAAGCAATAGGAATTGCATTCGTTGCTTTTACTGTGGCCATCTACGCTATAATCGGTTATCTATCACGTACAGCACAAGCTGATGCTTATTACGTAGCTGGAAGACAAGTACCGACCGTATTCAATGGAATGGCGACTGCAGCAGACTGGATGTCTGGTGCATCATTCGTTGCAATGGCAGGTGGTATTTACTTTAAAGGCTACGGTTATATGGCACTACTTGTAGGTTGGACTGGTGGATACGTATTAGTTGCATCTTTATTAGCACCATACCTAAGAAAATTTGGCTGTTACACAGTTCCAGATTTTATTGGTACAAGATACGGTGGTAATTTAAGTAGATTTCTAGCAGTAGTGGTCTTAACTGTTGCTTCATTTACATATGTAACTGCACAAATTAACGCTACAGGTACTATTGCATCTGTTGCTTTAGATATCCCATTCCAATACGCTGTTTATGTTGGATTAGTAAGTATATTACTATGTTCAATGTTAGGTGGTATGAGGGGGGTAACTTGGACACAGGTTGCACAATATATCGTACTTATAATAGCTTACTTGCTTCCAGTATTTTGGATCAGTAACAAAATGGGTGCGGGTTTCTTCCCACACTTTATGTTAGCTGATGAAGTTGCGAGAATTGCTGATCTTGAAGCCCAATTTGGTTTAGGAACAGTAACAAACTCTGCAGCTGATTTAGCAACTGTACCAAAAGGTTTAGCAGGTATAACTAAAGCTCACTCAGCGGTTAACGCTACACCTTGGGCATTTATTTCATTAGCACTAGCGATGATGATGGGAACAGCTTCATTGCCTCACGTGATGATGAGATATTTTACTACTCCAAGTGTAAAAGCAGCTAGAAAATCAGTAGGTTGGTCTTTATTCTTTATCTTCCTACTTTATTCTTCTGCTCCAATGTTAGCGACACTATCTAAATTATCATTGATAGATCCTAACTTAGCGACTGGAATTATCGGTAAATCGATAAGTGAAGTTCAAGCGATAGATTGGTATCAAAACTGGAACCAAGCAAACTTAATGTTTGTAAGCGACTTTAACGGAAATGGAACTCTTGAATTAAATGAGTTTTTCATGGGTGGTAAAGCCGTTGTGTTAGCAACTCCGGAAATAGCTGGATTACCATATGTAATCTCAGGTCTAGTTGCTGCTGGAGGTATGGCGGCTGCCATGTCAACAGCCGATGGTTTAATTCTAGCGATTGCAAATGCTTTGTCTCATGACTTGTACTACAAAATCATTGATCCAAAAGCAGAAACTGCAAAAAGACTAGTTGTTGCAAGGGTATTACTTGTAGTAATTGGTTTTGCTGGAGCAACTATTGCAGCAATGGAGATCCAAGGTATCTTAGGTTCAGTAATCTGGGCTTTTGACTTTGCGATGTCTGGATTGTTCTTCCCACTTGTACTTGGTGTATGGTGGAAGAGAGCTAATAGAGAAGGTGCTATAGCTGGTATGGCTTTAGGTCTTGCTTCTGGTATGGGTTACCTAATTTGGGTACGAAATGGTGGAAGTGGATTCTTAGGTATTACACAGTTAACGTTTGGTATCTTCGGTTCAGCTGTAAGCTTAGTGTCTATGGTTGTTGTAAGTTTAATTACTTCAGAGCCTGATGCTGCTACGCAAAAAATGGTTGATGAGGTTCGAGTACCAGCTGGTAAATCGATCCTTGGCAAACACTAAATAATCTTTTAAAGGGGCGATTAATTTCGCCCCTTTTAATTTCTCACTTTTTAAAATATAAATTTCTAAAATGTCTGCTAATTTTCATCCTTTAGTCTATATAATTGATTATATTCTTGGAATAATTATGTGGACTTTGATTGGAAGAGTCGCAATGAATATTTTCCAAAAAGAGGACTCTGAATTCTTTTTCATGAAAGTATTTGTTAAATTTACTAATCCATTAATTAATATATTCAAGCCTATAACCCCTTCCTTTATAATCCATCCGTTAGTACCATTATATGTTGCTTGGTTTTTCTTTATGATAAGATTTTACTTAATGCCATGGATTTTGGGTTATTCCGTAATGGGCATGTTGTCTTTTCCTCTGGAAAGTGAAATTTCGAGACAAATTTACCAATTTTTTAATTCAATTAAATTTTAAAAATTGATACTAGTAAATCTAGCTATCAATGAAAAAAATACAAATTTCACCATCAATTTTGTCAGCTGATTTTAGTCAGTTAGGAAATGAAATAAAGAGATTGGAAGAAGGTGGAGCGGATATGATTCATGTTGATGTTATGGACGGTCATTTTGTACCCAATCTTACGATAGGCCCACCTGTAATAAAAAATTTAAGAAATCATACTAAATTACCTTTTGATGTTCATTTAATGATTTCTCCAGTACACAAATATATTAAAGATTATGCAAATGCAGGTGCAGACATCATTACGATACATCCCGAAGCAACAAATAATTTACAAGAAACTATTAACAACATAAAAAGTTTAAAAAAAAAAGTT
>CACDXO010000043.1 GCA_902556825.1 uncultured Pelagibacteraceae bacterium
TATCGTCTATTATTGTATCAATTCCTTTATCATATAAATAATTGTAGATTTTTAATGCTTTTTTCAAGTTTGAGCTATCATTTTTACTTATGAGAGGAATAATAGCACACTCATATGGTGATACAGATATTGGCCAATTCATTATTTCATTTTTTTCATCATATTTTGCTTCAATGATAGCTCCAACTAATCTCGATACTCCAACTCCATATGACCCCATTTTAACAAATTCTTTTTTTCCTTGAAAATCGACAGATGCATTCATTGGTTTTGAATATTTGTCTCCAAAATAAAAAATATGACCCACTTCAATTCCTTTGGTATGTAATTGAAATTCCTTTGGTACATTTTTTTCAAATTCATTCTTATTAAATTTTTCATCTGTAACTGCGTAGTATTTTTGATAATTTTCTCTTAGTTCATTTAGAGAATTTTTTTCTAATTTTATATCATTATAGTTAACATTAAATATTCTCTTATCTGTATAAATTTTGCTTTCTCCAGTTTCAGCAAGAATAATAAATTCATGAGATAAATTTCCTCCAATTGGTCCAGTATCCGCTGCCATTGGAATAGCAGAAAGTTCCAATCTTTGAAAAGTTTTTAAGTATGATAGAAAAAACTTATTGTATGAAAAGTTTGCCTCGTCGTCATTTAGATCAAAGGAATATGCATCCTTCATGTAAAATTCTCTACATCTCATTATTCCAAATCTTGGTCTTAGCTCGTCTCGAAATTTCCACTGTATATGGTAAAGCAACTGCGGCAAAGATTTATAAGATTTTATACTTGTTCTAAATATGTCAGTTATTAATTCCTCATTTGTTGGTCCATACAACATTTCTCTATTTTGCCTATCTTTTATTCTTAGCATTTCTTCTCCGTAGTCCTCATATCTTCCACTCTCCTTCCAAATCTCACTAGATTGAATTGTAGGCATCAGAATTTCTTGTACACCAATTCTGTCTTGTTCTTCTCTTACAATTTGTTCTATTTTTTTCATAACTTTGAAACCTAATGGTAACCATGAATAAATCCCTGCTGAAGATTGTTTAATCATTCCAACTCTAAGCATTAGCTGGTGAGATTTAATCACAGCTTCTGAAGGATTATTTTTTAAAATAGGTATAAGTGACTTTGAAAAGAGCATATATTATATTCTTACAACATTAATATTAGTTATTGGTTTTTTTCCAGTTTTTTCTTTTGTATACTTTCTACATGTTTTTTTTAATCCTTCGATTAAATTATCATTCTGTTTGATATTTTTTAATGAAAAAGTTTTTGTTAGCTTGATTATTTCATCTTCAAGGCCTTCAAAATACTCTTCTCTTTCAAGAATTGGTAAACCTTTTATATTTAATAAAGGTTTACTAGATAAAGTTCCTTTGTTTGAAATAATCAAAGTTAAATCAATGTACCCATTGCTAGCTAAGTTTTTTCTTTCTTTGATAAATGCTGAATCTTCTTCTATAGAAATATCACCATCAACACATAATCGACCACTAGGTGCTTTATCATAAACATGGGGTTTTTCTCCAGGAAATATTTTTACCACATCACCATTTTCAACTTGAACAGGATAAGGGATTTTCATTTCTTTAGCAAAATTTATTTGTTCTTTCATATGTCTGTGTTCGCCATGAACAGGTATAAGGGACTTTGGTTTGATCCATTCATACATGTCTTTCAAATCCTCTCTATTTGGGTGACCAGATACATGAACAAATTCTGTTTCTTCAGAAACTACATTAATACCCTCTTTTAATAATTTATTGTGCACATTGTAATGTTTTCTGACGTTTCCTGGAATTATTTTTGATGAAAATATTACTGTATCATCTTTTTCAACAAATACGTCTGGATGATTGTTATTTGATATTCTGTTTAGTGCACCCATTGGCTCTCCTTGACTTCCAGTACAAAGGTAAACTACTTTTTCTCTTGGTAATTTTTTTGCATCTCTTGGATCCAAAGGTTCAATTACATCATTAAGATATCCACATTGTCTAGCAGCTTTATAAATTCTTTGCATTGATCTGCCTACTAAGGATATATGTCGTCCTATTTTTTCTGAACAGTAAAAAACTGTTTCCATTCTAGCTACATTAGATGCGAAAGAAGTAACAAGTATCCTTTTTTTTTGACGTGACATAACGCTAAGCATATTTTTTCTAACATCTCCTTCAGATCCGGCTCTACCTATACTAAAAACATTTGTTGAGTCACAAACCATTGCTAAAACTCCGTCGTCACCAATTTTTTTGAGTTTTTCTTCATTAATTTTTTTTCCCACCATTGGATTTGGATCAACTTTCCAATCACCTGTATGAAAAATAGTTCCGCACGGGGTAACAATTTTCAAACCATTAGGTTCGATAATAGAGTGAGTCAAAGTAACAAAGTCTATCTTAAAAGGATCAAGATCAATTGTTCCATTCAACTTTACAATTTTTAGATATGGAAGAATGTCAATTTTTTTTTCTTTAAATTTTTCTGTAACTATTCTTGCTGTAAATGGCGTTGCATATATATTGCATTTTAATTTTTTCCAAACATAAGTTATTGCTCCAATATGATCTTCATGTGCATGGGTTAAAACAATTCCTAGTAAATCATTTTTTTTATCAACGATAAAACCAGGGTCTGGATAAATCAAATCTATACCTGGTAAACTGTCATCTGCAAATGTTACACCAACATCTACAATAATCCATTTATGTGAACTAGGTTTGCCATATGCATATAGATTCA
>CACDXO010000044.1 GCA_902556825.1 uncultured Pelagibacteraceae bacterium
AGATTTTGTTAACAGCATCATAAATTAATAAATTCTTTCTAGTCTCTTTTTTACTAACCACAATAATTGTATTATTATACCTATAAAATTTTCTAAAAGATGCATCTCCAGATAAAGATTTAAGTTTACTTAAATTCATTAATTATTTCTTTTCTATGATTAGAAAATATTTCTAAATTTCTTCGTTGAAAATCATCTTCATAACTAAAATATAATTCAATTATTTTTTTTGGTTTATTAGAAATTATTTCTGGCCATTCAACTAAAGTAACCATTTCTGAATTATCTTCGAATATTCCAATGTTGTATAGTTCTTTTAGGTCTTTAATTTTAAACAAATCATAATGATTTATAACAAATTCGTTAATTTTATATTCATTTACAATATTAAACGTTGGACTTGGGACCTCTGTTAGTTTGAGTTTATTTTTTCTTTGTAAATTGTTAATTAGATGTTTAATGAATGTTGTTTTGCAAGATTACACTTGGAAAAAGTAGGCGCCAAACTTACAAAAATGTCTAAAGACCAAGCAGACTATATCAGTGTAACACCTGATGGACCTTACAAACCAGATGCCTATCGCTACTTTTAGTAGCGATAGGCATCTGGTTTGTAAGGTCCATCAGGTGTTACACTGATATAGTCTGCTTGGTCTTTAGACATTTTTGTAAGTTTGGCGCCTACTTTTTCCAAGTGTAATCTTGCAACTTTTTCATCCAAGTGTTTTGGTAAAACGTAAACTTTCTTTTCGTACTTATCTGAATTATTCCATAATTCTATCTGGGCAGTTACTTGGTTGGTAAATGAAGCACTCATTACAAAACTGGGATGTCCAGTAGCACACCCTAAGTTAACCAGTCTTCCTTCAGCAAGTAATATTATTCTTTTCTTACTTGGCAAAGTTATTTCGTGAACTTGTGGTTTAATTTCGTCCCATTTATAATTTTTCAATGCTTCAACTTGAATTTCATTATCAAAGTGTCCAATATTACAAAGTATAGCTCTGTCTTTCATATCTCTCATGTGGTCAGCTGTTACTATGTCTTTGTTTCCCGTTGCTGTAACAACTATATCTGCCTCTTTAATCATTTCATCCATTAGCACAACTTCGTAACCTTCCATCGCTGCTTGTAGGGCACAAATTGGATCAGTCTCAGTAACCATTACTCTAGCTCCGCTTTGCCTCAATGAAGCAGCACTTCCTTTTCCAACATCACCAAATCCTGCAACAATTGCAACCTTTCCAGACATCATCACATCGGTAGCTCTTTTTATTCCATCAACTAAACTTTCTCTACAACCATACAAATTGTCAAATTTAGACTTAGTAACCGAATCATTCACATTAATCGCTGGAACTAATAATGTTCCTTGTGCCTCCATTTTTTTAAGCGCTAGTACTCCTGTTGTTGTTTCTTCAGATAACCCTTTTATATCTTTTAATAAATTTTTATAATCTTTGTGCATAAGTGCAGTTAAGTCACCACCGTCATCAAGAATCATGTTTGGTTTCCAATCCTTTTTTCCTTCAATTGTCTGTTTTACACACCACCAATATTCCTCTTCGGTCTCACCTTTCCATGCAAAAACTGGTATACCTACCTTTGCAATTGCTGCAGCTGCATGATCTTGTGTTGAAAAAATATTACATGAAGACCATCTTACTTCTGCACCTAAATCTACAAGAGTTTCAATAAGAACTGCAGTTTGGATTGTCATGTGAAGACATCCTAAAATTCTTGCCCCTTTAAGTGGGCTTTTCCCTTTATATTCTTTTCTTAACGCCATTAGTCCAGGCATTTCAGTCTCTGCCAAGGAGATTTCTTTTCTTCCAAATTCTGCCTGTGATATATCTTTAACTTTATAATCGCTCATGAAGAACGCCTTGTAGCAACTTTATAAAATTTTATCAACTAATAATGATTAAACTTTTGGAAAAATTATTTCGATAATTGCGCCTTTTTGACCCACATTATTTGAGGCTGAAATTTTACCACTGTGCAACTCAACTAGATTTTTAACGATATTTAATCCTAATCCAGAATGTTCTCCAAATTTATTAGGCCTATTACTATAAAATCTTTTAAAAATTTTGCTTGTATCGTTTTCTTTGAAACCTTCTCCTTCGTCGATAACACTTAAAATTACATTTTTTTCTTTTTTATCTTCCGAAAGTACAACTTTAATAGTTTGATTTTCTCTACTAAAAGAAATTGAATTATCTAGTAAATTTGCAATTATTTGTTCAATTCTATTTTCTATTCCTAAAATATTGTAATCGTTTGATCCATTTGAATTTAATTTAATACTTATTCTACTTTTTGAATTATGAAGATTATTAAAATCTTCTACAACAGATTTTGCTATTAATTTTAAATCAATTTTCTTCATTTGTTCATTTGTAATCGCAACCTCATCTTTTAACATTTGAGAATAATCAGTAATCAATCTTTCGATTCTTTCAACATCATGTAAAAGTATATTGACAAGTTTTTCTCTTTGAGCTTTATCTGTAGTTTCAGAAATTATTTCAGATGCACTTTTTAAAGAAGCAAGTGGATTTCTGATTTCATGAACCAAGTCTGTTGAAAAATTCTCTGCAGCATTAATTCTATTGTTTAACTCATTAGTCATTTCGTCCAAAGAATTAGATAAAATGCCTATTTCGTCATTTCTATTTTTGACAATCTGAATGTTTATTTTTTGTTTATTTTTTTCTTTAATTGATTTTGTAAAAT
>CACDXO010000045.1 GCA_902556825.1 uncultured Pelagibacteraceae bacterium
ATGACCGTATCAGCGGTGTATTCTGGGCTGCTTTCTTATTATTCTCATGGACTGCTGCCTCTATCGTTTCGGGTGCGGTAATTGAAAGAATTACAACATTTGCATTCGGTATTTTAGCAATAGCAATTGGTTCAGTTTTCTGGACTATTGATGCTGCTTGGGGATGGCATTTCGATGGTTGGATGTTAAAAATATTGGGATATCATGATGCTTATGCATCAGGAGTTATTCATGCAGTAGCAGGAGGATTTGCTCTTGGAGTTCTAGCAGTATTAGGGCCAAGAATAGGAAAATTCTCTTCAACTGGAGAACCTAGAAATATAGGACCAAGAAATCCATGGTTAGTAACCATTGGATTGTTCTTAATTTATACTGGTTTTTGGGGATTCTATGCAGCATGTAATATACCAATTTTTGATCTAGGACCTGAATATGGAATGGAAGGAGTAACATTCTGGACAGCAACTAACATTTACGTAACACCAACAACGTTAGGTGCAATCACAATGAACTTCTTGATGTCGTTATCTGGAGGTTTAATGGCCGGATATCTAATATCTAAAGGAGATCCTTTCTGGACATACTCAAGTGGACTAGCAGGAATAATATGTGCTTCTGCAGGAAATGATTTATATCATCCAATTCAATCATTCATAATTGCTATGATTGGAGTATGGGTAGCATACAAATTGCATTACTGGGTTGAGCGTAAGTTCAAAATTGATGATGCGGTTGGTGCTGTTGCAGTTCACGGTTATGCCGGTGTCGCTGGACTTATAATTTGTGGTTTTGTTCTAAACGGATATCCTTCATCGGGTTATAGTGTAGGAGCTATGTGGGTAGGAACAGACTACGCTCCAATAAATCCTTTGGGAATGTTTATTGGTGCAATAATTATGTTCGGTGTACTTGGTTTCTTACCAGGATGGATATTAGCTAAAATACTTCAAGGAATGGGTAAACTTAGAATTCCAAAAGAAGTAGAATTAGCTGGTCTAGACTATACAATAATGGAAGATGCAAAGAGCGATGAAAAAGCTGTTGCGTCATCCTCAAGGTAAAGGAGGAAACATATGGCAACAGTTACAAATTGGATAGATCACCTTAGCGCTGCTGAAGTGCAAGGTCCAGTTTACCCTGGTGTAGGAACTGAAGGAATTTTAGTTCTTATTCTAGTGGTACTTTGGATTGGTTGGCATTTCATTTCGAATATGCATGAGAAAAGCAAATCGGATGCAATTGCTAGAAGAAGACCTGGTTCAAATGACTGGAAAAGCAATGTTACCGATGGGTAATTAAAATTAAAATAAAGGGCGCATTTAATTATGCGCCCTTATTTACCATGGACGAAAAAAAATCAGAAAACATTAATAAAACACCCGAAAAAATGTCAAGGATTGCTTGGCCAAAAGCAAGGTATGGGCTTATAGTGGCAATAATAATAATTGTGGTGGTTAATCTAATATACTACAAAGATAAAATTATAAATTTATTTAGTTAAAATTACTTATGGCAAAAGATCTTTCCAAAATAGCAAAACAAAAAAAAATAAAATATTTCTTAATAAGTTTTGTAGATTTGTTTGGTGTATTAAGATCTAAATTAGTTCCAGCTCAAGCAATTGGGGAAATGCAAAAAAATGGAGCTGGTTTTGCTGGTTTTGCTACTTGGCTAGATATGACACCAGCAGATTCAGATATGTTTGCAATTCCTGATCCTGATAGTTTAATACAACTACCTTGGAACAAAGAAGTTGGTTGGTTAGCATCTGATTTATGGATGGATGGCAAACAAGTTAAGGCATCTCCCAGAGTTATGCTTAAAAATCAAATTAAAAAATTAGATAAAATGAATTTACAAATGAAATCAGGTGTTGAATGTGAATATTTTTTAATTTCTCAAGATGGTTCAAGCATCGCAGATAGTAGAGATATACAATCTAAACCTTGCTACGATCAGTCTGCTCTAATGAGGAGGTATGAGTTAATTAAAGAAATATGTGACAGTATGATTGAATTAGATTGGAAACCTTATCAAAATGATCATGAGGATGCTAATGGACAGTTTGAAATGAATTGGGATTACGATGATTGCTTAGTCACAGCTGATAGGCATGTTTTTTTTAAATTTATGGTTAAAACACTCGCTGAAAAACATGGATTAAGAGCAACCTTTATGCCTAAACCATTTGAAAATTTAACAGGTAATGGTTGTCATGCCCATGTATCTCTTTGGAATGGAAAGAAAAATAAATTTTTAGATGAAGGAGATAGGTATGGATTAAGTAAAACTGCATACCATTTTGTTGGTGGTTTGTTAAAAAATGCAAGGCCTCTATCTTCTTTATTTAATCCCACGATAAATAGTTATAGAAGAATAAATGCTCCAGCAACTAAGTCTGGTGCATCATGGTCACCAAGTAGTATTTCTTATACTGGTAATAATAGAACTCATATGATTAGAATTCCAGACGCAGGGAGATTTGAACTTAGACTAATGGATGGGTCAGCTAACCCATATCTTTTACAGGCTGGAGTTATAGCTGCTGGATTGTTTGGACTAAATAATAAAACTGATCCTGGAGAACCTCTAACATGTAACATGTATACAGATTATAAAAATTACCCTAATTTAGAAAAATTACCAAATGATATTGAAGAATCTCTAGATGAATTAGATGAAAACAAAATCTTAAGAGAAGCTTTTGGCGATGATGTAGTTAATAGTTATATAAAGTTA
>CACDXO010000046.1 GCA_902556825.1 uncultured Pelagibacteraceae bacterium
CTATAGAAAAAAAAATTAAACCGATTAAAGAAAATCGCTGTTTGTTTCCTTTTTTAATAAATGCTGAACGAATAGCTATTATAAAGTCATCTCTACTCGCTGCCATAATTTTTTAATACTCTGATAATATACTTGAAAAAATCTCCTCTTGATCTAAAGCTTTACCCGTTCCAATTGCAACACACGCTAGTGGGTCGTCAGCTATATGAACAGGTAGTCCTGTTTCTTTAGAAAATCTTTTATCAATATTTTTTAATAATGCTCCGCCGCCTGTTAATGTAAGACCCATATCAACTAAGTCTGCTGATAATTCTGGAGGAGTGTTTTCTAAAGCATCTTTAATTCCATTAATCATTTCTTTCAGTATAGGATTTAAAGCTTCCGAAGTATCCTCTTCAGTTATATTTACTTCTTTTGGAGTTCCTGAACGTATATCCCTTCCTTTAACAGGATATTTATTGTTATTTGTAGGAATTGCTGTTCCAATTTCTTTTTTTATTTTTTCAGAAGTGCTGTCTCCAATTAAAAGGTTATATTCTTTTCTCATAAAATTTTGAAGGGCATGGTCCATAGCATCACCGGCAACTCTTAAAGAATTTGAATAAACAACTCCACCTAGAGACATAACCGCAATTTCAGTTGTACCACCACCAATATCTACTACCATTGAACCTGTTGCTTCTGAGATTGGTAATCCTGCTCCAATAGCGGCCGCAATTGGTTCTTCAATTAATTGAACTCTTCTTGCACCTGCCGCAAGCGCACTGTCTTGAATAGCTTTTCTTTCAACTGGTGTAGATCCAGTAGGTACACAAATTAAAATTCTAGGATTTGCAAAAGTACTTCTTTTATGAACCTTTTTTATAAAATGTTTAATCATTTCTTCTGTAACGATAAAGTCAGCAATTACTCCATCTCTTAAAGGTCTTATTGCTTGAATATTACCAGGAGTTCTCCCAAGCATAGTTTTAGCTTCATCACCAACTGCTAATACAGATTTTTTTCCTTTACTATCAACTACAGCAACAACTGATGGTTCGTTTAAAACAACTCCTTGTCCTTTTAATACTACCAGCGTATTAGCTGTACCAAGATCAATCGCCATATCTTGTGACCAAATTTTTGATACTTTGTTAAACAATCCCATTTATATTCCTTTCACTTTTTCTTCTTTTTTTTGCTCCGGAGAATATCCGGGTGCAGTTTTATCTCTTTTTATAATCATCTTATTTAATGCATTTATGTATGCATTTGCTGATGCAACTAATGTATCAGTATCTGCTGCTTGGCCAACAGTTGTTTTTCCATTTTCCTCAATTCGAACGCTTACTGTCGCTTGAGCATCAGTTCCTTCAGTTACAGCATGAACTTGATATAATTGTAAACTTACATCATGGGGATAAAGTTTTTTTATACATTTAAATATTGCATCAACAGGACCATCTCCAGTCTCAGATGCATTTTTAACTTCACCAAAAACATCTAAAGTCATTTCGGCTCTTTGTGGTTCTCCTGTTCCAGCAAATACCTTTAATGATTTCAAGTTAATTGCGTTAACTTTATTATCGATAATTAAACTATCATCAACTAGTGCAATTATATCTTCATCATAAACATGCTTTTTCTTATCAGCTAATATTTTAAATTTACCGAATGCATTTTCTATTACATCATCTGTAACATCTACATAGCCTAAACTAATTAATTTATCTTTAAACGCATGTCTTCCTGAGTGTTTACCCATTACTAATGATGTTTGTTTTACCCCAACACTCTCTGGTGTCATAATTTCATAAGTTTGTCTATTTTTTAACATTCCATCTTGATGAATTCCTGCCTCGTGTGCGAAAGCATTTTTCCCAACTATTGCTTTATTGTACTGGACTGGAAATCCTGTTGCATTTGAAACAATTTTTGAAGCTTTGCTTAATAAAGTTGTATTAATTCCAGTTTCGTATGGCATCAAATCGGGCCTTGTTTTCATTGCCATTACTACTTCTTCTAAAGCAGCATTGCCTGCTCTCTCTCCTATTCCATTTATAGTGCATTCTATTTGTCTTGCGCCAGCTTGAACACCTGCTAGTGAATTTGCAACAGCTAATCCTAAGTCATTATGACAATGAGTGGATAAAATTGCTTTATCTATGTTTGGAACTTTATTTTTCAAAGTTTCAATAATTTTTGTAAATTCTGATGGTATCGTATAACCAACTGTATCAGGAATATTTATAGTTTTTGCACCACATTGAATTGCTAGCTCAACAGTTTTGCACATATAATCCATATCAGTTCTTGTCCCATCTTCGCATGACCACTCAACATCATCAGTAAATTTTCTAGCATAGGTAACATGCTCCTTAATTGATTCATAAACTTCTTCGGGAGACTTATTTAGCTTATGCTTCATATGTAGTGGACTAGTTGATATAAATGTATGAATTCTAAATCTTGGTGCATGTTTCAATGCTTCGTAACATCTGTCTATATCTTTTTTAGAATGTCTGGAAAGACCTGCAGGAATAGAATTTTTTAAAACTTTGCTTACTTCTGTAACCGCTTCAAAATCTCCTGGGGATGCAATTGGAAAACCAGCTTCAATTATATCTACTCCAAGTTCATCGAATACCCTTGCAATTTGAATTTTTTCTTCCAAGCTCATAGATGCTCCT
>CACDXO010000047.1 GCA_902556825.1 uncultured Pelagibacteraceae bacterium
TTCTAATTCTAATTTTTTTGCTTCTGCTAAAATTTTAAAAGCTGACTCTGTACCTAGTCTTTCAAGGTTTTTTGCAAGTTTCATAATTATTATTTTTTAAAGATAATTTTTGAATTATTTAATTCTTTTAAATTTTTACAACCCATCAATAACATATTTCTCTCAATTTCTTTTTGCATATTTTGCAACGCACGTTCCACACCTGCTTGACCTCCAGATGCAAGAGAAAATAAAAACATTTTTCCAAAACTACAAGCTTTAGCGCCTGCTGCAATTGCTTTTAAAACATGAGTTCCTCTTCTAACTCCGCCATCTAATATAATTTCTAATTTATCGCCAACAGCATCTGAAATTTCTTTAAGTTGATCGAATGGAGATCTTGATCCATCAAGTTGTCTTCCCCCATGATTTGAAAGAAATATTGCAGTACAGCCTATATCGATTGCTTTTTTTGCATCCTCAACTGACATTACTCCTTTTAAAGCAAATGGACCATTCCATTTTTTTATACAGTATTCTGCATCCTGCCAGTTCATTCCTGGATCATACTGTTCGTTAACATAATCTATAACTGATTTAGTTATATTGGTTCCTTTATCAGTTTTATGTTTAACGTTTGAAAGCTCAAATTTTTTATTTGTTAAATAATTAAATACCCAACCCGGTTTTGCTGCAAATTCAAATAAACTTTTGATCGTAAGCTTTGGAGGAGTAGTAAAACCTGTTCTATGATCTCTCTCTCTGTTGCCAGCAACTATTGTATCAACTGTTAAACATAAACCATCAAATTTTGCTTTTTTACATCTATCAATCAAATCGTCGGTAATAGATTTATCTTTATGAATATAAAGTTGAAATAGTTTTGGACCAATTGAAACATGTGCAATCTCTTCAATGGATGATGTAGCCATAGTAGACATGCCATACATTGTTCCTAATTTTTCAGCTGCTCTTGCTGAAGCTCTATCTCCCTCTGGATCGTACAATCTTTGCATAGCTGTAGGAGATAAAAAAATTGGCATACTTATTTTTCTTCCAAAAATTTCTGTTGAAATATCTGGTTTTCCACCACTAGCTAAAACGTTTGGGATTAAATCACACTGATTAAAAGACTCTGTATTTCTTTTTAGGGTTATTTCATCATCTGCGCCTCCATCAATATAATGAAAGATTGGAGATGGTAATTTTTTTTTTGCTAATTTTCTGAAATCTTCAAAATTGTGACAATCATTTAGATTCATGGTTTTCTAAACCTTAAATTACTTCTATTTAAATCACTTATCTTTTTACAACCCATAAGTTTCATATCCCTCTCCAGCTCAGCCTTGTACTGTCCTAAAGCTCTTTCAACACCAGCTTGACCAGCTGCAGCTAGTGCATAAAGATATAATCTTCCACCAGAACATGCTTTGGCACCAATAGATAAAGCTTTAAGCATATGAGTTCCTCTTTGGAATCCTCCTTCACAAATAACATCTATCTTGTCTCCAACTGCATCTACAATTTCTGCTAATTGATCAAATGGTGACCTTGATCCATCAAGTTGTCTTCCACCATGATTTGAAACCATTATTCCTGAGCATCCGATATCAACTGCTTTTTTAGCATCTTCAACGCTCATCACTCCTTTAAGAGCAAAATGACCTCCCCATTGAGAACATAATTTTTCAGCATCTTTCCAATTCATAGATTGATCCAACATAGTAGAAAAATAATTACCGATAGAAGTGTTCGTGCTAGTACCTTCTTTTACATAATCTTGAAGATGCGGTAATTCAAATTTACCCTTTGTTAAATAGTTTATTCCCCACATTGGTTTTGTAGCAAAACTATACAAACTTGATAATGTAAGCTTAGGGGGAGATGTAAACCCAGTTCTGAGATCTCTTTCACGGTTTCCTCCCGTTATTGTATCTACTGTTAAAGCCAAAACATCAAACTTTGCTGCCTTTGCTCTTTCCAAACAAGAATCGTTTAAACCTCTATCTTTATGAAAATAAAATTGAAACATTTTCGGTGTATCAATTAATGAAGCTATTTCTTCAACACTTACAGTAGCTAAAGCTGAAACTCCAAACATTGTATTAAATTTCTGAGCTGCTTTTCCTACTGCTCTTTCTCCATCATAATGAAAAAGTCTTTGTAAAGCTGTTGGTGCACAATAGAATGGAAGATCTAATTTTTTTCCAAATATAGTAGTTGATAAATCAATATTTTCTACACCTCTTAATACATTTGGAACTAAATCAATGTCATTAAATGAGGAAGTGTTACGTCTATATGTAATCTCATCGTCTGCTGCTCCATCAATATAGTGAAATATTGGTGAAGGTAATTTTTTTTTAGCTAATTTTCTAAAGTCACTAAAATTATGACAATCTTTAAGTTTCATTTTTTTAATTTAAAACTGTTTGACAAAATTAAACATATAACTATTTGCCCCAGGATTTTTGTCTCCTAAGCTAGCATTAGATATATGATTATAGGAAAATCCTAGCTCACTATTAGAAAAAATATCTAATGAAAATTGAAGTTCACTTTTAAACTCAATTGTATGTCCCAAATCTTTTCCATCTCCTTGGCTGTAAACACCTGGAGTAAAGGACGGGGTAAAATTTAATTGATCCAGATGGTACTATATCTAT
>CACDXO010000048.1 GCA_902556825.1 uncultured Pelagibacteraceae bacterium
ATTAAAATAAGATAAAGAATAAATTTTTAAATTATTTTTTTCACAATATTTAATTATTTTCATTTTGTTATTTTCTGTAAAATAATTTCCATAAATAACTGCATATTTTGATTTTTCTGGAATTTGTATAATTTTGTCCATAAAATTATTATCATCTAATAAACAAGGGTCCAAAACTATTGGAATTTCCTTTTTTGTAATTTTTTTTACAAACTCATAGGTTAAGGTATCTCTCACACTTATATATGAAAATTTCTCTATTAATTGAGATATTTGAATAAGATTATCGCTTTTTATTTTTTCCAATTTTGCATTACCAATACTAACAGCATATGCAATTTTTTCACCATGAGTATATTTCCCAAAAAAAAAGTTTTCTAAACCATTAAAATGATTTTTGAAATTCCATATCTCATCGCTTCCAAAAATATTTATTGGATATTTATTACTTTTTTTCAAAATACTTGGGAATGGTATATTCATTTTGAGTCTCCAAAAAAAAAGTTTAATATTTTTTTTTAAAACTTGAGTAATTTTCCAAAATTTTTTCCTCATCATTGGTTTTAAGATTTCATGAAATAAAAAACTTTGAGGCTGGAATTTGTTAAAACAAACCTCTTGATCAAATTTTTTTGAGATAAATTCTTGAAGACTTAGTGCTTGAAATATTGCTCCAAAATTATTTGAGTAAAAGTAAGTTGATATTGAAATTTTATTTTTTAATATATTACTTTTATTCACTGTATATATTTTCTTGATTATAAAGTAATTTCATATATTAATAACATTATTAAATCTATTAAATATGAAATTTAAAAACTATATAATTTACTCTGTTATTTTATATTTTTCATACACTGGTAATGCATATGCATATTTAGATCCAGGAACTGGCAGTATTATAATAAGTACTATAATCGCTTTTTTTGTTGCGTTGTGGGGTTATATAAAGATATATTATACTAAAATTAAGAATTTCTTAATAAAACCTTTTAATAAGAATAAAGATCAACAATAATAAATAAATTCTTAACAAATTGATTTATAAAAAATCATCAAAGGCACAAAATCTCAATATTTTAAGACGTCGTAAATTTAATTTTTTTGTTCCAAAGTTTTACTATATAGAAAAAAAAATTCTTAAAAAAGAGCCAAAAGTAATAAAAGATATTCTTAAAAACTTTAAAAATAAAATTATAATTAGATCTTCATCTTTAAATGAAGATAATTTAAAAAAAAGTAATGCTGGTAAATATTTATCATTAGGAAATATTAGTCTTAATTACAAAAGTATATCAAATGCCTTGGAAAAAGTTGGTAAAAAATTAAAACAAAACGATCAAATTATTGTTCAAGATTTTATAGACAATGTTGATTTAAGTGGTGTAATTTTTACAAGGGACCCTAATAATAATTCTCCTTATTATATCATTAATTATGATAGATCTCGCAAAACTGATTTAATTACTTCGGGAAACATTAATCCTACTTTAGAAACAAAAATAATTTATAGAAACAAAGTATTTGATACTAAGTTTAACAAGCTTATCAAAGTTGTAAAAAAAATTGAGGAAATATTTAAGTCAGACACTTTAGATATTGAGTTTGCAATCAAAAAAAATAAAATCTACATATTTCAATGTAGAGAGTTAGTTGTAAAAGAAAGAAAAAATTATGATAAGGAGATTGAAACAGCTCTCAAAAATCTTGAAAAAAAGATAGACAAGTTAAAAAAACCAAATCCATTTGTATCTGGTAAAACAACATATTTTAGCAATATGTCAGATTGGAATCCTGCTGAAATGATTGGTTCCAAACCTAAAAATTTAAGTATATCTCTTTATAGTGAACTAATCACAAATAATATATGGGCTGAGCAAAGGAAAGGTTATGGGTATAAAGATGTTATACCCAATCCTTTAATGGTTAATTTTGCTGGATCTCCTTATATAGATTTAAGAACAGATTTTAATTCATTTCTTCCAGCTGGCCTTGATAAAAAAAAAGAAAATAAAATAGTCAATAATTCTTTATATAAGATTAAAAAAAAACCTGAACTGCATGACAAGATAGAGTTTGAATGTATTGAAAACTCATATGATTTTAATTCTAAAGTAATTAAAGCCGATTATTTAGATAAAAATTATTTATTAAAATTAAAAAAAATTACTGAAGATTGTATAAAAAACTCATCAAAAATTAATAAAGAATTAAACTCATTATCTCAGCTAGACATAAAAATAAATATTATAAAAAATTCTAAATTAAGTGATATTCAGAAAATATATTACTTAATTCACAACTGTAAATATTATGGAACCTTGCCATTTGCAGGTATTGCAAGGTTAGCTTTTATTGCAACCAGATTTCTAAGATCAATGCTTAATTTAAAGTTAATCAACCAAAATGAATACGAAATGTTCTACCAATATTCAGATTCTATATCAAATATTATAAAA
>CACDXO010000049.1 GCA_902556825.1 uncultured Pelagibacteraceae bacterium
CGATATTGGTGATTAAAAGCCATAGTGGCTCCTAAAATAAATTTCGAAATACAAAAAATAGCAAAACTTTCTATCATTATTGAATAAGCTCCAATCAAGCATGCGATTGAGCCTGTAATTGATGCTGAAACAAATCCAATTCTACGACCAACTATACTCATTATTTTAGCTGCAAATATTGTAGCAGCAGCAGTACCAACCACATAAATAGAAGGAGGTAGAGTAGATAATGTTTTAATAGAACTTAATTGCGCTCCAATAATACCACTTATAAAAACAGTTACTGTAGCTGCTGTAAAACCAAATACTTGGCTTGATACAAGTAAAAAAAGATTTCTGTTCATGGAAGTTGCTAAACTCTTTTCTTCCCTTGAACAACCCTATCCAATATTAACGCTACAAATAAAATCGCTATACCAGCTAGTATTCCTTGACCAACATTAGCGTATTGTAATGCTTCTAAAACATCTTGTCCTAAACCTTTTGCGCCAATTAGTGATGCAACTACTACCATGGCTAGACTTAACATCACAGTTTGATTTACACCAGCAAGTATTGAAGGTGTCGCCAATGGTAGATCTACTTTTCTTAACAAGTACCATTTGGATGCACCATAAGCTATTGCGGCTTCTCTTATAGTTTCGGGAACACCTCTTAAGCCTAACACTGTAAGTCTAACAACAGGTGTTCCTCCGAAAATCATTGTAATAATAACTGCTGCAACCTTTCCTGTTCCAAAGAATGCAATTACTGGAATCATAAATACAAAAGCAGGCATAGTCTGCATAAAATCCATTATAGGTCTTATCATTGAGTAGAATCTTTGACGTCTTGCACAATAAATTCCTAAAGGTATTCCAATAACAATACTTAAAATTGCTGCCGTACCAAGTAAAGCAAGTGTAGTCATAGCTTTAACCCAAAAACCAAGGAAACCCATATAAGCTAAAAAACCTGCTGAATAAATTGCAGTTCTTACACCTGCTGATAAAGCAGTAAGTACTACAATAGTTGTTATTATTACAATCCAAGGAGTTTTTACAAAAAGCAATTCTAAGAAATCTAAAACTGATCTAATTCCAATTGTTATCGCTGTAAATAATGCATCTCCTTTAATAACCGCATAATCAAAAATTGTTTCAACCCATTTTATTGAAGTAAGTCTAATTTCTGGATGAGTAGGAAAGTCATTCATAATAGTCATTAAACCAGGAAAACTGTAATGAACTACCGAAAACAACATGATTACAGAACTAAAAAATATACTTAGTAAGTAATTTTTTAATTGCATTCCGGGGCTAATTAATTTGTTTGAAAGCCACTCTGAATATCTTTTTTCTAAAATAGTATTTGCTAATACTCCTTGAATTATCTTAACCAAAACTAATACTCCAAAGCCAAAGATTGTTATCCAAATAGCTGAGGCTTCGATCTGCTGAACGTCTACCACGTATTCTTTCATAGCTTCTTCTAAAGATTTTATTGCTCTTTTATAAACTTCTACTTTATCTGGATTATTTTCTATTGCTGCTTCAAGTTGTTTGTTTCTAAAGTCAATTGTTGATTGGATTTTATCGATTTTTTCTAAAGCATCTTTGGTAATATTTCCAAATAAACCTCTAATAATCTGAACAACTGCAAACGTTTCCACTATTAAAAAAGCTAAAGCATAATTCCATATATTTCTCATTCCAAACCAAATTGGACCTAACAACGAGGCAAATAAATTAAATGAGAATGAGTAAGAAGGTTTGCTGCCAATTTTTTTAAATTCTTTAATATAATATTCAGGATTTGTTATAACAAAATTACTAATAAGTTCTGATCTAGATAAATTTTTGTTTTCTTTACTCATTTTCATTTCCTTCAACAACAGCTTTTAAGAGATCAGATTGACTTATAACTCCTATTTTTTGATTGTTTTTATCCGTTACAACAATTGGTTTGTCTTTTGTAATTGAGGTTTCTATTAATTTACTTAAAACCTCATTTTCATTAACTATTTCATTATCATTATCCAATGATCCAAATTTACTTTCATAATCTTTTATTGATTTCATGATTGTTTTTGCTTGAACAACTTTTAATCTTGAAATTCCTTTAACAAAATCAGCAACATATTCATCAGCTGGATTAACTACAATTTCTTCTGGTGTTCCAATTTGAACTACAGCTCCATCTCTCATTATAGCTATTCTATGCCCTACTCTTACTGCTTCATCTAAATCATGAGTGATAAAGACTGTTGTTTTCTTCATTTGTTTTGAAAGTTTAATAAATTCTGTTTGTAGCTGTCTTCTTATCAAAGGATCTAGTGCACTAAAGGGCTCATCCATTAATAAAAATTCTGGATCAGCTGCTAATGCTCTAGCTAAACCTACTCTTTGTTGCATACCTCCAGATAGTTCATGTGC
>CACDXO010000050.1 GCA_902556825.1 uncultured Pelagibacteraceae bacterium
GTTTCAGTTTGAAAAACTTTCATTCCTCTAGATAAATAATTTTGTAATGCATTTTTATGATCTAGAGAACATGTATGGACCCAAATTCTTTTAGAACCAATATTAAACGATATTTTAATAGCTTCAGATAAAAAATATCCTCCTAATTTTTTTCCGATGTACTCTTCTAAAATACCGAAATAAGCAATTTCACAGTCTAATTTATCTTTATCAAAAATCTGTTCAAAATATCCTACAAAATCTTTATTATGTTTTAAAACGTAGGTATTAACTCCTGAATTTTCTAAATAATCTATCCATTTTTTATCATCCCAGACCAACCTGTCTGTCCAGCTATGTTTTTTTCCAATTTCTTTATAAAAAAATTTGTTTAATTGAAAATCGGGTGGATTAACTTTTTCTAAATATAAGCCACTAAATGGTTTGTTTTTTACCAATAGCTCATTTATTGAGCTAATTTCAAGATAACTTCTATCTACTTGAACACTCACTTACTCAACCATTTTCCCAACTTTTTCACCTCCAAATAGATGAAAATGTAAATGTGGAACTTCTTGTCCTCCATCTTCACTTATGTTCGCTAAAGCCCTGTATCCTTTTCCAGTTTCTACTGAAATTCCTAATTTTTTTGCTACAGTATTTATTCCCTTTAACAATCCTACCATTTCTTCTTGGGAAGCATTCTGGCTAAAATCATCTAGATCAACATATTTTCCTTTTGGGATAACAAGAGCATGAATTTTTTTCTGTGGATTAATATCGTGGAAAGATAAAACAAAATTATCTTCATAAATTTTTTTACAAGGTATTTCTCCTCTTAATATCTTTGCAAATATATTATTATCGTCGTAACTCATTTTTTTCTTTTATTTAACTCCTCCATTACTTCTTCTATTTTAATATCATTTACCTCTAGATACATTATTAAATGATAAAATACATCAGCAGCCTCATGAATTTTGTTAGAATTTTTTTCTACTGCTTCTATTAATTCATTTATTTCTTCCACAACTTTTTCTTTGCTTAAAGATTTGTCACTTAAAAGTTTATTAGTATAAGATCCATCTACAGGATTATTTTTTCTATCTCGTGCAAGTTTGAACAAACTTTCTAATGTATCTAACATGCTAAATCCTAACTGGAATTCCTTTTGAGTTCAAATATTCTTTAGCTTCTTTAACAGAATATTTGCCATAGTGAAATATAGATGCGGCTAAAACCGCGCTAGCATTCCCAAGTTTTATCCCATCAACTAAGTGATCTAAATTACCTACTCCACCTGAAGCAATTACTGGAATATTTACTTTTGATGATATATTAGACATTAAATCAATATCATAGCCAACCTGAGTTCCATCTCTATCCATTGATGTTACTAATAATTCTCCAGCGCCGCTGTCTTCCATTTTTTTCACAAATTCTATTACATCAATGCCTGTATTGTTTCTTCCACCATGGGTAAAAATTTCCCATTTATCTTCATTTTTCTTGGCATCTACTGCAACTACAATACATTGAGAACCAAATTTTTTTGAACTATCTACAATAACTTCAGGATTCTGAACTGCGGCAGTATTTATAGAAACTTTGTCTGCGCCACAATTAAGTAATTTATTAATATCATCAACACTTCTAACTCCACCTCCAACTGTTAGGGGAACAAAACATTTCTTAGATGTTTTCTCAACTACATCATAGATCGTATCTCTATTTTCATTTGATGCGGTAATATCTAAAAAACAAATTTCATCTGCACCACCATCACTATAAATTTTAGCTTGTTCGACTGGATCACCAGCATCTTTAAGATCAACAAAGTTAATACCTTTAACTACTCGACCATTTTTAACGTCTAAACAAGGTATAATTCTGTTTTTAAGCATCTATTTCTTTCACAAGTTCTTCTAATTTTATATCACCATCATAAATTGCTTTCCCAACTATTATACCTTCAATATTTTTCAAGCTCTTTGCTTTTTTAATATCATCAATTGAAGAAACTCCACCAGATATAATCACTGGACAATTTGATTTATCCGCAACTTTTTCTGTTTCCAAAAAGTTTGGACTGTGTTTAGTCCCATCACGATTTATATCAGTATAAATTAATCTACTAGCACCAAAATCATTTACCTCTTCTAAATAATCTAAAGTTAATTTATTAGAATTTTCCTTCCATCCAGATACAGACAAATATCCATTTTTAGCATCTAAGCCTAATGCAATTTTATTTGAAAATTTTTCACATGCTTTTTTCAAAAAATTTTTATCTTTTATTGCAGCGCTTCCTAAAATGACTTTTTCAGCTCCAGCATCAATATATTTTTGAATACTCTCAAAATTTCTAATTCCACCACCTATTTCTATTTTAAGAT
>CACDXO010000051.1 GCA_902556825.1 uncultured Pelagibacteraceae bacterium
TACTTTCAGAGTCAAATCCATATATCCAAAAATTTTTTTCTCTTAAAAATTTTAATGTAGTATTTATATTAGAAACTTTAAATATATTTACATACTCAATTGAACCACTTGCCGACTTATACATTAATTTACTTTCATCTGGAAAATGTCTTTCTTTGACTATGATCCCATCCAAATAAAATGAAGCTGCACTTCTAATAATTGAACCTATATTTCTTGGATCTGTTACTTCGTTTAAACAAACGAGTGTTAAATCATTTTTATTTTTAATGAATTCTTTTAAAGATAAATCTTCTAAATGTTCTAACTCTGCCACATAACCTTGGTGGAGCATGTCTTCATTACCACTATACTTATCCAGTTCTTTTTTCGTCTTAAAATGAACTTTTATACCCTTTAATAGATTATATTGTTGATTTTCCCTGTTTATATTTTTTTTGCTTTCTTCAGTCAAAAATAATCTTAAAACTTTACGATTAGGGTTTTTTAGAGCTTCAATAACTGCATGTTTACCAATTACAAAAAAAGTTCTTTTATTCATGATTTATATAGTTTTTTATACGTTTTTTTACTTATTTTCCTACTAATTCTCGTATTGCATTTATATTATAAAAATATATAAACCGCTTGTTGTTTAAAGCTTTATTGAACAAGGGGACGCTTCCCCTGCGAAAAGGAGGGGTACCAAAGCGGTCAAATGGGGCGGGCTGTAAACCCGTTGACTTCGGTCTTCGAAGGTTCGAATCCTTCCCCCTCCACCATTTAATTTTGCTTTACACAATTTTGGAGTGAACTTGGGTGATGCGGGTGTAGTTCAATGGTAGAACGCTAGCCTTCCAAGCTGGATGTAAGGGTTCGATTCCCTTTACCCGCTCCAAAAAATATTAATAAAAAGAAAAAGGAAAAATGGTGGGAACAAATTCAAAAGTGGAGATCGGTAAATTCATTTGATTTTGTTAATAGTACAGAAACAATAAAACCACAGTATGCAGTTCAAAGGCTCTACGAACTAACTAAAAATAAAGATACATACATAACAACTGAAGTTGGACAGCATCAGATGTGGGCAGCACAACATTATAAATTTGACAAACCTAATCGCTGGATGACTTCTGGTGGATTGGGTACCATGGGATATGGATTGCCAGCAGCAGTTGGAGTTCAAGTTGCCCATCCGAATAAATTGGTAATTGATATTGCAGGAGAAGCATCTGTTTTGATGACTATGCAAGAAATGTCCACCGCAGTTCAATATAGTCTTCCTATTAAAATATTTATTTTAAATAATCAATATATGGGTATGGTAAGACAGTGGCAGGAATTGCTACATGATAAAAATTATTCAGAAAGCTATACTGCTGCCCTTCCAGATTTTGTAAAACTTGCAGAAGCATATGGTTGTGTTGGAATTAAAGCTCAAACACCTGGGGAACTAGATGATAAAATAATAGAAATGATTAATACTGATAGACCAGTAATATTTGACTGCAGAGTAGATAAACAAGAAAATTGTTTTCCAATGATACCTTCAGGAAAACCACATAATCAAATGCTTTTAGGTCCAAAAGATCAAAAAGAAAATAAAATTACAGGGAAAGGTAAGACTTTAGTTTAATGGCAAAATCAAAATCAGCATATAGCGTTCCGGGCAAACAAGGAAAACTTGATACGCATATTATTGTTGTATGGGTTGATAACGAAGCCGGAGTATTGGCAAGGGTTGTTGGTTTATTTTCAGGGAGAGGGTATAATATTGAATCATTAGCTGTAGCTGAAATTGATCCAAAATTGAACATATCAAGAATTACAATTGTTACTACAGGAACACCACAAGTTATAGAACAAATTAAGTTGCAATTAAAAAAGCTAGTCCCAGTCCACAAAGTTGCTGATTTTAAAAGGGAAGATAAAAAAGTTATATTTAAAGAAATGGCTTTATTTAAAATAGTGGGAAGTCAATCAAAAAAAGAAAAAGCTTTAAAGGCTTGCAAAAAGTATAATGCTATAATATTGGACAAATCAAATAAATCTTATGTTATACAAATAACAGCTTTAAGAAGAGAGATAGATTTAATGTCAAAAAATTTAAAAAAATTTGGACTAATTAGTGTTTCAAGAACAGGAGCGGTTGCAATGACAAGAGGGTCAGAAATATTTAAATAAATTTAAAGGAGAAAAATATGAAAATGTTTTATGAAAAAGATACAGATGTTAATTTAATTAAAAATAAAAAAATAGCGATCTTTGGATATGGCAGCCAAGGACATGCACATGCTCTTAATCTTAAAGATAGTGGAGTTAAAGAAGTAGTGGTCGCTCTAAGAGATGGGTCTGCCAGCAAAACT
>CACDXO010000052.1 GCA_902556825.1 uncultured Pelagibacteraceae bacterium
CACTAATTAACTCAGATCCTTTTAGATTTAAATTTGATCTATTCATTCCATCTATGAATTGTAAAGGTAATATTCCCATTCCAATAAGATTAGACCTATGAATTCTTTCAAAGCTTTCAGCTATAACTGTTTTAATTCCTAATAATTTGGTACCTTTTGCGGCCCAATCTCTAGATGAACCGGTTCCATATTCTTTTCCGCCAATTACTACTAAATCTGTTCCTCTTTTTTTGTATTCAACTACAGCATCGTAAACCGACATTACTTTTCCTTCAGGATATAACTTTGTAAAACCGCCCTCAGTACCTGGTGCTATTTCATTTCTAATTCTTATATTAGCAAATGTGCCTCTCATCATAACTTCATGATTTCCTCTTCTTGATCCATAAGAATTATAATCTTTTGGCAAAATTTGATGTTCCATAAAATATTCACCAGTTGGACTTTCTTTTTGAATAGATCCAGCTGGAGAAATATGATCTGTTGTTATCATGTCTCCTAAAATCAGTAATGGTCTCGCGTCTTTAATCTGTTTAAATCCCTCTGGTTCATCCGGCATATTATCAAAAAAAGGTGGTCTTTTTACATAAGTTGATCCTTCGTCCCAATTGTAAATACTACTTTTTTCAGTTTTAATTTTTTGCCATTGTACTGGTCCTTCGGAAACATTGGAGTATCTTTCAATAAACATTTTTGAATTTAATGCTTCTCTTAGAGTGTCTTCTATTTCTTTATTTGAAGGCCAAATATCTTTTAAAAAAATATCTTTATCATTTTTATCTTTTCCTAAAGAATCTTTATATAAATCAACTTCCATATGACCAGCCAAAGCATAAGCAACAACAAGTGGGGGCGATGCCAAATAATTTGCTTTTATATGTGGAGATATACGACCTTCAAAATTTCTATTACCAGACAAAACTGATACAGCGTATATATTTTTTTTTTCAATTGCTTCTACAATATTATCAGGCAATGGACCTGAGTTTCCAATACATGTTGTACATCCATAACCAACTAAATTAAATCCTAATTCATCTAGATATTTATTAAGACCCGCTTTTTCCAGATAATCAGTTACTACTTGCGATCCTGGTGCTAATGAAGTTTTTACCCAAGGTTTTGTTTTTAATCCCAATTCTACAGCTTTTTTTGCCAACAAACCTGCTCCGATTAAAACGTTTGGATTAGAAGTATTAGTACAAGATGTTATTGCAGCTATTAATATGGAACCATCTTTAATTTCAAAATCAGTTCCATTAACTTTTGAAATGTGTTTTTCTTTTCGTTCAACAGTGCTTTCAAAAACTTTTTTAAACTTTGATGATGCTTCATTTAATAAAACTTTGTCTTGTGGTCTTTTTGGTCCAGATATTGTTGGAACAATTGAAGACATATCTAGCGAAACCTTATCTGTAAATTCAATGTTTTCACTTGCCCACAATCCTTGTTCTTTTGAATATTTTTCTACAGTAGAAACTATATGCTCATTTCTTCCTGAAAATCTTAGATATTTTAAAGTTTCGTCATCAATTGGAAAAAAACCACAAGTAGCTCCATATTCTGGCGCCATATTTGCGATAGTTGCTCTATCAGCAAGTGTTAGATTTTTTAATCCATCTCCATAAAATTCTACGAATTTTCCAACAACACCTTTGTCTCTTAAAATTTTTACAACTGTTAAAACTAAATCTGTAGCTGTAGTACCTTCAGGCATTTTATTTTTTAGCTCAAAACCTATAACTTCTGGAATTAACATTGAAATTGGCTGACCAAGCATTCCTGCTTCAGCCTCTATTCCGCCAACTCCCCAACCAAGTACAGATAATCCGTTTACCATTGTTGTATGACTATCTGTTCCAACTAAAGTATCAGGAAATAAATATTCATCTTCTTTATATTTTTCAGACCAAACAACTTTTGATAGATACTCTAAATTTACTTGATGACAGATACCAGTGCCTGGTGGAACAATTCTAAAGTTATTAAAAGCTTGTTGTCCCCACTTTAAAAAGGAATATCTTTCACCATTTCTTTTAAATTCTATATCAACATTTTTTTCAAATGAATCTGGTTTTGCAGATTGATCAACCTGTACTGAATGGTCTATGACCAAGTCAACGGCAGAAAGTGGATTGATAGTATTCGGATCTTTATTTTTCTCTTTAACAGCTTCTCGCATAGCAGCTAAATCTGCTACTGCGGGTATTCCAGTATAGTCTTGCAATAAAACTCTTGCTGGCCTGTAAGCTATTTCAGTATTTGAT
>CACDXO010000053.1 GCA_902556825.1 uncultured Pelagibacteraceae bacterium
TTTGGAGGCGGACTTCATTGTTGTACAGCAGATGTTTATAGAGAAGGTAAATTAGAAGATTATTTTCCTAAACAATAACTAGCTAGGATTCTGTTTTAAAAATTCAATATATTTTATAACTTCATCAAATTTTTTATCTTCTATATCTTTATAACTAGCATTAAATTTACTTTTTACACATATAGCTACATGAGCATAAGGATTTCTTCCTTTTGGGTGATTTGGATGATCTGGCAATTGCCCCTGTAAATAATCGCCAGCTTCCTGAATGATTTTCCAGAGTTTACTTGCGTTTTCTTTGTTCACACTTTTGATTGTTCTGCTTGATTATTATCTAATGTTTCTGGAGTATCAGGATCTAATTCTAATCCAGCTGGAGTAATTGTTGCTGGGATAGAAGTATATGTAGAGTCAGGGTTTTCTGCTACTTCTCTTACTTTCATTCTATAAATACCAAAAATTCCAATTATAATATGTGCGATTATTAAAAATACAAACAAACCATTTATATCAAACCAACTCATAAACAGTGAACAAATAATAGGTCCACTTATTGCACCAATTCCAAATATAAATTGCAATCCACCACCTGCAGCCACAAATTTTTCTTTAGGTACAAAATCATTTGTATGTGCAAGATTTAGTGAAAATAATGGGAGACATAAACCTGCATAAAGCCCAACTGCTATAAAAAATAAAATTTTACTTGTTGATAATTCAGTTGATAAATACATATTTTCAAGACTTTGACTTCCAAAAATAATTGAAAGGAAAGAAAAAAAAGCACTTAATAATGTAACAGCAACTATTACTTTTCTTCTATCAAGCTTGTCTGAAAAATAACCAATGGGACCTTGAAACACAACTCCAGACATTGTTGCTATAAAAAGTAAAATTGAAGTTTCAAATAATGTAAAATTAGCCTTTGTAGCATATACAGCCATTAAAGAAAAAAAAGCTGAATGTATTAAGCCTGTGCAAAAAGAACTTACAGTTCCTAATGGAGAAATTGCATATAATTCTTTTACGCTTATCGTTCCTATTTTTTTAAATTTAGGAGCAGATCTTTTTGTTAAAAGAATTGGAACTAAAGCTAAAGATAATAGTACTGAAACTAAAATAAAAGGTTCGTAGTTTGTAGGATCGCTTACGTTAAGTAAAAGCATACCTATTCCTAATCCACTGTAAAGTATTATCATATAAGCTGATAGTAACTGTCCTCTGTTTTTATTTGTAGCTCTGTCATTTAACCAGCTTTCAGTTACTATGTAGCAACTAACCAAACTAATTCCCGTAATAAATCTACTTAAGGTCCACATTGCGGGATTAACATAAACCGCTGCTAACAACGCACTTAAAGAAGCTAAAGATGCAAAAGCCGCAAATACTCTAATATGTCCAACTTTTTGTACTAACTTTGGAGTAGTGTTTGATCCTAAAAAATATCCCATAAAATAACCAGACATAAATATACCAGTTGTAATTACACTAAAGTCTTCAACAACAGATCTAATACCCATTAATTGCATTTGGAGACCATGAGCAATCATGATTGTTCCAATTCCAATAAATAAAGCCCATGATTTGGTTACTTCTTTTTGCATATATATTTGCCTGCTTATTACTTAGTTAAAATTTTGCAAGTAATTAGTTATGATTTATGTTTTTTTTAAGGCTAGAAATGAATGAATTGCAATTGTTAATATGATAACTGAGCCACCTAAAATAGTTTCCAAACTAGGTTGCTCTTTAATTACCATCCAAACCCATACTGGACCCAGTATAGTTTCAAGAAGGAAAAAAAGATTAACTTCAGCACCAGTTATAAATCTTGGGGCTATAGTTACTAAAACAAAAGGGATAGCCACACACATTACACACATTAAAGGTATGAAAATGATATCATTACCTACTAATGTGAAGCTATCCACAAAGAAAAAGGCAAATATTGCAACACATAATTTACCAATTACAGCTGATGGAACAAGGTCTCTGTCTTTAGCGTATCTTGCTAAAGTAGCATTACAAGCAAGACCAAAGGCAGTAACTAGACCAAAGAAATCACCTAAAAAATTACCTAAATTTAGTGAATCATAAAAGATATAAACGCAAGCTGCAAAAGTAATAAGTATAGCAATCCAGGTTTTTTTATCTGGGGCTTCCTTTAAAAATATAGC
>CACDXO010000054.1 GCA_902556825.1 uncultured Pelagibacteraceae bacterium
TTAATTGATAATTTAGAAAGATCGAGATTTGCATTAGAAAATGATGAGAAATTGAAAAATTCAGAGACACTAAAAAAAACTGTAGATCATTTAAATATCATTCAAAAAGATATGATCTCAATATTAAAAAAAAATAATATTGAAGAAATAAAATCAATTGATAAAAAATTAGATCCTAATTTGCACCAAGCAATGATGGAAGTTGAGGATGATAACAAAGAACCTGGAACAATAGTGCAAGAAATTCAGAAAGGATTCATGATGAAGGATAGGCTGCTTAGACCTTCTTTAGTAGCGGTTTCAAAAAAACCAAATAAAAAAGATGAAAATTTAAAGCTAAATGAAAAAAGTGAGGAAAATCAATCAAAATCTAATGAAAATTAGTTTTGTAAGGAACTTGTAGATTAGAAAATAACACATATATGAAAGAGGAAATTAAATTATGAGCAAAGTAATAGGAATAGATTTAGGAACAACAAACTCTTGTGTATCAATTATGGAAGGTACGCAGCCCAAGGTGTTGGAAAATGCTGAAGGCGCAAGAACAACCCCTTCTGTAGTTGCGTTCACTGAAAATGAAGAAAAATTAGTTGGCCAACCTGCAAAAAGACAGGCGGTTACAAATCCTGAAAATACAATTTTTGCTGTTAAAAGATTGATTGGTAGAAACTTTGAAGACTCGACAGTTAAAAAAGATATAGAAACATCTCCATTTAAAATTATAAACTCAGATGCTGGAGATGCGTGGATAGAATCTCAGGGTAAAAAATATTCTCCTTCTCAAATTTCAGCATTTGTTTTGCAAAAAATGAAAGAGACTGCTGAAAAATATCTCGGTCAAGAAGTAACTAAAGCGGTGATCACGGTCCCAGCTTATTTTAATGATGCTCAAAGACAAGCAACTAAAGATGCTGGAAAAATAGCCGGATTAGAAGTTTTAAGAATAATTAATGAACCAACTGCTGCTTCTTTAGCCTATGGTTTAGATAAAAAACAAAATAAAAAAATTGCAGTTTATGATCTTGGTGGCGGAACTTTTGATGTTTCAATATTAGAACTTGGGGATGGAGTGTTTGAAGTTAAATCTACTAACGGTGATACCTTCTTAGGTGGTGAAGATTTTGATAACACAATCGTAGATTATTTATTAAGTGAATTTAAAAAAGAAAATGGAATTGATTTAAAATCAGATAAACTTGCATTACAAAGATTAAAGGAAGCTTCAGAAAAAGCAAAAATTGAATTATCTTCAGCTGCTCAAACTGAAATTAATTTACCTTTTATAACTGCTGATAAAACAGGTCCAAAACATATAAATTTAAAAATGACTAGAGCAAAGCTAGAGGCTTTGGTTGAAGATTTAATTGGAAGAACAATTCCACCTTGTAAAACAGCACTTAAAGATGCTGGATTATCTGCAAGTGAAATAAATGAAATAATTCTAGTCGGCGGAATGACAAGAATGCCTAAAGTAATTGAGGAAGTAAAAAATTTCTTTGGAAAAGAACCAAATAAAAGTGTAAATCCTGATGAAGTTGTGGCCATGGGTGCTGCAATTCAGGCAGGAGTACTTCAAGGCGACGTTAAAGATGTATTGTTATTAGATGTAACACCTTTATCATTAGGAATTGAAACTCTTGGTGGAGTATCAACAAAACTTATAGATAAAAATACAACTATACCAACTAAAAAAAGCCAAGTCTTTTCAACTGCTGAAGATAATCAGCCTGCTGTATCAATAAGAGTCCTTCAAGGTGAAAGGGAAATGGCATCAGATAATAAATTGCTCGGAAATTTTGAACTAGTGGGAATAGCACCAGCCGCAAGAGGGGTGCCTCAAATAGAAGTTACTTTTGATATTGATGCCAATGGAATTGTAAATGTTTCTGCAAAAGATAAAGGAACTGGAAAGGAACAAAAAATTCAAATTCAGGCCTCAGGTGGTTTAAGCGAAGATGAAATTAGTAAAATGGTTAAAGATGCAGAAGCAAATAAAGATGCAGATAAAAAGAAAAGAGAATCAGTTGATTCAAGAAATCAAGCTGACACTTTATTACACTCAACAGAGAAAAATTTAAAAGAACATGGCAGCAAAGTATCTGATGCAGATA
>CACDXO010000055.1 GCA_902556825.1 uncultured Pelagibacteraceae bacterium
GAAATTTTAACAGGCAAACCCTTAGATATTATAAAAATTGATAGTCAAAAAATTTCCAGACCTTATATTTTAAATAACAAAATGTTTATTGTTAGAGATAATGCAATAATAAAATTAAATTAAAAATGTTGCTTAAAATTCTTGCAAAATTAGGAAGAAAAAAAACTGTGTTAGACAGAGGTCCTTCACACCCAAAATTTAATGAAGCGAAACCATGGTTAAATAGATATTATGTATTATTTAGACATCGCCCAAAATGGTTTCCATTCAACATTATAATTCATGAAATGCTAGATGATGATCACGGTGATGGAGTTCATAATCATTTGTGTCCGTATATTACTATCATATTAAAAGGTGGCTATTGGGAAACTACTAAAACAGGTAAACATTGGAGAGCACCTGGTTATATTGGTTTTAGATCTGCAAACAATTTTCATAGAGTCGATTTAAAACCAGGTACAAAACCGATAACTATATTTTTTCCAGGTCCTTTTGGATTAAGAAAAGGCCCAAGATCTGAATATGGAATTGATTTTAAAACTAAAATTAGATGAAAGGGTTATAAGCCCATTGTAGTATAGCTTGTCTTTGTCTTCTTCTACATCCAAGATCATTTTTTTCACAATTTTTTTTAATTGCCAAAACATGTCTTCTAAAATTTTTCCATCTTTTAATTTGGATTTCATCTATATTAGGAATTCTCCTTCCATTGCAAAACCTACAATACCATTGAAACCATCCTAGAGGATCTTCTTTAAAAATCCATCCTTTCTCAATCCAATGCTCTCTTGATAATCCTGATTTAACTTTAAATCGATTTATACTTACATCAAAATTTTTACTCAGTTTAGCATTTTTAAACCATGACGATGGGAATTCTTTTATTTTAGATCCAAAATAAGAACCTCCAAAAACTCCTAACTTTAGCATTTTTTTAGGTGTTAATTCTGGTTTAAAAATTTTATAAAAATCAAGATCTTCTAATTTTTTTTTATATATTCTTTTCATTTTTTTAATTTTTATTCAGCTAATAGCTTTTGATAAAGTTTTTCATCTGCGTCACCTTCACAGCCAAATAAAAGAACATTGGAATTTTCATCTAGTTTAATTTCCTTTTTTGTTTGGTGATCATTACTTAATCCAACTAGACTAGCTATTCCAGGAGTAGAACATTCTCCACCTATAATTTTCTCATCACAGAATTCTTTATTTGCAAGATATTTTATAGTTTTTGAGATGTATTCATCTGAAACTGTTACACAAAAATGCACAGAATTTTTCAATATTTCCCAGGGAACTAAAGATACCTCCCCACATGACATACCGCCCATTATACTTTCTCTTTCAATAGAAATTTTTTTTATTTTACCTATATTAATACTCTCTAAAACACATGCTGCACTATCCGGTTCTACTATTATAATTTTGGGGATATAATCTAAATATCTTGCAATACCACCTACCATCGCCGCTGCCATTCCTCCAACCCCAGCTTGCAATATAACATGCGAAATTTTTTCACTTTTAATTTGTTCAGAAATTTCTTTCATCATTACAGAATAACCAGCCATAGTTAATTTTGGAACTAATTTATAATTTTCCCAAGCAACATCCTGAACTATTTGCCAGTTGTTTTTATTTGATTGTTCAATACATTCATTTAAAGAATCTTCGTAATTTCCGTTGACTCTGATTACGTCAGCACCAAAATTTCTCATGACTTCAGCTCTAGATTCACTAACAAATTCACTAATAAAAATTTTACACTCTAAACCATTTTTTTGCGAGCCCCATGCAACAGATCTTCCATGATTCCCTGCTGTAGCTGTAGATATTACTTTTTTATCATTTCCTTTAATTATTTTTTCTACAGCGTATGCTCCACCAAGAGCTTTAAATGATTTTAAATGAAATCTTTTTGATTCATCTTTGTAAAAAATTTTATTAAGTTTTAAATTTTCATTTAATTTATCTAATGAAATTAAGGGTGTAGGTGAATAGTTTTTCCAACTTGA
>CACDXO010000056.1 GCA_902556825.1 uncultured Pelagibacteraceae bacterium
TATAATCATTTTTATTCAAAATATTTTTTTCAAAACTAAATTTTGCAGCACTAATAATTCCTAAAATTACAGCTTCTCCATGATTGAGTTTTTTTGTATAAGAAAGTGTAGCTTCATATGCATGCGCAAATGTGTGACCTAAATTTAAAATTTTTCTCAAATTTCTCTCTTTTTCATCATGCTCGACAATATTTTTTTTAATTTTACAACTATCAGCGATCGATTTTTCTATAAAAGGTGATTTTAAGTTTATTATTTTAAGATAGTTTTTATCTAAATACTTAAATGTATTTTTATTTTTAATTAATGAATGCTTTAAAATCTCACCATATCCACAAATTATTTCTCTTTTTGGAAGTGATTTTAAAATAGAAATATCTGAAATAACCAAGTCCGGCTGCATAAATGATCCAATTAAATTTTTTCCATATTCATTATTTACACCAGTTTTGCCTCCAATTGACGAATCTACTTGAGATAAAAGTGTTGTAGGAATATTTATAAATTTTAATCCTCTTTTAAAAATACTTGCAGCAAATCCTGATACATCACCAGTTATTCCTCCACCGATAGATATAATGCAATCATTTCTATTAAAATTAAATTTAAATAATTTAGCTAAAATTTTATTTACACTTTTTAAATTTTTATTTTTTTCACTTGCTTTAAAATAATGAATAATTTTTTTTTTTGATTTGATTTTTTCTTTTAAAATATTTAATTTAATTTTTGGTACTTTAGTATCGCAAACAATTAAACAATTTTCAAAAAAAATGCTATTTGATTTAAGTATATTTGGTACTTCTTTAATAATATTTGAGCCAATAATTATTGGATAATTTTTAGATTTTGTTTTAACAAATAATCTAATCTTTTTCATACAAATCTTTTATTTTATTAACTATCATATTTTTTGATAAAGATTCACAATTTATCTTAAAATTAGCATCAGAATATATCTTTGACCTTTCAACTATCATTTTTTTTAAATCATTTTCACTCGAATAGAAAGCAATAGGTCTTTTATTATTTTTAAATATTCTTTTTACTATAGTTGAGCTTTTCCAGTTTAACCAAAAAGATAAACTATTTTCAAATACCTCTTTCCTTATATTTTTATTTAAAAATGCACCCCCTCCCAAAGATATGATTTGTTTTCTTTTTCTAAGTAATTTTAAAGTTATTTTTTCTTCTAAGTTTCTGAAATAAACCTCACCTTTTTTTTTGAAAATATCAAATATTTTAAGACCAGTTTCTTTTTCAATAACTTTGTCAACATCAACAAAATTTAAATCAACAGATTTAGACAAAATATACCCTATTGTAGATTTTCCTGAACCCATCATGCCTATTAAAACTATATTTTTATTTAAATTCATAATTCTTTATTGAAAAACCACAAATATGTCTTATTTTGAAAATACTTAACATTATATGCAATTTGAAAAAAAAACAAGAATAGGAAATCCAAAAGGCATTTTTGGAATAATGATAAAAATTGTTTTGATACTAGTGATTTTATTTATCGCTATAATTTTAATCGATCGGATTAATTTCCCCTCACCAATAAAAAAAATTGAAAAAATTATTAGTAATGAAAATTTTAAAATTGTTAAGTAAAGAGATATTATCAATTTTTTTTATACTTTATTTTATATTTACAGCTAGTCTCAAAGCAGAAGAAGAAGCAGTAGATATTTGGAAATTAGAAAAAAAAATTGATGAAAACTCTTCTATCGGAGTTAGCAATATTGTTGATGATCCAAATGAAACTAAAATAGAATTAAATAGTACTGAGTTAAATAATACAAAAAATATTATTGATAGCAATATACTTGGAGAAAATAAAATAAATATTGTCGGTCTGTACGATCCAGAAGAGAATGGATTAAATATGGATTTGTGGACAACTTCTGATGGTCAAGAAATAAATTCAATTTTAAAAAAAATAAATAAAATGGATCTTTCAAGTGATGCTAAAGAAATATTAGAGATTGCTTTGCTAA